>JXQG01000028.1 GCA_001007665.1 Candidatus Synechococcus spongiarum SP3 | reverse complement strand
GGTCCAGAGGGCAAGTCCATGGAGCCAACTCCATCCCCCTGGGGGGTGAACGCGGTGAATCAGGAAGGAGGAAAGGGTGGCACACAGCATCAGCCCCATCCATACCCGACCCATCAACTGGTGCAACTGCGTGCCCTTCGCCAGCAGCAGGCTCACCAGACCCAGCCCGATTGCCGCCAGGGCTGTGATGAGGTGAAGCCAGATGAGGGCCATGGATCGACTACCTGAAATGTGGATGATGGGCATCGTGAAAAGTCCGGACAACCTGTCCCTGTTGGATGCACTTTCACCATGAGAAAGTCAGTTGTGGAGAGGGTTTGCATGAACCAGTAGGCTTCCCCGGGTGGATATGCCAGTTAAATTAGCGGCCCATGGGCCTTGACACAAGATTGAGTTGATGGTTTAGGTTTGAGGGGAGGACTTCCCAAGTCCCCACTCTGGCAAGGCCTCCAGAGCTATGCAACACTTTCACTTTATCATCAATTCAACTCGATGTCCACTTCTTTCATGAATGATCCTTGGGAAAAATTTATTTCCATGGCTCAAGAACGAACTTCCATGCAAATCACCGTTTCCTCTTTCAATAGCGGTGGTTGGATGTGTAATCCTCATTCTAAGGGGTCTGAAAGGGTTCATTCCCTATTCTCAGGTCATTAACCCTCCAGAAAACAAAAGCCAATTGATAGGTAGAAATTGTGATAGTTATTGAGGTAGATCGTGCTAGTGAAAGACTTGTGCTTTCAGAAAAAGAAGCATGGAAGGACAAGTATTTGAAGATAGGAGATTTGGTTAACGGCAAGATCGACAGAGAGAGCCATAGAGGACTCCTTGTTGATTTAGACTATGGTGTTCTTGGCTTCTTAGACAGGCTCTCCAACAATTTACAGGGCTTGGAAATTGGCGAGAGTGTTAATGTCCAGATAGAGGCCAAGGAGGGAAATTAAATTTCTCTCTCTCTCGATCATCAGCATACAGTAAAGCCTGAGCAGGCTCTTGCTGATGGTTATCTCAGCATTGGGGGCAAGCTTTTCGTGAGTAAATGGCTCCTTTCCCTTCTTGAGGGGCTCCCAGACCCTGAGCTTGCAGTGCTCCGTTGTCTGGATCAACATTGTGGAGAAACTGTCCCGTACAGAGACCTCCTTCACGTCCTTCATGAGTCGGATACTTCCAATGGTAGCATGGAAACCCTCCGAGGCATCGTGCATCAACTTCGTCGCTATAGCCCTCTTGGGGACATGATCAAGACTGAACGTGATGTTGGCTACCGCCTGGAAGTGCCCAAAGGCTGAGTAGTAGCCTGAGCTAAAAGCTCAGATTAGCTTTATCGTTGAGTTTGACCTGTGGCCAGAGGGCTGCAGGTTATCCTCACTAACCCCAGAGCCCAAAAGCTTACCTGACTGAGTCAATCTCTGGGGGACGGGACCATGTGGCGCGGCCAAGCCACACCATAGATGCCCTCTCGACAAGGGAGAGCATACAACCCTAGCCCCCTTGGGGCTGAATCACCAAATCAATTTCATGAAGACCATGACCAAAACTAAGCACTACGGAAGCCGGATCTCCCAGCGGGGCATCCGCGAAACGAATGTTGCGTTGGCGCTGCGCTACGGCATTCCCTATGGGGACAAGTTCGTCCTGGGCCGGAAACAAATCGGCCATGTTATCCAGGCGTTTGATCGCCAGCGCAAGCAGCTTCTTCGTACCATGGACAAGGGTGGTGTGGTGGTCGTCGAGCAGGACGGTAACCTGATCACTGCCTACGACTTCGATAGCTTTAATCGCTACTAAGGAAACTACGCCAGCTTCCCCCCTGTCCCTGCCGCCGCAACGACGACAACCCCGAAGAGCACCCAGCACGGCAAGGCGTCAAGTCACGCCAGGGTTTCCATGCCCTGAACCATGAAGTCAAAGTAGGGCGCTGCCAGGTTGGCGTCCTGGGTGGAGAGCAGGGACAGAGATGCCTCCCGCAGCGTCACCATGGCATCCACCATACCCGCCATGGGCACCTGGAGGGCGTTGTACATTTCCCGGGCGCCAATCAGGCCCACTTGCTCAATGTAGTCGGTGCTGGCGGCCAGAATCCCGTAGGTGACCAGGCGCAGGTACCAACTGTAGTCCCGCAGGCACTGGGCCCGCTGTCTCTGGCCAAAGGCGTTGCCCCCCGGCGACACGTACTCGGGACGCTGCTTGAACAACTGGCGCGAGGCTTTGTCAATGATCTTGCGCTCGTTGCTGGTGAGCACGTCCGCCACCCTGGCCCGATCAGCGCCTTGATTGAGGTAGGCCACAATGGAGGTGAGTTCGCCACTGGTGGGGTAGCGCAGCTCATCGTCGGCCGTCAGGATCACGTCCCGCACAAGGCTCATGGCACCCAATCAAAGGACCACCAAGCTATCCTTTCCATGCCCTGGTTGGGGGCGCCAAGCCAAGGTGTACGCAAGGTGTAATACAGCAGGTGCGCGCAGAGGCGTTCTGCTCAGGCCCGCCGCTGCGCCTGGAAGCGCTCCTCCAGGACAGACAGCACGGCGGTGAGGGCTGCTTCCACCTGGTCGTCGGTGAGGGTCTGCTCCCCACGAAACACCAGCCGGAACGCATGGCTGCAGGTGCCGGGCGCCAGGTCGCCCCCGTCAAAACGGCTCAGGTAGTGGACTGTCTCCAGCAGGGGTTCACCTGCGGTGCGGATGGTGTCCATCAAGGCGCCGCTGCCGATGGCTTGGCGCACCACCACCGCCAGATCCCTCTCCGCAGCAGGCATCAAGGAGAACGATTGGAAGTGGGGCGCCGCGCCATGGCGCTGCTCAGCGGTGGCCAGCAGTGGCATGAGTTCCACTTCCAACAGGAACACGTCCTCCGGCAGGTCCCAGGACTTGGTCACACGGGGATGAACCTGACCAAACCAGCCCACAAAGGCTCCTCCCGGAAGGATCAGGGCCACCGAGCGGCCAGGGTGCAGCAAGGGCTCAACCCCCTCATGCGGGGGCATGGCCTGGCGCTGCAACTGGATCCCCAGGCTCACCAGAACCCGTTCCACCCCCCCAAGGGCCTGGTGGAAGTCCAGGGGAACCGCCTTGCCGCCATCACGCCAGAGGGAATACTGCTGTTGACTGCAGAGCACCGCCCCGAGCCGCTGCTGTTCCCGTTGGGCGCCAACCGTGGAAAATACCTTGCCCACCTCAAATCCCCATAGTCCCCCGTTTCCCTGCTGGGCATTGCTCCGTGCTGCCCGCAGCAGGCCGGTGTAGAGCACGGTCCGCAGGTGACTGTGGTCGCTGACCAGGGGATTGGTCAGGGCCAGGGCACCGGGACCGCCCTGATCGAGGCTCATGTGGCACAACTCTTGCAGCCCTGTGGCAATGAGCCGTTGGCGCAACTGGTGGAGGAGGCTCTGCTGGCGGTTGCGCCCACCGGGCGCCAGGGCCGTGGGCAACGCCGCGCCGAAGCGGTCGTAGCCCACAAGACGGGCCACCTCTTCAACCAGGTCCACTTCCCGGCAAAGATCCTGGCAGCGGCTGTGGGGAACGGTCACCAACCAGCCCTCGTCCGTGGGGACAAGATCGCAGCCCAGGGCCCGGAGACAGCCCTCAACCGTGACATCCTGCACCGGCGCGCCGTCGGCCATGGTCCCGAGGAGGCGATGGATCGCCCGACGGCGCAGCGGCAGCTGCCGCTGCGTCAGCACATTCGGGTGACAGGCCACCTGTCGCGCAACACACGTGCCGCCGCAGAGTTGCTCCAGCAGGGCCACGGCACGATCCGCTGCCGGCAGCGTTGCCTGGGGTGCGACACCCCGCTCGAAGCGGGAGGACGACTCACTGCGCAGACCCGCCAGCCGGGCCGAGCGTCGCACAGCGGAGGGGTCGAACACCGCCACCTCAAGGAGGATTTGACGGGTCCGGGAGGTGATCTGGGTCGGGGCCCCACCCATCACCCCAGCCAGCGCAACGGGTCCTGCGGCATCCGCCACCACCAGGTGGCCCATTTCCAAGGAAAGCTGCTGACCGTCCAGGGTGTGCAGGTCTTCCCCCGGCTGGGCAAAGCGCACATGGACGGCGGCGCCGCCGCCGGTCACCCGTTCCCCGTCAAAGGCATGCATGGGCTGACCGGTCTCCAGCATCACCAGATTGGTGATGTCGACGGCAGTGTTGATGCTGCGCAGTCCTGCCCGCTCCAGACGCCGCTGGAGCCACAGGGGAGAGGGGCCGATGGTGACGTTCTCAATCGTACTCAAGGAAAAAAGGCGGCACCCCTGGGCAAAGCGTTTGAGATCCATGGCGGTGGCCGTCCGCTGCGGCGCCGTGGGGGGACTGACGGTTTTACCGCACAGGGCCGCCACCTCACGGGCGATGCCCAGCATGGACAGGCCGTCCGGTCGGTTGGCGGTCACCGCCACATCAAGGACCACGTCGTCCAGCCCCAGGAGAGGAGGCACCGCCGCGCCTGGCGTGAGCGCGCCCAGGGGCGGTTGGTCCTCCAGGACGCAGATGCCGGCGCTGTTGTCCTCCTGCCCCAACTCGGCCAGGGAGCAGATCATGCCTTCACTGTCCACCCCCCGCAGCCTGGTGCGCTGGATGGTCAGGTCAACGGCCGGCAGATGGCAACCAACAGGGGCCACCGGCACGTGGATGTGGGGCCGTACGTTGGAGGCGCCACAGACGATTTGCAGGGGCTGGGGACCACCCACGTCCACTCGACACAGGTTGAGCCTGTCAGCATCGGGGTGGGGCGCGCAGTTCAACACCTTGCCCACGACAACGCCAGCCAGGGACTTGTCCAGTTCAAGGACGTCCTCCACCTCAAAGCCAGCAATGCTCAGGCGCTCAGCCAACAGGGCCACAGGCCAGGGACAGGGAACCAACTCCTGAAGCCACTGCAGCGAAACTCGCATCGTCCAGTTGGAGACCAGCAGCGCTGATCCTACGCAGCCAGGCCCCTCTCTGCCCTGCTGCAAGACCTCGTATGGGGTGAGTGGCCAGCGGCCATAGGCAAGGCAAGGTAGGATACGAGGTTTGTGCAACTACTGCTCAGCAGTGGAGTAACGTCCTACCCATGGCCAAAAACAAGGGCGTCCGCATCGTGATCACCCTGGAATGCACGGAATGCCGGTCCAATCCCACGAAACGCTCCAACGGCGTATCCCGCTACACGTCACAGAAGAATCGCCGCAACACCTCGGAGCGGCTTGAGGTGAAAAAGTTCTGTCCCCACTGCAACAAGCACACGGTCCATAGGGAAATCAAGTGAGGGGCGTGAAAAGCACCTCGCACTCCTTGATTTTCCTTGAGCATCCCTCCCTCTTGCCCCCATGGTCTCCCACTACCGCAAGCGTCTTTCTCCCATCAAGCCTGGTGATCCCATCGACTACAAGGATGTGGACCTGCTGAAAAAATTTCTCACCGAGCAGGGCAAGATCCTGCCACGGCGCATGACAGGACTCACCGCTCGTCAGCAGAGGGATCTCACCACGGCTGTGAAGCGAGCCCGTATTATGGCGCTGCTTCCCTTTATCAATACAGACGGCTGAGACAACTGAAGCGCCCCCAATCCGCACGGCAACAACCCACACGGCAACAACCGGCCAGGGGCTTTCCACCAGCCCTGCGGAAACCCATGCAACGGTTACGTTCCCTGGCCAGCCAGTCGTGCCCTGGTGACGAGGACCGGCAGGATTTAACCGGCCTGGCGAGTCTCAGCATCGACGATGCCGGCACCATCGAGGTGGACGATGCCCTGGCGCTGGAGCCCCGCGCCGCTGGAGGCTGGCGCCTGTGGGTTCACGTGGCGGATCCCACGGCATTGCTCTCCCTCACCAATCCCCTCACCCTGGAAGCCTGCCGTCGGGGGTGCAGCACCTACCTCAGCCATGGCGCCACGCCCATGTTCCCCGAGTCCCTGGCGCTGGAGGTGTTTAGTCTGCGGCCGGGGCAGCGCTGTCGGGCCCTCAGCTTCTGGATGGACGTGGACGATGCCGGCCGTGCCCTGGGCGAGGGTTGGAGCCCCAGTTGGGTACAGCTATCAACAGCCGTCACCTACGACGACGTGGACGACCTGCTGAGCATGGCTCCACCGGAGGAAGACAACCTCCTGGAGTTGCACCGCGTCACCCGGCAACTGAATCAAGCGCGCCGCTCGGCTGGCGCCCTGTGTCTGGAGCAGCCCGAAGCCCGCTTCCGTCCCATGGCGAATGGACAGATTGCCCTTGACGTGCTGGAGCCCACGCCAGCCCGCCAACTGGTGGCGGAGTGCATGGTGTTGGCTGGACAAATTGCCGGCCGCTACGGGCAACATCACGGTTTGCCTCTGCCCTACCGGGGTCAGGTGGCCAGCAATTTGCCGTCTTCACAGGAGTTGGCAGCCCTCTCCCCTGGAGCCGTGCGCAACGGCGCTCTGAAGGCCTGTCTCCAGCGGAGCAGCACCGGCGCCCGTCCCCAGCCCCACTTTGCCCTGGGGGCACCGGTGTATGTGCAGGTCACCTCACCCATTCGGCGGTTTACGGACGTTCTGGCCCATCTTCAACTGAGGGCCCATCACCGTCAGGAGGCGGTCCTGGCGGAGCCGGACCTGCAGCATTGGCTGGACCAGGCCCTGGCAGGGGCCCAGGAAGCAGGACAGCGGGCCAAGCAGGATCGCATCTATTGGCTCCATAGCTGGCTGCAGCAGGAGCGTGGTCCCTGGACCGGCTGTTTTGTGCGTTGGCTGCGGGAGTCCGAGGGGCTGGGCCTGGTGTGGTGCGAGGATACGGCCCTGGAACTGGCGTGCCACTGCCCCCCCCGCAGCCGCCCTGACGACCCGCTCACCATCAGCTTGCTGGAGGTGAACCCCGAGCGGGGGTTGCCGCGTCTCAAGGCCCAGGGCGCCTGAAGTCTTGAAGACAAGATTCTGTGCCGCCTGCTAGGGTGGATACCTGTCGACCCACTCACCGCCATGACAGAAACCAATCCCATACGAGGCTTTTGGTCTTTGTTGAAGCCTGCTGCTGCGAGTCTGTCGGTTGACGACCAAGCCGTCGATGGCTGCCGCATGAGCAACAGCAGGTTGCTGCCAAACGTTGAAACCATGATGGCCAGCCCCTTGCCGAGCGGTACCGTGATCGCCAACTGACAGGAGAATGGCGCCACTACCGGGATTGTCACATCAGGCCGGATCTGCTTCTTGTCTACCGCCTCTATCGAAGCTCTGGCGAGAGCGTCATTCAACTGGTACGTCTGGGTTCCCACAGCGAACTGGGACTATGAAACAACTGGGCTCTTTCTCCTCAAGCTGCTTGAGCGGATCCCTCAGCCCTCCAACACCCGCTCCACCCGGAACCAGGGGCCACTGCCGTTGAGACAGCCCCACACCTCCACCTGTTGCCCATCCCGCCAGCGCTGGAATTGCCCCTGAACGTGGGGCTCCAGGGTGATCAGGGGCATGGGGCCGTCCTGCCAATCCCCCCACCAGCGGTGGCCATGCCGTGTCACCCGTCCCCGCCAGCGGCGCCCATGGGTGCTGAGACAGCCCTCGGGCAGGGGCAGGGGCTTAACGGCAGGCAGGGGCTCGCCATGGTGTAAAGCTCTGAGGCCCTGCTGTTGGTGCTGCCGCCACCGGGGGTGATGCCAGGCCAGGTTGGGATCGGGCAGAAGTCCGGCAGGGGCCAGGGGATCGTTCAGCAGGGCCTGCTGCAGGGTGGTGAGGTCCAGGGCATGGGGAGGGCAACGGGCCTGCAGGGACAGGGCCGCCGCCAACCCGGCCACCTGGGCCAGATTCATGACCATGGGCTGGAGGCGGGTGGCGCCGTTGGCCATGTGGCTGGTGCTGACGGCCTTGTCCGCCGCCAGCAGATTGCTGCAGTGGGGCGAGAGCAGGATGCCGTAGGGCAGGGCAAAAGGGGTGCCGCTGTGGCGCCCGCCCCAGACCATCTGCTTGGGCGCCAGGGGCCAGGGGGGACCCGGGTAATGGTGATCGTTGGGATAGTTGCCGATGGCCACCGTTGCACAGCGTCCCTGGGGCTGGCGCGGGATGGGACCATGGCCTGTGGGCTGCTCCGGCAGCAGATCCCCTTCGGTGGCCACAGCCATGCCCTTCAGCCGCCGCCCTTCCCGCCAATAGGGCATCAGGGCCATGGCGCTGCGGCCGCCCGAGGCGGTGGGGAAATGGGCGGCGGGGGTGAGGGCGCCCCCCGTCGCGGTCTGCAAGGCCTGCAAAAAGACCAGGCTGTGGGCTTGCATCTCCATGGCCAGGGCCTGCTGTTCCCTTTTGCCAGCCACGGCCCGCTCCAGGTTGTGGTGAAAATCGTTGCCCTGCCGGGGCCAGTTGAGCATCACCAACCGGTCCGGAAGTTGGCCGTACCACAGCAGGCGCCCCAGACCATGGCCGTCCGGGGCGCCGGTGAAGGGTTGAGGCAGGGGATGGTGCTGGTGAAGCGCAGCACGGCCATCCAGTTGCCCCAGCACCACCCAGGTGGGGGACTGCACCGGCTGTTGGCGGAACCATGGTTCCCGCTGCAGGCAAGACGCGGTCGGAGCGCTGGGTTCCTGCCAACACTCCTGCGTCTCCCACCCCCAACGGAAGGGAACCCCGGCCACCGGCAGCAGGTCCCCCAGGTCGGAGCCGTCAATCACCACCTCGGCCTGGATGCGCAGGCCCTGGGTCCCATGGCTCACCTCCAGGGCCCGAATGCGGTCACCACACCATTGCACGGCTTCCAGTTGCACCCCCCGCAGCACCTTTAGCCGTGCATGTTCCGTCGCCAGCCAGCCCTGCAGCAGCGCCTCGGCCCGGTCCGGCCGCCAACAGAAGCAACTCACCCAGCCATGGTCCAGACCACTGGACTCCGCCGCGGCCATGCCCCGCAAAAACGCTCCCCAAAGACCCGTCTGCCAGGCGCTGAGTTCATGGCCGTCCCCGGCGCTCACCCCGGCAGCGCTCACCATGCCGCCACACCATGGACCAGGCAGCAGGAGGACTGTGCGGGCACCGGATCGGGCCGCCTGGAGGGCGGCACAGGTGCCCCCCAGTCCTCCACCCCACACCACCACGTCACTGCGGCATTGACCCATGGTGTCACCGTCGCCTGTCGCGTCATGTACTGGCTAAAAGGCTAAAATCCAGAACTGCACAGGCGCCTCCGGGGCGCGTCGGGTCGCGTGGCTCATCGTTTCACCCTCACAACACCGCTGTACTACGTCAACGACAGGCCCCACATCGGCAGTGTCTACACCACCCTGGCGGCGGATGCCATGGCCCGCTGGCGCCGGCTCCAGGGCGATCAGGTGTGTCTGATCACCGGCTGTGACGAGCATGGCCTCAAGATCCAGCGCAGCGCCGCCGCCGCCGGTGTCCCCACCAAGGACTACGTGGATCGCATGGCGAGCCACTTTGCGGCTCTCTGGCAGCGCATCGGCATCAGCCATGACCGCTTTGTGCGCACCAGCACCCCCCAACATCAACAGTTGGTTCACGAATTTTACGAACGGGTACGCAACAACGGGCACATTCGCCTGGGTCAGCAACAGGGTTGGTATTGTGTCGCCTGTGAAGAGTTCAAGGATGTGGACAGCGAGGATGGTAAAATTCCCCGCTGTGCCATCCATGATCGCCCTCTGGAGTGGCGCGACGAGGAGAATCTGTTTTTCTGTCTCTCCCGTTTCCAGGAGCCCATCGCCCAACTTGTCGCACGGGAAGACTTCATTGGTCCGGCCAGCCGACGGCGGGAGGTGCAGCGATTTGTGGAGGCAGGTCTGCGGGACTTCTCCATCTCCCGGGTGGATCTGCCCTGGGGCATTCCCGTGCCCCACCAGCCGGGGCACACTTTTTATGTGTGGTTTGACGCACTGCTGGGCTACATCACCGCCCTGAGCGAACCCGACGGCCCCCAGGATCTGGCCACAGCCCTCACCAGCGGCTGGCCGGCCCAGCTCCACTTGATTGGCAAGGACATCCTGCGGTTCCATGCGGTCTACTGGCCAGCCATGCTGCTGGCGGCGGATCTGCCCTTGCCGGAGCGGGTGTTCGGCCATGGCTTCCTCACCCGCGAGGGCCGCAAGATGGGCAAGACCCTGGGCAACACCCTGGATCCCGAGGCGTTGTTTGCCAAGGTGGGGGTGGAGCCGGTGCGCTGGTATTTGCTGAGGGATATCCAGCTCGGAGAGGACGGGGACATCCAGCAGAAGCGCTTTCTGGATCTGGTGAACAACGACCTGGCCAACACCATCGGCAACCTGGTGAACCGCACGGTCTCCATGTCCCGCCGCTGGTTTGCGGACTGCGTTCCCCCACAAGAGGCTCAGGCGCAGCATGGTCTTTCCCCTCATCCCCTCACCGCCGTGGCAGCGGCCACAACTGCCCGGGTGAGACAGTGCTTCGCCCAACAAGACCTGCAGGGCGCTGCCACGGCAGCCCTGGCCCTCGCCAAGACCATCAACGGCTATTTGAGTGAGCAGGCCCCGTGGATCGCGATCAAGGATGCCAACCGCAGGGACGCGGTGGGGGCTGTTCTCTACGGGGTATTGGAAGCCACCCGTCTGGTGGGCCTCTGTCTCCAGCCCCTGGTTCCGGAGTTGTCCAACCGTCTGCTGGTTCAACTGGGCTGTGCCCCCCTGGATAGCCGCCATGGCGTGCCCCCAGGGGCATGGGAGCAGTTGGTGCGCTGGGGTGGGCTCCCCCACGGCCAACCTCTCCCCGAGGCCTCTCCGCTCCTGGCCAGACTGGAGTTGGACGGTGACCTCTGATGAACGCCCCATCCCCAGCGGTTCCACAGTTGCCGGGCTCCTGCTTGCGGCCACGTGCCCCCTTCTCCTCCTTGCGGGCTGCACACCAGCCACCCTGGAGATGGCGCTGCAGGAGCAGACGCCTCACGAACTGCAATCTTTCAGCCTGCAACACAACTCTGACAACACCCAGTTGAGCTTGTCCCTCAGCAGTCCCAAGGCGCGTCACGACTGGAGCCGCAAAACCTCCGTGGTGACCACACCGGAAGCGCTGGTCTACCGTGACGGAGTCCCCGTCTACGGGATCCGGGCCCAGCGGGGCCTGCTTCTGGGCAACAACCGACTGGTGCAACTGGATGGGGCGGTAGAGCTGGTGCATCTGCAGGAGCCGCCCACGGTGGTTACAGGTGAGCGCTTGCGCTGGGATACACACCGAGGCCACATGACCATGACCGTCAACCTGGCGGTGAACCGTGGGCACATGCAAGTGAGCGCTGGACGGGCCGAACTGGACTTTGCCAGCAGGGATCTTGTCTTCCATGACCAGGTGGTTGTGCTGGACCAGTCGCCCCAGACCGACGACCTGCGCCTTGAGACCACAACGCTCCACTGGAATCTGGCCAGCGGTGACCTGATGGCGCCGAGCCTGGTGAAGGCTGGGCATACTGACCCGGCTGGAGCGGTCCAGTCCGTACAAGGCTTCAACCTGACGGGCAACAGCCGGCAGCGGTGGCTGGCGTTGCAGGGGCCTGTCCAGTTGCAGACGCGGCAAGCAGGGCAATGGAGGGCCCGGGATTCCGTGCTCTGGCGATTGGACCGGCAACAACTGGAAAGTCCAGGCTTCCTGGAAGCCCAGGCGGGAGCACTGCACGTCTCCGGTCGCTCCGCTGCGCTGGATCTCAAGCAGGGCGTGCTCACCATTGCCGAGAGCTGCCGATTCCACCAGCCGGGTGAGACCTTGACCGCACAACAATGCCGCTGGAACTGGCAGGACAGGACGATTCTGGCCCGCGGTGGGGTGGTGGTGCAGCGGGAGCAATACCAGCAGGTCACCCGGGCAGACCAGTTGCAAGGCCGGTTGGGGGAAGACAACATCCTGAGCCTCACGGCGCCGCCCCAAGGCCGTGTCACTACGGAGTTGGAGCTGGAGCCCTCCGGATGAGCAGGACCCCATGGCCTCGAGCAAGGATAGCATGGGGGAAGTCCAGCTCTGCCCCGTCAGACTCGCGAATCCAGGCCAGCCCGCTTCCCTGCGCCTTGAACTCCTCAAATGACGCCCAGGACCGGCCCATGATTGGGCTGTATGCCTTGAGCAGAACTGCAATGGTCGTGCCATCCATATTCACCAGGTTTGCGGGAGCTGCTGATAGAGTATCCTGGAGGTGAGGTTGTTGGAGGAATGCTTTTACTTCAGGGGAATAATTGCCTACAAAGCCCAGGTGGACGGTTCCAAAAATCATCAGCCAAGCGCTAAGGATATGATAGGTTATCCATGGTTTCAGGGTTTGCTGGAGGGTTCTATGGAGCCAATAGACCATCAAGCCTCCCAAGAGCCATGCACTGCTGATCAGAATGAAGAGTAGGCCCAGTTTTTCCAGGTCAAGTGTCGTATCAGAATGGTCAGCAATCTTGAGGAAACCACCGCTAAAATAAAAGACCAGGACAATGCTGGCCAAGCAACAGTAGACTATAACAATAGATGGCAAAGATCGCCATCCTGTACTATGACTTGTCTCACGAAAGCGTTGAGCGGCATGGGTGTTTGCCAAACGATGCTCCAAATCTGCGGCAATCAGCAGGGCCGCAAATGGATAGATCGGTAGTGCATACTGGTCGTGTTGAGAGGATGTGAAAGCAAGCAACAAAAACATGGTTGCAGGTGCTGCTAAAAGAAGCCAGCGCCGATGAACCATGGGCTGATGACGAAATGTCGTATCCCGGTTGTCCCATAGGCTGGGGCTGGTGACAGCAAAAGGGAGCAAGGGTGACCATGGCAGGAAACCCGCGAAGATGGCGCCAACATAAAAGGGAAAACCACTGAGTGGAAAGCCCGCTTCCGTCGCTTTTCCCAAGGGGAACCTGAGTGGCTCTGTAAGTCCTGTGATCCCATAGACGATGATACTCTTCCACGCCCAGATCAGGGTTGGCAGAGCACCACACGCCAGGCCCAGCCAGAGCCATGGGCTCCTCAGGATCTTCCGGCCACGGGCCTGTTTGAGGAGCCAAGGCACGAGCCCCATCAGCGGCAAAAAAGCCAAGGCACTCCGCAGGAAAATGGTCGATGCAAACAGAACGCCTGCAAGGTAGAGCCGCCAGCGGCAAAATTGCTCCGAAGATCGTACAGATTTAGAAAATTCTTGCACAAGCAGCAAGAGGCCTGCCAGAAAAAAACTTGTATATGCTAGATCAGGACTAATCATACGGCTATGAACGGTCCATAGATATGAGGTTCCCAGAATGAGGCTGGCGAAGACTCCAGCACGACGACTTAAAATCAGGGAGCCAATTTCATAAACGAGCCAGGCTGAAAGCAAAGCCAGCAGGACAAAAGGAAGCCGGGCAGCAATATCGCTAACACCAAAAAGCCCCATGGATAGGGCCACAATCCAATAGTGGCCTGGTGTTTTGTGATGTGCTTGAGAAAATGGTACCCATGCCTCATCCTGATCCAGGAAGAGACGGGCTCGCCGCATGTACAAGCCTTCATCCCAGGCAAGGAGACTTTGCTGATCGGCATCAAAAAACTTCCACAGTAGCAGGGGTAAAAGCAACAAAGGCGTGAACGGCAGTAGCTGCTGAAAGCGCCTGTGCATGAGACTTGGCTTGGCTGTCTCACCCCACCGTAACTCTTAAGGGCATCTCAAAAGATTGGGTAAAGCCCTCTGGAGCACTGCCGTCTCATCATGAGAAAGTCAGTTGTAGAGGGGGTTGCCCATAGGGCAGCAAGCCTTCCCCCTGCAGGGGGAAGGGCAATTTTTCGAGGTGCTCTTAAAGGAAAGCCTGGAAAATTTGCTCCAGGCCATCTGCTCTGATTGAGAAGCCTTGTGGAGACCGGGTTCCGAGACCATGTAGCTGCCCCATTCAGGCATTTTCCAGGCTCCCCCTAAGGACTTGGCCGAAGGTCCTCAAGGCCAAGGGCTGTGGAGCAGATTCAGGGGAATTGTTGAGGTGCTTACCTGTGAGATGCCTGGTCTTCCGGGCCACACCACTGCAAGCTGACGGGCTCCTGTTGGCCAGGTGGCGGCGGAGGAGGGAAGAGGGCCTGGAGTTGACAACCGGCCAAGGGTTACTCACTAGGCGCCACCAGATGATGGGGGTGGGGCGCCTGGGCAGGTCGAGGCTGAATCAAGCGCTCTCCATACCAGGACAGGGATGGGCGGCCCGTGCCCTGGATGAACACCAATTCCCCGGGAGGTAGTGTGCGCACCAAGTGGCCCATGGCACGGGTGGGCCAGGTTTCGTTCAGCTCCCAGAGCCATAGGGGCGTAGCCCAGAAGCAGAGCAGCGCCACCCACCAACCCACCAACCCACCAACCCACCAACCCACCAACCCACCAACCCACCAACCCACCAGCATCACCCCCAGCACCCAGCGCACTGACCGGCCCCCCATCAGCGCAATTGCCGAGGTCACGAAGGCAACGCCAGCACTCAGGGGGGCCAGGGGGGTAGGCCTTGAACAACGGCCAGGGCCAGCAGCACAGTGGCCAGCAGCAACACCAGGCCCAGCAGCAGTAGGGGGATTCCCAGTTGCCCCCGATGGCGCTCCCGCCAGAGCCGGGCCAGGGCCGGGCCTTCCACACAGGCCAGTGGGGGCCAGAGGATATGGCTATACCAGGGCAACTGGGTCTTGAGGGACAGCACCACCCCCAGGCAGCCCGCCAGAATGCCGAGCCGCCAGCGACCGGCGGGCTGGTTCCGCTGGCGCCAGGCCAACTGCAGCCCCAAGGGCACCAGCAGGAGCCACGGCCAGCCTCCCTTCAACAGCTCGAAGGCGGGAACAGACAGCCCCTGATCGTGGCCTTCCAGCACCTGCACCAGTCGGCCAAATCCTTGACGACCCCACATCAGCAGCGCTGCATCGCCACGGTTGTAGAGATGCTAACTATGCCAGGCCAACCCCGGCAAACAACCCAGCAGACCCCAGCAACCCACGGTGCGCCAACTGCGACGCCACTGCTGAAGCAGGGCATTCCCCTGGCGTTGCTCATCCGTGGGCAGGGCTGCCAGGAGTGTTGCCGCCAGGCCCACCACCAGAAACGCCATGGCCGCCGGGGGCTTGAGGAGCAACAGGGCGCTACAGACCAAACTAGCCAGCCCAGCGCCACGGCGGGGGCGCCTCCGGAGCAGCAGCAGCCCCCACCAGAGCAGCAGCGTGGTGGAAGCCATGGCGCCATCCAGCATCAACAGCCGTCCATGGCGGGCCATGGGCAAGGTGGTCATCAGAACCAGGCCACTGGCAACGGCGTCACCTCCCCAGCCCAACCTTGACGTTGTCCACCGGAAGACTGAAGCGCCAACTCCCGCTGGATGAGCACCACCAGGGGAACGGCTGCGGTGCTCAACACTGCTGGCACCAGGCGCAACACCGCCTCGTGGGTTCCCCCAAGACGAATGGCCAGGGCCACCAGCAGGTGGAGACCTGGGGCTTGTTCAAATAGGGCTCCCCCCAGCGTGTGGGCAACAGGCCATTGAGGTCCGCCGCCTGGGCAAACTCCAGGGCTGTGCGGGCGATACCAGCCTCGTCCCAATCCCGCAATGGAGCATTGCCCAGCCAGGGTAGCCAGAGCAACAGCGGCATAAACCAGGGGCGAGGTTGGCGGAGAAGCATCTGTTCCTGAAGGCGAAGGTTGTGTCCCGAAAATGGTAGAATTGAAGGGTGCGTCATCTCCAGGTCACGCAACCCACCCAAGCGGCCAGTGGAACCGCCAAGGAGATCACGCCATGACAGAGGCTACAGCAGCGAGAAGGCTGTCCCTGCTTGGAAGCCTCTGAACTGGCCTTCAGGAGAGAGCCATAGAGGATTTTGCATGGCCATGGGCGGGCTACGCCAGTCAAAACCAGCCCAAACTGACCCAAAACGGCCAGAACACAGGCTTAATCCTTGAGATTGTGTCTGGTTGAGGTAACCAGACAAACGGATCCCATGGGACTCACACCAGACAAGACTCCCATAGAGGCCATGGAGGCAAGGCGGGAAGGGAAGATCATCAAGAAAGGCTAGAAGCATGGCCATTACAGCAGCCCGTCCAGCCGCGTCGGGCTCCTCTCCTGGTCAAAGCCTTGTGGCTCAATGCCGGCGTGCAACCGGAGATGGCTTTACATTGGCTCATGGTTCGGCATCAGCCTTTGGGTGGCAGGTGCTTGGCCCATTGCCGCCACGGATTGATGGCCATGATCGGGTCTGGCGTCCTCCCTCAAGGCACCACTCAAGTAATCACGGTAGGTGCGCCCATACCTGTGCGCTGACGACGGCTGTGGTTCCCAGTTGATGGCGACCTGGCCGACCCAGGCAAACGGTGGCCGCTTCGGCAATGGCGTAGCTCTCCAGGTTCAAGGTGGCCAGGTGGATGGCATCGCTCAGCTTCTCCGGGGCCGGGCCACCGTTGGCGCCGTTGACCTTGACGCCAAAATCCTCCTCCGGGCCGCCGGGATTGTGGCTGGCGGAAAGGATGATGCCACCAATGCAGCCGCTGCTGGTGCGAATCAGATGGGAGGCAGCCGGGGTGGAGAGGATGCCGTCCGTGGTGGTAACGACCCGGCCCACCCCATGGGTGCAGGCCATGGGCAGGATCACGTCAATGGCCTGGCGGTTGCCGTAGCGTCCATCGCCTTCGCCCTACGCGGATGATCCCAGTGACTCAAGATTGTCCACCCACGCGCCGAAGTGAGAGCATTGATCCCGTAGCCTGGGCAAACCAATCCGGTCTGTGATGATCGGACCGGAAGTGCTTTTCCTGTAGCCGCGGATCTCCTGCTTGATCCTTTTGGATGGGGCTGTTTTTGAACCACCGTTGATCAGTTCAGGGGATGCGTAGCCGTCTGCCATTGCTTTAAGTCGCTCTGCACCGGCAGCGGACTCAGGGTACTCTTCCGATAGCGCTGTGGGATCGGCAAGCACCAGTGCTTCAAACTCGTGAACTTGAATGTAGGGCACAAGCCTTTTGTCCCCAATATCCTCCCGCATGGCCTTCTCCAAAGCAGTCGCCCGGTTGATCGGGTCAAGACCAGACGCGGCATCGTAACCGGGGAAGCCATTCGGTAGGCCGAACAGGTCAAACATGGTTGTGAAACGAACGTCGGGTCCGAGCTCGCCGCGCATCCACCGGCTGATGTCGCCGCGTGCCTGTGCGTAGCTTGCGAGACCACCACTATACTTGATGTTTCGCTTTCGACTCGTTTGTACGCATCGTACAGCGACCCAGATCGATCTCTCCGCCAGATGCGGTACCAGTTGGTCCCTGACAAACGTCTCCTCGGTTTGTCCTTCCACAATGAAGTTGAGACGGATATCGTTCAAGGTCTTCCCCCCACGACGTTCTTCTCCCATAACTCGGAGATGGAGTATTCCTTGAGCCATTCGGTCAACGGTTCTTCTTCGAGACGCTTGAAGGAAGACCCACGACCATGGCGCTCCACCACCACAATTTCCTCCGGTTCGAAGCAGTCAATCAACAGCGTGGACTGTGTGGCAACGATGACTTGTACCGTCTGGGCAACAGATCGAATCAGCTCCCCGGTGACGTTGATTGCGTAAGGGTGGAGACCCAGTTCAGGTTCATCGAGAATGAGTACATCGGGCAAGTCTTCGTGTGGCTGCAAAAGCAGCGTGACCAAAGCGATGGCACGGAGCATGCCGTCGGAGGCCTGGGCGACACTGAAGACGCGGTCGGAGTTGCGCTCTCGCCAGCACAGGAGGACCTTGTTGTACCTTGGTTCCAGGTCGAAATCCATAAAGAATGGAAGCAGGAGCCGCAGGACTGCCACAATTCGCTGATAGCACAACAGCTCGTCTGTCCTCAGGCGCAGAAGGACGGGAGCGATGTTTGCGGCATCCTCCTTCAGCCATCGAGAGTCGTCCACGTCCCACTTGCTGCGCATACGCGCTGTGTAGGACGTGTTGTGGAACTGATGGACGATGATTTTCTTCAGAATGTTCCCGATGACATAGGCCGTCTGATCGCTGGCAGCCTGAGTCAGTAGCCTTGGTGAAGTATGGCCAGCTCCAGCTTCTACCCAGTTCCCCGGGTTCGGGTGGCCGCTACGAACGAAACGGTATTTTTCCTCCGCAAAAACCAGAGTGTCATTGGCGGCGTAGAACAGCTTGAATGCATATTGATTCCTATCGCCGTCCTCGTTGGACAGTGTGAGTTCCGCCTCAATCTCTCGCGTCGTTTCCTGTCCGTCGTGCAAGAGTGCGCTGGCGCCACCTTGCTGGCCAACATGGAGGGGCAGATTGCCCGGGCCGGAGAGCGCCCAGCTCAACATGCGAAAAAACGAGATGAAGTTGGACTTTCCCGCCCCATTGGCGCCGATCAAGGCTGTCAAGTGTCTCGGCTCGAAGGCTTCCAGCGCCTTGATGGTCTTGAAGCCTCTGATTGTCACTGTGTCAAGCGTGTTGCGGATCGTCACTAGCTGCCTCCGAACTCGTGAACTGCTATCGTAGCACAGCGCTGCTGGAAGGTGGTGTTGGGACCTTGTTGTTGCCCAATTGGACTCTGATGGGGTGGTATCGAGCTTGACCATGGTCAAATTGATCGCCATCGGTCTTGTCCAGGACATTGGCTCTTCATGCCCAGTGCCTTTTTGGAGAAGTCAAAGTGCAGCAGCGATAAATCATTATCTCACCTGACTACAGGATAGAACTTGTGCAGGAAGTGGTCCTCTCATTGCGTAAGTTTTCTAAGAATACTGTCTAACTGATCAGGTGTGTTAAGGAATTTTAGAAAATCCTTGTCCCAGATGACATAATTATATTCTTTGACGAAATGCCAAGCATCATGCTGCGAATAGCGATCCTGTTCAAACCTTGGCATATAGAGATTGTGGATCATTTTCGGCTCTTTAGATTCTTCTGAAGATGAGAAAGACCAATTAGGCTTCCTAAGGGGGCTTACATACCTAAGTACCCAAGCCCAAACCAGGCCACCACTGGAGTCTCATGGACCTTCGGTGTAGAGGCTCATACTAGAACACCCCACTAGGGTTGGTTCATTACACCTCCTTTTGGGACTCGTCGATGAAGATGTGGTCGTCCATGACCATGGGATCATTGCCTGACTCTCTGAGCATCTATTCTTTGTTCTCAAAAGTATATCCGCTTTTAATAAGATAATTTTTAATCTTAAGAATGATTACATTATTACATTTAGGATAAAGTATATCATGGATAGCAATTTCTCTTTCTCTCCCTCATTGAAACTGATGGGGATTGGAGGGCGACCGCCGCGTGACATGAGCTTACCCCTTGAACAGGACTCCCTCTATTCTAGAGACCTATCTCTGGGACGCTACACTAGCGTAGCAAGGTCACAACCCTGGCATCTCCTGTTTGAGCTGTTCGGCCCACTGAGCGAGGCGATCGTCCGTCATGTCGGATTCGCTGTCCTCGTCCAGCGCCAACCCACAGAACTGATCTCCGATCACACTTTTGGACTCTTCGAACGTATAGTCACTTTTGTCCACATAGCCCACCATGGTGGCGCCGGTCTGCTTGAAAAAGTCATGCAGCTCTTCCATGGCATCGCAGAAGTTGTCGGTGTAACTTCCCGAATCCCCCAGACCAAAGACCGCCACGGATTTACCGCTGAGGTCCAACTCAGCGATGTCTTCAAGTACCCCATCCCAGGCGGTTCCTGAGCGTTCGGTTTCCGCGCCTGTATTCCAGGTGGGGATACCACAGATGAGCCCATCAAGCTCGGTGAACTCGCTGACGTCGGCCACATCAGCAAGATCCTTGGGGGCGTTGGCAAGGCTGAGCAGAGCATGGAGTCGCTCAGCTACATCCTGGGTTTTACCTGTTGTTGTTGCAAAGTAGATGCCGACAGCCATGGGGTCACAAAGCATGTAGTCCTGCCTACGCTAAGGAGATGCACAGTGGGCTTAGGGTAAGTATTAAACATTCACCACTGACGATTGATACATCTCTTGTAGTGTCAGCTCACCGCCTTTGGTAGCAAGAGCAGCATCCGGCTGTACTTTTTGCCTGAAGGCCGGTAGGAAGAATCATAGGGTCAATCCACAATGAGCAACCTGCCACAACGGCACACCACTTGGGGTTGATTGCCTCTCAACAGATTGAATCAGAATTTTTCCAGGAGCGTTCTTATGCGCGCTGCCTTGGACCGATCGAAGGTTGGCGGACGGATGGGGTCAAATCAGCAACGACCGGTTCAACTTGCCGCTCACCAGACCCTCCAGGTCCAGGCCCACCGCCGTAAAGCCCAGGTTGCGGAAATGGGCCACCAGTTGGGAGCGGTCCACGCGGCTCAGGAAATCGGCAATGGCGGCGTCAGGGATCTCAATCCGCGCTGTGGCGCCTTGACTGCGGACCCGCACTTCTCGATAACCACGGGCCAGAAGCCAGGCCTCTGCGGCGGCAACCCGCTCCAGACCCTTGGCGGTGATGGGCTCCCCATAGGGGAAGCGGGAGCTGAGGCAGGGCTGGGCTGGTTTGTCCCACCAGGGTAGACCCAGGGCACGGGACAACTGGCGCACCTGCAGCTTGCCGATGCCGCTGTCCACCAGGGGAGAGCACACCCCCCGTTGTTGGGCCGCGGCAATCCCGGGCCGGTGGTCCCCCAGGTCGTCCTGATTGACCCCATCCACCACCTGGGCGCCGGAGGCAGCAGGCTCCAGGTTGGCCAGGTGGTGGTGGAGGGTGGCCTTGCAGGCATGGCAGCGCTCCGGGGGGTTGTTGACGTAGTCCGCCACGTGCAGCTCCCGGGTGGCCACCTCCTGGTGCCGGATGCCCAGCCACTGGGCCTGCCAGCGGGCCTCGCGCCGCAAGTGGGGCGCCAACGCAGGAGACACTCCGGTGACCGCCAGGGCAGCCTCCCCCAACTGCTCCACCGCAACGGCGGCCACCAGGCTGCTGTCCACCCCACCGGAATAGGCCACCACCACCGCCCCAAACCGGTGCAGACACTCCCGAAGCTGCGTCAATTGCATCTGCAGCTTGGGATCCAGCTCCTCTTGTAGCGGCAACTCAGCCATGACAACAGTGTAGGTCCATGGGCAGGGGCGCAACAGGGTTCAGCTCCGTCGTCTAGGCTGTGCGTACATTTTCGTTGCCATGACAAGCGGCATCGGCATCCGCACAGCCACGTCGGCCCACGGGCGCACCCGCGGTCAGTTGCACATCTACGACGGCGAGGGCAAGGGCAAGAGCCAAGCAGCCTTGGGGGTGGTGTTGCGCACCATCGGCCTGGGCATCTGCGAGCGGCAAAACACCCGGGTGTTGCTGTTGCGCTTTTTGAAAGGACCTGGCCGCGCCTACGACGAGGACGCTGCCATTGAGGCGCTGCAGCAAGGGTTTCCCCATCTCATTGACCAGGTGCGCACCGGACGGGCGGAGTTTTTCTCCGCTGACGAGGTGACGGCATTTGACCGCCAGGAAGCCCAGCGAGGGTGGGACATTGCCAAGGGGGCCTTGGCCAGCTGTCTCTACTCGGTGCTGGTGCTGGATGAGCTGAATCCTGTGCTGGACCTGGGCCTTCTGGACAAAGACCAGGTGATCAAGACCATGCGGCAGATGCCTGCCGATATGGAAGTCATCGCCACCGGTCGGGGGGCGCCGCGGGAGTTGACCCGGCTCGCGGACCTGCATTCGGAAATCTGCCCCCACCAGCATCAGTCCAGCGGCGATCACCGGATTGGGGGGATCGAGGTTTACACCGGCGAAGGCAAGGGGAAGTCCACCAGTGCGCTGGGCAAGGCGCTCCAGGCCATTGGGCGGGGGATCAGCCAGGATACCAGCCATCGGGTGTTGATCCTGCAGTGGCTCAAGGGTGGACAGGGCTACACGGAAGACGCCGCCATTGATGCGCTGCGCCAGAGCTACCCCCACCTGGTGGATCATCTGCGCAGTGGGCGTGACGCCATTGTCTGGCGCGGCCAGCAGGAACACATTGATTACGTGGAAGCGGAGCGGGTCTGGGAAATCGCTCGGGCCGCCATCAGCAGTGGCCTCTACAAAACGGTGATTCTCGATGAGCTGAATCCCACCGTGGACCTGGAGCTGTTGCCGGTGGAGCCCATTGTGCAGACCCTGCTGCGCAAGCCCAAGTTTACGGAAGTGGTGATCACGGGGCGCTGCAAAAATCTGCCGTCTTACCTTGCCTTGGCCAATACCCACTCCGAGATGGTGTGCCACAAGCATTACGCCCAGCAAGGCGTGAGCCTGAAGCGGGGCGTGGATTACTGAGTTCCTGGCCTCTTTCTTCCAGCATGAAGCGCGCCCTCGTCGCTGAAGTCATGGGAACCGCACTGCTGCTCATGGCTGTGGTGGGTTCGGGCATCATGGGGGAGCAATTGGCGGATGGCAACGCAGGCCTGGCCTTGCTGGCCAATGCCGTCAGCACCGGCGCCATGCTCTATGGCCTGATTACGGTGCTGGGACCCGTCTCCGGCGGCCACTTCAATCCGGCCGTGACCCTGTGCTTCCGGCTGCGGAAAGAGATCACCACACGGCAAGGGCTGCTCTATGGCGTAGCCCAGGTGGTGGGTGGAATCCTGGGGGTATGGGCCACCCACGTGATGTTTGGCCTGGTGGTATTGCAGCAGTCCACCACAGCCCGCACAGGTGGTGGCCAATGGTTCTCGGAAGCGCTGGCCACGGCAGGCCTGTTGCTGGTGATCCACGGGGGACAGCGCCATCAGCCCAGCGCCGTGCCCGCGTTGGTGGCGCTCTACATCACCAGCGCCTATTGGTTCAGCGCCTCCACCAGCTTTGCCAATCCCGCTGTCACCATCGCCAGGGGGCTGACCGACACCTTCAGCGGCATCCTGCCGGCCCACGTGCCCATGTTCGTGGCCACCCAACTGCTGAGTGCGGCGGTGGCCACACCCTTGCTCGGGTGGTTGTTTCCTTCCGAGGAGTAGGGGGGTTTAACAGTTTACCATAGATCTCTTTTGATTTCAATTAGCTATGGGCAGCCATGAATTGCGGCTAAGGGAGAATTGGCAAACCAATTCTGGCAACCTGGCCCTTTCTGCTGAACAGGACTTCTTTATTTATTGAAGTTAAGCGGCAAGATGGTTGGATAGAAGGATTAAAGCGTAGTGCTGGTACTGGCAGAGGAAACGCCCATGAACATCTTTGCAAGTATTTTACACCAGGACTTCAGAAAATACTTGCAAAGAAAAATGGAATTGTAGATACATTATCATTTTGGATTGTATTTACAGGAAATATAACTCACGATCCTTGTCGTGTTCGAGAAATCACTTGCTGGTTTGATAAATATATCAATCATTTCAATCATTACTAAGATTCTCGTCAAGTAGGCTATCTAATCCCCAAACATCCCATCCTTTTCGCTTATTTCGCGCAAATAGCTCGATTTTAGACTGAGTAGGAAACATTCTTTCTATTCGTTTAGCAATTTCTTCTGGTTTCTGGCTATGTACCCCTCTGGGTTTTTCAAATAATTGCTTTATATTTCTTGCTCCTCTGGGTCTTGGTATTCTGCCTCGTTTAAATAATAAACATAATTCACAATAAGACAAAGTATATTGCCCTGGATTATGATTCATCTTATTCCAAACAAATACTACAGTTTTATATTCGAATCCCCATGCTTTCCCCAAAGAGATTGCTTGTTCCAAGTGTGGGCTACTACTCCACATAAACAACAATGAATCATCTTCAGCTACTTTCTCGATTGAAAGAGACATTAAATCTTTTGTTGGCAATGTTGGATATTTAAAACAAGCTGAGCTAATGAATATATCTTTTTGCCAGTATAGATTTTCTTTTATTATTCCACTTTTATCATGTTGCATTTTACCATTATAATGCTAAGGAGGATCTGCATAAATGATCGAATATATTTTATTTGGAAATTGAGGAAAAATTTCCAATAATGGGTTTTCAACCACTTTATTTTTGAATTTCTTATTATAGATTGAGTAGCTGCTTTTGGTCATGGGAAGCTGACTTTTGGTCTGGTTGAAAAGAGAGATTGACGAAAAATGAGCACCCTAAACTATTCAGGCACATTGCGAAAGGTTTCGAGGGTGGCGTTGAGCATTTATTAAAAATCCTTAACATGAGGCTTACATGCCATAGCCCCAATTCAAGGATTCAGGTCAATAGCCCGCCTTCGTTCAAAAACGCTTCTTCCGCAGCGGTGCTCCTGCGGCCCAGGATCTTGTTTCTGTGGGGAAATCGCCCAAAGCGGCGAATCACGTCCATGTGGAGGAGGGCATAAAAGCAGCCCTGCTCATCTCCGTATTTCCGAAAGCAGTCAACGGCAATCGTCTGCGCTTCCAGGTCTTCCGCATGTTCAAAGGGAAGGAAGAAAAACTGCCGCGCCGGCACGGGGTAGGCCAGATGATCCCGCCGCGTCAAGGCCCTTCTGGACAGGGCAAGGGCCTTGCTGTCCGTTGCAAAGGCGCGTGGCGTCTCCCGGAACATGTTGCGCGGAAACTGGTCCAGCACAAGTAACAGCGCCAGCACACCATGGGGGGTTGCCTCCCAATGGTCCAGCCCTCCGGAGGCGGCATGGTCGTACGTGGCCATGAATTGACCCGCCACCTGCCGGTCAAAGGCATCATCCGTGCTGAACCATCGCTCCGGGCCGGCTTGCCACCAGAAAAAGAGGATGTCCACCGCCTGCTGCTGTCCATTGGCCACAGTGATGCCCCCCCATGCACAACCAGTGTAATGACCGGTGTCACGCCAATGATGGCTGCCCTGCCGGGGAGGGTCCGGCTCCTTGGCCCCGCTTGGGGTCGTATTGCACTGCGTCGGTCTCAGGGCTCATTAACACCCCGCAACTGGTCCATGGCCTGGTCACAGAGGTGGGCCAGGCGAGGGTTTGGCAGACCCGCCAGGCTGGCCGCAACAGCCAAGCCCCCTGCCCCCACCCCCTCCTTCACATGGCCTGCTTCGTAGTCCCGCAGCGCTGGATCGGCGCAGGAGGAAAAGTTCAGGCTGCTGGCCATGGCCAGGGGGGCCTGGGGAAGTCGTAGCTGCCCATGGATCCGCTCCAGAAGCAGGGCCAGATTGCTGCCCGGCTCCCGGGCCACCCAACAGGTGGTGCCCACAGCCGTGGAGCGCAGCAAGGGGGCCACGGGTTGGCCGCGGGCGCGGGCCAGGACCATGGCCAGGGCCAGCACAGCCGCCATCTGACTGCCCCCCGCCAGCAGGACCGGCGCCGCCCCGGCACAGCCCAGGATCACACCGGCAACCAGAGGCTGCATGGGATCACCAACAGCAGCCACCAACTCCAAGGCTGTGCCGGGGTGATCTGAGCGTTGCAGCCCCTGGGCGATGAGCCGCTGCCGCAACTGGTGGGGGGGCTGGCGCAGGCTGCCACTCACCAATCCAGCCTCATCCACCCCCAACCCCCGCAGGATGGCCGCGGCGGTGCTGGTCCCCCCGGCCACACATTCCCCCACCACCAACAAGGCGCCCGGGCGCCGAAGGGACCAATCCCGCCCAAAGTCTTCCCCCCACTGCAGCAGGTCCCGCACCCGTTGCAGGGGCAAGGCACGGCCCGTGCTGAGGCAAGCGGCGGGCTGGCATCCCGGCAACTGCTCATGGGCCACAGCCGGGGCCACTTCCACCCCGGCATTCACCACCTGCCTGGCCAGGGGCAGTTGCTCCAGCACCACCCAGCTAATCAGGGCTGGAGAGACACCGGCCGGCAACGGGGGCAAGGCATGGGGCCGTGGGACCGCGGGACCCAGCACCACCAGCTCCCCGTCCGCCGCTGCCGTGAACCGACGACTCTCCGGCGTGCTGCCCGCTGCGGAAATCCCCTCAACAGCCGCCGTGGCCGTGGCCGCCAGCACCAACAGGAAGGCGCCATGCCCCAGCCCCTGTCTGGCCTGATCACACCAGCCGGTGGCCGTCGCGACATCCTTGCCCACCAGCAGCGGTCCGTCCGGGCCGAGGAACATGGCTGTGGCGGGGAAGTCGGTCATGGCGGGGGAGGTGGACGGATCTACGGGGCAACCAGGACGGTCACCAGTGGACCATGGCGGATGATGCCGCTCCCTTCCGGAGGAGCGCCCCAGCCAGGGTGGGGATCTCGTTTGTTGTCTATCGGTCCCCTGATCTGGGATACGGACGGGGGCCGCTGAAGGATGACGTGGG
>JXQG01000103.1 GCA_001007665.1 Candidatus Synechococcus spongiarum SP3 | reverse complement strand
GCCGATCCAGCTTCTCTCCCAAGACTCTGTTGTCCGCCTTGTGCTCTGCCCGGAGCTCCTTCATGTCGTGGCGGAGCTCCGCCATCTCCTGCCGCTGCCTCTCCTCGCTGGCCTTCATGTCGTCCCGGAGCTGGTCGATCCGCTTGCCTTGCTCGTCAATCCGCCTGCCTTGCTCATCGATCCGCTTGCCTTGTGCCCTGGTTTCCGTCCAGACAATGGCCAATCCAGCACCGATGGCCCCAGGCTGGAGCCAATCTACGAGCTCCCCAGGAAAGGGCGGCATGGCAGCCCATCAACGCAAAGGCCATCCTACAGCGCTTGGGGCGAGTTGCCAGCGCGCCTCATCGCCGGAAGAGGACGGGGCGGTCAGGAAGACGGCAGAGCTGTCGCGCAGCCGATCCAGCTTTTTTCCAGGACTTTCCAGGACTCTGTTGTGCGCCTTGTGCTCAGCCCTGAGCTCCAGGAAATGACGTCACGGCAAGCCATCAGCGCAAGGGATGGAAGTGTTTCGTTTCGGTAGCGTTGGTGGGTTTGTCGTTTTGCGTTTCCGTGTGTTGTGTTGTCAAGAATGAGCGGGAAGAGAGTGGCGCCGAATGGTTTCCGTATGAGCCTTTTGGCGAGAGAGTTGTCCGGCACGATCAGGCTGGAGAGGAGTCGTTTTGAGGCTGTGGGGCGGGTTGGGTGGGATGAGGTCGGTGTCCAACCTCCCAGCCAGTGTTGCCCAACCGGTTTTGTCAAGACCGTCGGCTGATCGACGTCACCTTTCCCTTGCATCTGTCCTGGCGAGGGAGAGAGGGAGAGAAAGAGTCCGCCAGCCGCCGCCCCCACGGAGCCTGGCGGCCCTGACCCTTGGCCCTTTACCGCCAAACCCAGTCAGACACTCTTACACTATAGCAACCTGCCGGAGACGTTATCCTCATCCTCTCGTACTGGAAAACGTCCCGGATTGTCCTGCCACGATTGTCCTGCCCCTCAGCTTATGCCCTCCCCCTGTTCTGGCCGCGCCGCCCCTCTCGCCTCCCGCCTGGATCGCCTGGATGAAGGGTGGCGGCCCCGCCTGGAAGATCTGTTGGCGGCAGGGGTGGCGGCCGGTGCGGACCTGGTGGAGGTTTTCCTGGAACGCAACGACCAGCTCACTGTGTTGGCGGAGCAGGAGCGCATCACCAGCGTGAGTCCCGTCATGGGTTGCGGCGCCGGCATCCGCGTCTTCCACGGCCACTGTGACGGCTTTGCCGCCACCAACGATCTCAGTGGTCCCGCCCTGATGACGGCCCTGGAACAGGCCCTCGGCATGGTGGGTCTTTGCCGGAGCGCCAGAGCCGGCGCATGGCCAGGCCTCACAGCCCTCCGCGACTACGGCGTCGGCAAGGAGCAGTGGCGCAAGGCCTGCCCCACGGTCCCGGACAGTGCGGAGCGCTTGCGGGAGGCTACGGCTGCCCTGGAGCGCCATGGTCGCCGTCTCCAGGCACGGCGGGCCAGCTATGGCCGGGATTGGCAAGAGGTGCTGGTGGCCGCCAGCGACGGTGCCTTTGCCCGTGACCTGCGCTTCCATCAGACCACAGGTCTCACCCTGCTGGCCGCCGACAGAGACCATCGCGCCGCCGTCAGCCGCCGGGACGGCCGCGCAGACGATCCCCACTTTCTGGCCAACTGGCCGGTGGAAGACGTGGCCGTCTCCGCCTGCCGGAGCGCCGGCAAGATGTTGTACGCCGACGTCGTGAAGGCTGGCGACTACCCCGTGGTGCTGGCCAATCGCTTCGGGGGCGTCATTTTCCACGAGGCCTGTGGCCATTTGCTGGAGACCACCCAGGTGGAGCGGGGCTCCACCCCCTTTGCCGACAAGCTGGGCCACGCCATTGCCCATCCCGCAGTCACCGCCGTTGACGAAGGGCTGAGCCCCAACAGTTTTGGCTCCATGGCCATGGACGACGAGGGGATGACGCCCCAACGCACGGTCCTGATCCAGGACGGCGTTCTGCAGCGCTTCCTGAGTGATCGCGCCGGCCAGATGCGCACAGGACACCCCCGCACCGGCAGCGGTCGGCGCCAGAACCACAGATTTGCGGCAGCCAGCCGGATGCGCAACACCTTCATCGCTCCCGGCCTCCACAAGCCGGCAGACTTGATCGCCTCCATTGACCACGGCCTCTACTGCAAGCAGATGGGGGGCGGCAGCGTAGGACCCACCGGCCAGTTCAACTTCGCCGTGGAAGAGGCCTACTGGATCGAAAACGGCCGCCTGCGGGAGGACAAACCCGTGAAGGGGGCTACCCTGATCGGCGACGCCGAGACGGTCCTGCCCAGAATCTCCATGTGCGCCGACGACAACGCCCTTGCGGCCGGCTTCTGTGGCTCCGTCAGCGGCAGTGTCTACGTCACCGTTGGCCAACCCCACATCAAGGTGGACCACATGACCATTGGAGGCCGCTGAACCCATGACAACACCATCTCTTGCGATGCCGGATCCCGCGGCCTTGCGGCAGCACGTGGCGGAGGACGCCGCCCGCATGGGAATTCCAACCTGGGACCTGGGGGTCACCTGCGGCAACGACACGTCTGTTCAGGTGGATCGCGGCGAACCCAAGCAGCTGAAGGCCTGCCAGAGCACAACCGCCATGGTGCGGGTCTGGAACGGGCAGGGTCTGGTGGGCGTCACCAGCACCAACGATTTGTCCCCACCAGGCCTGACGGCGGCCTTGGCGGGCGCCCAACAGGCCAGCGCCTTTGGGGATGCCCAGAGCCCACCCCGGCTGTCCCCCCAGGCCCAGGATCCCCTCACGCCTCTCCGTCAGCCCCGTCAGCCAACGCTTCCCGTTCAGGCGCTTCTGGACCGACTCCTGGATGCGGAGCGGCAGGTGTTGAACGGCCATCAGGCCATCTCCACCGTGCCCTACAACGGCCTGGCCCAGGCCCAGCGGCAGCGGCTGTACATCAATAGTGCTGGCGCACTGCGCCTCCAGGACACCACCAGCGCCACCCTGTGGCTCTACCCGCGGGCCGAAGAAGCAGGCCGCAAGCCCCGCAGCGCCGGAGCGGTGCGGTTGGCGCCAAGCGTGGATGCCCTGGATCTGGAGGGCTGCATTGCCGAGGCCACGGAGCGCACCGTCAGCCATCTGGACTATGCCCCCATCGACACCGGGGTCTACACCGTCTGCTTCTCTCCTGAAGCCTTTCTGGATCTGCTATGGGCGTTTGGCAGCATGGTGAACGCCCAGGCGGTGCTGGACGGCATCAGCCTCTCCCAGCGCAGCAGCCTGGGGACCCAGGTGGCCAGCCCCCTGCTCACGGTGGCGGACGATGCCCGCCATCCTGGTCACGTGGCCGCGCCGGAGTTTGATGGGGAAGGCACCCCGACCCGGCGGCTGACCCTCGTCGAAGGGGGCCGCCTGCGCCACTTCCTCCACAGCGAAGGCACCGCCAGGGCATTTGCCGACGGCTCAGTGGCCACAGGCCATGCCGCCATGGGAGCGAAAGTCACCCTGAGCCTCCAGTGGCTGGACGTGCAGGGCCAGCGGGGGGATTCGTCCCTCAGTTGCCAGGGCAGCAGTGGCGTCGTACTCATTGACTCCCTCTCCGCCCTTCATGCGGGCGTCAAGGCCAGTCAGGGTTCCTTCTCCTTGCCGTTCGACGGTTGGCTGCTCTCCGGAGGGGAGCGACGCTCCATTGAAGCGGCAACGGTGGCTGGGGACATCCGCTCCGCACTGCGGAACATCGTGGCCTGTGAAGGGGACCCGCACTGCACCCCCAGCGGCCGCTCCCCCCACGTCTGGGTGGAGGGACTCACCATCACCGGCGAAGCCTGAAGGCTGACCCCATGCGCATTCTCTTCTGGGGCACCCCCACCTATGCCGTCCCCTGCCTTGACGCCCTGGTTGCCGCAGGCCATGGGGTGGTGGGGGTGGTGAGCCAGCCGGATCGACGCCGTGGCCGCGGCGGCCAACTGCAGCCTTCCCCCGTGAAACGCCAGGCCATGGACCTGGGTTTGCCGGTGTGGACCTGCCCGTCCCTCCGCCAGGACACCGCCTTGCAACAGAAATTGGCGGAACTGGCGGCTGATGTATTCGTGGTGGTCGCTTTTGGGCAGATCCTGCCGCCGGCCGTTCTGGCGCAACCCAGATTGGGGTGCTGGAACGGCCATGGCTCACTGCTGCCCCGCTGGCGGGGCGCGGCGCCCATCCAGCGGGCCTTGCTGGCCGGTGACCAGTGGACCGGCGTCAGCATCATGGCCATGGAAGAGGGGTTGGATACAGGGCCGGTGCTGCTGGAGCGCGGTCTGCCCATCGGCCTCTGCGACAATGCCGCCACCATGGCCCAGCGCCTCAGCCGGCTCACTGCTGACCTGATGGTGGAGGCCATGGCGTTGCTGGCCGCCGGTGCTGCGCCAACCCAGGCTCAACCCGCCACGGGCGTCACCATGGCCGCCAAGCTCAGCAAGGAGGAAATCTGGCTGCCCTGGCATGAGCCTGCCCTGCAACTGCACCGCCGGGTGATGGGCTTCTATCCCCGCGCCGTGACCCGCTGGCGCGGGCAGCGCCTCAACGTGCTGGCCACGGTTCCCTTGCTGCCGGAGCGGGCGGCGGAGCTGGCGGCCGTCGGCGGCGCCCCGATGATGGCGCGGGCGCAAACACTCTGGCCGCCAGGCCAGCCAGGGCAAGTGGTGGCCGTGGCGCCGGATGAGGGATTGGTGGTGGCCACTGGCGAGGGACACCTGCTCCTCCAGGAGGCCCAACTGGCCAGCAAAACACCCTGCCGGGGCACACGCCTCAGCCAGGTGCTCAAAGCTGAAGTAGGCCAGCGCCTGGGCTAGGCAACACCCTCACCCCCTTGGCGCCCAACCAGAAAGCTTGCTTGTTGCCCAGCAAGGCGCCCTGGCGGGGCGCAGCAGCATGGGGGCACATGTGGGGGAACACTGTGGCCAGGAGCCGAGATGCCCATGGCTGCACCGCTCCACAGGTCCCAGTAGGATTTCA
>JXQG01000027.1 GCA_001007665.1 Candidatus Synechococcus spongiarum SP3 | reverse complement strand
CAGCAGTGGGGCAATGCGCTGCCAGAGACGATCCGTGATCACAAAGCGGTGCTCGCTCATCACAGCCTCTTTCTCTAAAGGTTGAAACACCCCTACACCCACCTCTCAAACCCTTTTTGTCCACAGGACCTGGCTTTGAACAGACAGTAGTCCACTTTTTTGGCGACTGGAGCCCGCTGTTTCCAGGCAACAGTGCAATCCTGGTGCAGAAGCTGCGCTACCGCTACCGGCTTTACCCCCATCCGCACCAGAAAGCGGCGCTGGCCAGGGCGTTCGGCTGTGCCCGTGTCGTCTGGAACGATGCCTTGGCCTTGTGCCAAGAACTCTACCAGCAAGGGGAGAAGTATCCGGGTAGCACGGCCTTGCAGAAGCTCTGTATCACCCAGGCCAAGCAATCTGCTGAGCGGAGTTGGCTGGCGGAGGTGAGCAACGTCCCCTGGCTCAGTCCGTTCGCGATCTCGACAAAGCCTTTCGTTCGTGGTGGCGGTGCCTCAAGGGCAAGCGCAGGGGGAAGGTCCGTGCTCCTCGATTCAAGACAAGGCATAGGGGGCCTGGATTTCCTAGGTCCTGTGGACAAAAAGAGCATGCGCTTCACCCGCAATGCCTTCTGGGTTGAGGAGCACACCCTCAGGCTGACCAAGGTGGGCGCTATCCCCATCACCTGGAGCCGACCCCTCCCCGCTCCTGCCAGTTCTTGCGCCATCATCAAAGACTGCGCGGGGCGCTACTTCGCCAGCTTCGTGGTGGAGGTAGAGCGCCCCAAGCTGGCCCCCAACAACAAAGCCATCGGCATCGACCTGGGCTTGGCATCCCTCGCTGTCACCTCTGACGGCGAAAAGATCGCCCCGCCCAAGTTCCTTCGATCCGCCTTAAAGCGGATCGAAGGTTGAGCCGAGACCTGAGCCGCAAGGGGAAGGGCTCTCACAACAGGCAGAAGGCCCGGCTACGCTTGGCCAAGGCTCATGTCCAGGTGGCGGACCAACGGTTGGATCATCTCCACAAGCTCAGCACCAGGCTCATCCGTGAGAACCAAACGGTTGTGCTGGATGATCTGAACGTATCGGGGATGGGGAAGAATCACAAGCTGGCCCGTGCTATTGCCGATGCCGGTTGGCGACTGCTGAGGACGTTGTTGGAGTCCAAGGCTGAGATCCATGGCCGAGAGGTGAAGATCATCAGCCGATGGGAGCCCACGTCTCAGACCTGCTCAGCCTGTGGGTACCGGGACGGGAAGAAGGCCTTGTCTGTCCGTGCCTGGAGGTGCTCAGCTTGCGGCGCGCTTCACGACCGAGACATCAACGCCGCCAAGAACATCCTCGCCGCCGGGCTGGTGGAGAGGTTAAACGCCTGTGGAGCCGAGAGTAGGACCAGCGTGCTGGCATCTGGCAGTGAAGCAGGAAGCCACCTGAATCAGGGGGCACAACCATGTGCTGCTTGAGAGAAGCAATCCCCGTCCTCTCAGGGCGGGGAGGAGGTCAACCTCTCCCCTTCTGATGGGGGCAGAACCCCCTTCCCAAACCTCACAAGCCTTCCCAAACCTCACAAGTCAGGGCAGGAGGAGATCCCCTCCCGTCCCCTTATCCGGAACTCGGGTTACAGCAACCGCCCCACTGCCGACAGCAGGATGTGTTTTAGCCGCCAGAACGCTTGGCTTGAACCCCGCGTCTAGCGAGTTGCTCCAGCACCGCCGTCACCCGGTCACCTTGCAGGACAATGGTGTCCCCCTGCACGCTGCCTCCGGTGCCTGTGGCCACTTTCAAGGCTTTGGCCAGAGTATTCAATTGCTCAGAGGGCAGCGTCAACCCTGTGATGATGGTGACGGTCTTGCCGCCGCGCCCCCGACTGCTGCGCTGCACCCTCACCTGCTGCTGACCTGGCGGCGGCGGTGTTGCAGGCCGCTGCTGGAGTTGAGGCGCCTGATCCGGCGTGAATTCTTGCCAACCTCGGTTGCGGGCCATGGGTTTACTCCTTGTTGTCCAGAGTCCTAATCCTCCAGAGTTTCCGCCTGCACATCAATGGGGGCGTTCTTGTCCCCACCGCCCGGGGTGGTCCCCACAAAGCTGTAGCCACAGGCGGGACAGGTGGTGGTGTTCATGGTGGGAATGCCGCAACTGGGGCATTGCTTGATCCGGGCTTGCAGACGACGCCACCACAACCAGCCAGCCAAGCCTGCCACACCCGCCAGCAGAGGGGGCAACAGGAGCAGCAGGGATAGTCCCTTGGCCAAGCCGAAGAGTAGACGCAGGGTGGGACCCGGCAGCAGGATGAGGGCAGCCAGGGCGCCAATGAGAAGCCAGGGCGGTCGGCGTTGCATGGGGAAGGTGTGGTGACGGATGCCCCAGTTTGATCCTGCTGCGTTTGCCCCTGCTGGTCCAGGGGGCATGTCTTGGCAACACTTGCAAGGCCAGGATGGCCCCTCAAGGGAGGCCACCTACGGAACCAGGTTCACCAGACGCCCTGGCACTACGATCACCCGCCGTGGGGTGGCCCCCTTCAGCCAGCGCTGGGCAATGTCACTGTCACAGGCCAGGCGCTCCAACGCCTCTCGGGAGGCGGTACTGGGCACTGTCATGGTGCCCCGGGTTTTGCCCTGGATCTGGATCACCACATCCCGCAACTTCTGTTTGAGGGCCTCCGGATCCGGTTGGGGCCAACTCTGGCTGTGAACACTGCCCGGACCATCCAGCTGCCGCCACAACTCTTCAGCCAAGTGGGGGGCAAAGGGGGCCAGCAGCCGCAACAGGGTGTCCATGGCCTCAACTTGCACACCGTCCGAGGCCTTGTCCATGGCGCCCAATCCATTGGCCAGCTTCATGAGTTCAGAGACGGCCGTATTGAACTGATAGGCCCCGTCCAGATCCTCTTCAATGGCCTGGATGGCGGTGTGGACACAGCGACGAATCTGGTGGTCCATGGCAGAGGGTTCCGTTGTGGTGTTGGACTGAATGCTGTCGAGCCGTCCACCCCGTTGCCGGAAGCCTGCCACCAGGCGCCAGAGCCGCTGCAAAAAGCGAAACTGTCCCTCCACGTCCGTATCACTCCATTCCAGATCCTTCTCCGGCGGCGCCTTGAAGAGAACGAACATCCGTGCCGTGTCAGCCCCGTACTGGGCGACCACTGAGGCAGGGTCCACACCGTTGAGCTTGGACTTGGACATCTTCTCAAAGAAAGCCTCCAAGGGTTGCCCATCATCAGGATCCAACGGTTGCTCGGGATCCTGCACCCGCCCCGGTGCAACATACTTGCCTGTGCGCGGATTGCGGTACGTGATGGATTGCACCATGCCCTGGGTGAGCAGCCGCTGAAAGGGCTCACGGAATCCCAGCAGGCCCCGGTCCGCCAATGCCTTGGTGAAGAATCGCGAGTAGAGCAGGTGCAGGATGGCATGTTCCACACCCCCCACGTATTGATTCACGGGCAGCCATCGGTCCACCTTGGCCCGCTGAAAAGCTTCCTGGGCATTGGTGGCGTCTGCGTAGCGCAGGAAGTACCAGCTGGAGCACATGAACGTGTCCATGGTGTCGGTTTCCCGCTGGGCAGGTGTCCCGCAGGAGGGACACTTCACCTCCAACCACGCCTTGGCTTTGGCCAGGGGCAAATCCCGGGGCAACTCCACCGGCAATTGGTCTTGGGGAACAGGCACAGCGCCACAGTCTGGGCAGTGGATGATGGGAATGGGGCACCCCCAGTAGCGTTGCCGTGACACCAGCCAGTCCCGGAGTCGATAGGTGGTTGTCTTCTCCCCAAGCTGCTGGGCGGCCAGCGCAGCGGTGATGCGGGACTTGGCTTCCTGGTTGGGCAGACCGTTGAACTCGCCGGAGTTCACCAGGATGCCGTCATCACAAAATGCTTCGTCCAGACCTCCTTCCCCCACCGGGGAATCCTGGCCGTCGGGGGTGATCACCACTGTGATGGGTAGGCCATGGCGCTGGGCGAAGTCAAAGTCACGGCTGTCGTGGGCGGGGACCCCCATGACGGCGCCGGAGCCATAGTCCAGCAGAACATAGTCTGCAATCCAGACAGGGATGGGCTCACCACTGAGGGGATGCCGCACGTGGGAGCCGAGGGGAACACCCCGCTTGGGACGATCTTCCGCCGTGCGCTCCATGGCGCTGGTGCGGGCCATCTCGTCACGGAACGCCGCCACAGCGATCTGCTGCTCTGGTTGAGTCAGGTCGTCCACAAGAGGATGCTCCGGAGCCAGCACCATGTACGTGACGCCAAACAGGGTGTCCGGCCGGGTGGTGAACACGTCCACCGCCGCTGTGTTTTGACCATTGCCGGGAGGCATGAAGGGGAACAGCACCCGGGTCCCGGTGGATCGACCAATCCAGTTGGCCTGCATGGTGCGCACCCGCTCCGGCCAACCGTCCAGCAGCTTCAGGTCCTCCAGCAGGTCCTTGGCATAGTGGGTAATGCCGAGAAACCACTGGCGAAGCAGGCGGCGCTCCACCAGGGCGCCGGAGCGCCACGAGCGCCCCTGACTGTCTACCTGCTCATTGGCCAGCACGGTCTGATCCACTGGGTCCCAGTTGACGGCAGCCTCCTTCTGATACACCAGCCCCGCCGCGAAGAGCTCCAGGAAGATCCATTGGGTCCAGCGGTAATAGTCCGGCTGGCAGGTGGTCACTTCCCGCTCCCAGTCAAGGGACAACCCCAGGGCATCCAGTTGGCGACGCATCTGGGCAATGTTCTGCTCCGTCCAGCGGCCCGGTTCCACGGAGTGGGCAATGGCGGCATTTTCTGCAGGCAAACCGAAGGCATCCCAGCCCATGGGATGGAGCACCGCCTTGCCTTTCATTCGCTGCACACGGGCCACCACATCAGTAATGACGTAGTTGCGCACATGCCCCATGTGCAAGCTCCCCGAGGGATAGGGGAACATGGAGAGGGCGTAAAACGTGTCCTGTCCGTGCTGGGGCTCTGGTGTTCGGTGTTGCCCACAGGCCTGCCAGTGCTGCTGCCAATGGGCCTCAACCCGGGTGGGAGAATAGGGATCCTGCAACGACTGGGCCGGGCCATGGTCCGGCAGGAAAGTCTTCACGTCGGAGACGGGCATCGCAGCTTACAGGGCCAGCATTGACTGTCATGGTCCCACAGGACAGGTGGGGGATAACCATCCGCCTTGACGCCGGCGCCGGCGTTTCTCCGGGCAGAGGTACAGACACTGGAGATTCAGCTAAACTTGAAGTGGCCAGTACCGCTCTCATCAGGTCACCTCATGAAACGTCGCCAGGCCATCACCACAGCCGCCTTCAGCCTGGGCAGCGCTGCGCTGGCGGCTTGTGGTGGCCAGAGGCAAAAGCAACGCCAGAGATCACCAGCCGTGGTGGGTGGTGATCAAGCCGGGGTTCGCTGGCGCATGGCCACCAGTTGGCCAACGTCCCTCGACACCATGTATGGCGGTGCAGTCGCCATGGCTGAGCGGGTGGGGGAGATGAGTGATGGTTACTTTGAAATCACGCCCCATGCTGCTGGTGAGCTCGTTCCTGGCCTCAAGGTTTTGGATGCCGTACAGGAAGGCTCAGCAGAGTGCGGCCACACTGCCAGTTATTATTACATCGACAAAGACCCTGCCTTTGCGTTTGGTAGCTCAGTGCCTTTTGGCCTCAGTGCCCAACAACAAAATGCCTGGCTCTACGAAGGCGGTGGAAATAAGGCCATGAATCGTCTGTTTGGAAACTTTGACGTGCTGGGTTTTCCAGCGGGTAATACGGGTCCGCAAATGGGAGGCTGGTTCAAGCAGCAGGTCAGTACTCTTTCTGATTTACAGGGCTTGAAAATGCGGATCCCTGGTCTGGGTGGTGAGGTCATGAGCACCTTGGGCGTCAATGTGCAGGCGTTAACGGGAGGTGAGATTTTCTCGGCACTGGAGGGGGGCGCCATTGATGCAGCAGAATGGGTTGGCCCCTATGACGACGAGAGGCTGGGCCTGTGGAAAGTGGCCAAGTATTATTACCACCCAGGCTGGTGGGAGCCTGGTACCGCTCTCCACGTTTTTGTGAATCGAAAGGCTTGGGAAGCGCTGCCCGGGGCTTACCAGCAGATGCTTAGTACAGCGGCCAGCGAAGTTAATCTGCAGATACTGGCCCGCTATGATGAACGTAATGGTGATTCCCTCAGGCGATTAGTGTCGGAGGGCATCACCCTTGTTTCCTATAGCGAGAATATTCTAGAATCCGCGGAGCAGGCCAGCTTTGAGATCTATGAAGACCATGCAACCAGGAACCAGAATTTTCGTCGCATCTATGAACCTTGGTCTCGCTTCCGTGAAAATATATTGCACTGGAGTAATGTTAAGGAATCCATGAAGAATGTCCTCCCCATTGCCTTACGTACAGAAGTTCTCAGGAAAGCCTGTATGAATTCAGTGCGAATATTTTAAGCAACCTCTGAACAAGACATCAAGTTTACTGCTTCGCTGCCTGTGATCTTTATGGTGTGGGGCTTAGGTTGATCCCTGTTTCGGGCGTCTCCGCCTGCTGGGGGCGGCAAAACCCAGTGCCTGAAACTGCTGCTCTCCCAGATACCTGCGCAGTTCTTCCAGGTCTTCGTAGTGTACCCAGTGAATACAGTCCACTGGACAGGTATCAATGGCTTGCTGGATCCGCTGGGTGGAATCCCCGTCTTGGCGAACCGCACGGGAGCGCCCAAAATCCGGCTCGATCAAAAAGGTGTTGGGGCACACATTGGCACAGTAGCGGCAGCCAATACAGACGGATTCATCCACCCAGACCGCTTTCTCCCGCAGCGCCCCACCCAACAGAGGCTCCAGACCTGTTGGGCAGGTGGAGTCGTCAGTCGCTATGGTCGATGCAAGAGATGGATCCATGGTCAGGAAACTGATCACCACTCCGCCGGAATTCGGTCTGAAGCGTCAGCCGTCCCAGCGGGTTACCACCAACTCAATGGAGCCGTCGGCCGTGGTTTTTTGTTCACACACCTGGAAACCCTCCTGCTGGGTGGCTGCAAGAATCGTGCGCAGGGCATAACACTGGGTGAGCTTTGCAAGGAAGCGCTCGACGGGTACGTTTTGTTTCCAAAGTTGCAGGTCCGTCACCAGTTCATAGCTGCCGCCATTCCAGCGAAAGCCAATGTCGGCGCCATTGGACTGACGAATGGCCAACTGGGCTTCCACCATTTGCCCCCGATACCCTCGCAGTTGCCGCTGGCCAGCTTCGGGCTGGTAACCCATCTCCATCAGAGCAGCGGCAAGATCGTCAAAGTTGCGCAACTCGGTTTTGATCGTGCTGAAATGAGACATGGCGTGCAACAGAAGTCAGGAGAATCGGCCAAGAGAAGCGGTCTGAAGCTGGCGCTGGCGGCCCACTGCAGCGACGTAGTGGTCTTCAGTGGGTGCGCTGCTGATCACAGCGCCAAGCCGGACCTCAAGGTCGGCTGTCAGCCTCTGGCAGCCAGCGCCTTTGAGGCCTTTCACTTGCTCTTCCACACGGCCATCCGGACGAATCCAAAAGCGAATGGTCTGCAAGGTCATGGGCCAACTTAAAATCTCTGATAAAACAATAACCGCTTTTTGACATGGTGGGAGGGTCTCTCAGTGTCTTTGACGACAGAACAGGGAACCATTTGCCACGGGCTGGGGCTTCCACGGGTGGTGTCACGGCGTTCGTCGTCGAGCCGGAGCCTCGGGCGCCCCCATGGGGAATTGCAAGACTCTGTAAAACTCCGGCACATCCGCTGGTGGCCTCAGTTCAGGAGACCGTCATCCAGGAGGGTCTTGATCTTGGCAATGCTGGCGGGATCATCCAGTTGCTCAAGAGCTGTGCGGGCATCCTCGGCCACACCTTGATCCGGCTCCCCCAACATGGCTTGAATGAGTGCTTGCACCAGGTTGTGCTGCTCTGCGAGATTGTCTCCACAGGCGCTATGGAGACGGCTTAGGCTCCAAGCACAGTTGCTGCGCACGACGGCATTGTTGTCAATGCGTAAGGCTTCCCTCAGCACTTGACTGGCGCGCACTGCATCCGACGGATCGCCAACGGCCACGTCCACAAGGGAACTGGCTGCCCAAAGGCGCACTGCGGCAATGTCCGTGGTAAGCGCATGGATCAACGCCTGCAGCACTACTGTTCCGGGGTAGTTGCCCAGGCTCCAGGCCACGGCCTTGCGGACAAAGCCATTGCTGTCCTGCAGAAGCTGCAACAACGTGGACTCAGCTTCGGGCGTGGGGTTGCGGCCCAAGGCATAAATTGCACTCATCCGCGTGATGGGGCAGAAGTCCTGGAGCTTGGGCAGGAGCAGGGGAATGGCCCGATGGTCACGGTACTCGCAAAAGATGCGCAAGCCCTGCATCACCTCATCGCGTCCGCCTCGCAAGTAAGCAAGGCCGGTACGGATTTCGACCTCCGGATCCGGAAGGTCGACAGCAACGGAATCCAGTGGATCATCAAGAAGATCCTCAGGCTCCAGCGCTTCGGCCAGCAGGTCCGGATCCAGGTCTGTCGTGTGATCAGGAGCCTTATCCATGGTCGTCGGCTCATTGTATGGTCATTGTTCCACAGCCTGGCTCAATGGACTGACGCTGGCGCAGCCATATCCATGGGCAGCCAGATGCGCACGGAGACAATGAAAAGAGTGATGCTGAACACCAGCACCACGAAGGCCATGAACAAGGCAGCGCGCCAAGAGGCCATGGGCAACAAGACGATTCCGTCCATTCTGTTGACAGGATGCCGTGGCCATGGCCTGCCGTCGCCGGTGGAGACACTGCGGCGGCGCCGTCCTGGCCAACCACCATGCCGACCCGCTTCGCCTGGAATGGCTGGACCTCTGGCCGTGCGCAACGTCCCCCATCCCCCCGGTACTGAGCCAGTGGCTTCAGTCGGGCTTGGTGACAGTAGTCCTGGCCATGCTCCGGTACGAGATCAAAGCCAGTGAAGCCAGACGGCAGCAGGATGTGGCTGAGCTCAAGGCAGATAAAGGGGTTGGGGGAGAAGCTGGATCGTGTGCTGGAAGGCCTTCTGGCGGCCAAGCAGGTTGAGACCAGAAGCCAGGCTCAGGACTCGCCATTGCCTGAAGCTTCCTGCTGTCGTGGCTATGGCCGCCTCAGCCGTCGAGCGCCCAGGACGCGGTACTGGAGGCGGGACGCGCTCTGCCGGAAGCAGCCCACTGTTGAAGAGCCTGCAATTGCTCCGCGGCAGTGCGGGAGAGCGGCACCAATTGTGCAGCAGCCTGGAGAAGGTCGTCTTGCTTGAGGGGGCGTCCCCCGTCTCCAAAAGCCAGGTGCATGGATTCAACGAGCACTTGCTCCAGCTCCGCTCCGGAAAAGCCCTGGCAACGCTCCGCCAAGATGTCCAGATCCAAGCCACGCTGGCTGGGCCGTAAGCGGGTCAAGTGGAGCCGCAAGATCTCTTTTCGCTCATTGAGCGTCGGCAGGTCCAGCAGGAAGATCTCGTCAAAGCGCCCCTTGCGCAACAACTCCGCCGGGAGGGCGTCAACCCCGTTGGCTGTGGCCATCACAAAGACGGGGCTCTCTTTTTCTGCCATCCACGTAAGCATAGTGGCCAACACCCGCTGGCTGGCACCCCCGTCACTACGGCTGTCGGATCCAAAGCCTTTATCCATTTCATCGATCCACAGCACGCAGGGAGCCATGGCCTCCGTGGTGCGAATCATCTCCCGGGTTCGGGCTTCACTGGCGCCGACCAGGCCGGCAAAGAGGCGCCCCACGTCCAGGCGCAGCAAGGGCATGCCCCAACTGTGGGCCACGGCCCGAGCCGTTAAGGATTTTCCGGTGCCTTGAGGACCCAGGAGAAGAACCCCCCTGGGATGGGGCAAGCCATAGGCCCTCGCTGCTGGGGAGAAAGCCAGTCGCCGCTGCTCCAACCAGCGCTTGAGCTGGTCATGCCCGCCGATGTCGGTGGTGTTGGTGGCCGTGCTGCAGTATTCCAGAAGCTCCGTGCGTCGCACAACCTGGCGTTTTTCCTCAAGAATGTCGGCTTGGTCATCCAGTCCCAAGGCGCCCCGCTGGGCCAGGGCACGGGCTGCAATCTGTCGAACCCGCTCTTCAGGAAGACCGGTGCAACAACGGCTCAGGGTTTCGCTCACATCAAAGGGGAGGGGCTGGCCAGTGGCGCTGGCAATCCCTTCCAGAAGAGCGCGGATCTCGGCGCCACTGGGGAGGGGCAGCTCCAGGACGGAAACCGTGGTTTCCAGCTCTGTGGGCAGGCTGAGATTGGGAGCGCTGATAATCACGGTATGGGGTTGGCGCCGCAACTCCTTGGCCAGATTCCGCAGGCGCCGGTTCACCGCCGCATCTTCAAGGAAGCGATGGAAGTCCAGCAGAAGCAGGATGGCGCCGCGTCCTGCGGCCATGGTGGAGAGGCCGTCAAGAGCAGCCAGGGGGTTGCGGTCCGCTGTGCCAATACGGTCACTGGGGGCGTCCAGGCCACCAATGAAGTCCCAGCGCATCACCAGGCGATCCTGGAGTCTCCGCGCAGCGGAGCGCACCAGGTTCTCGAGGCGTTCTTCCTCTTGGGTGGGGACCCAGATGATGGGTGTGCGGGCCCGGATCAAAAGATCCAACTGCTCCAAAGGGCTGGTCCGGATGCTCACTGGCTGCACCACCCTCCCCTTCAGGTCTGTGACTTCTTCTGTCGCTGGCCCTTGCGGCGGCTGGACTTGCTGGACCTGGCCGCGGGTTTCTGCTGCGGTAGGGACGAGGAGGAGGTCTGTGCAGTGCGCTCCTCCTTGAGAAGACCACGAAACCCCTCCTTGCTGGCCACAGCAGCGTCTGCCGTCACCGCAAGGGATGATCCGGAGGTGGCGGCATTGGCGGCCTGGGCCGCCAGTTGCTGCTTCAAGAGCGCTTGAAGATTCTCAGGCAGCGCCTCTCGGGTCATGAGGAAGGTTTGCAGTGCCTGAAGCACGTTGGCAACCACCATGTACAGCAGCACTCCAGCCGGCAGCGGGAAGAACAGGAACATGCCGGTCATCATGAACGGCAGCACCCGGTTGGTGGTGTCCTGCTGGGGATTTTTCGGCATGCCCCAACCGGAGAGGATCTGAGAGACAAACAAGGTGGCCCCAAAGCCCACCACCAGGATGGCGATATCCCAGTTCACCTGGCCATCCACATAAAAGCCCACATGGCCCAGGGCCTTGATAAACAGGAAGCCGGTTTGGGACGCCACGCCGGGGACCTTGCCCTCCACCGTTGCATTGCCCAGACCCACTGCCGTGATCTCACCGGACTCGTCAACACGGACCACGTCCGAACCCCGGGTCACTTGCCAACTGGGGAGGATGGCCGCGGCATGCTCTGTATGCTCCTGCACGGTTGCCAGGGATTCTCCATCCCGGGTTTCCAGTTGCAGTGTGGCTGTTTCCCCAATCGACAAGCTATTGCCCTTGGCGATGGTGGCCACCACCGGCACGTGATCTGTTTCCGAGAGGAAAATGGAATGGCTGGCGCTGGTGAAGGGCTTCACGTCTTCCTGGATGATCGCCTCGGAGGACATCACCTTTACAGGGACGGTGTAGGCCACATCGGCAAAGGGGGATCCCCGCAGGGTGGCGAAGAGGGCAAACAGAATGGGCATTTGCACCAGCAGGGGCAAGCAGCCTGCCAGGGGATTGCCAAACTCCTTCATGAGCTTGCCCAACTCCTCCTGCTGTCGCTTGGTGTCATTGGCGTACCTGGCCCGAATTTCCTCCTGCCGTTGTTTCATGACTGGTTGGGCAATGCGCATCCGCCGGGCATTGCGGATGGATCCAGCGCTGAGGGGGAAGAGGGCCAGGCGGATCACCACCGTTAAAAAGACGATGGCCAAGCCGTAATTGGGCACCAGTCCATAGAAGAAATCCAGGATGGGCAGCAGGAGACGGTCGGAGATGTAGCCGATCACAGGAGGGAAGCAGTGGAGGGTGAGTGTCCAGCAAAGTCAGTGTGCCTCATGGAAGCCCCTGGATCACCGTCAGCCGGAGAAACCGGCTTGGCCTGAGCGCTGGCTTGCAGCCTTGGGATCCGGGCAGCGCTCTTCGACAAGATTGCGCCAGCGGCGGTAGTCGGCCAGAGATCGCATTTCCAGAGCGCCTCCCCCCTTGAGCAACAACACCATGTCGCCATAGAGGCCAAAGCCGCGAGACACCGAACGCACGTCCCGGATTTGGCCATAGCTGACGGTGGTTGAGGTTCGCCCCAAAAAGCCGCCCTTGACGGCAATCGTCCGATCCGTGATGCGGAAACGCAGCCAGAGGGCACGCACAATGGCTCCCACTGCCAGGGGGATGCCCACCACGGTGAGAGCAGCCAGGAGGCCAAATACCAGATCCATGGGGTGGGGACCACCTTCGTACAACACCTCTTCCGTGGCCGCTGCCTTGGCGGTCCGGGCAGGGGCGCCTGGTTCTGTGGACGGGTCAGACATGGACATGGGGTTCAGCGCGGATCAAGGCGGCAGGCACGTACTGTTCATGCTCACAGCGCAGGCCGGACCGCCGTAGAAGATCATTCCACTCTTGCAGTAATTGATCCTTGCTGCGCTGGGCAGCCTCCGGTTTGAGGCTGAGCAGGAGCCAGTGGCCTCGCCGCAAACGGGAAACATCCTTCATGAAGGCGTGATGGAGAAGGCGGCGCAGCCGATTGCGGATCACTGCCCGTTTGCTCACCTTTTTGCTCACCACCACGGCAAAGCGTAGATCCTCTTGACACACTGCAGCACTGTTGTGCTTCACGGCAGCACGGATCCGGGAACCCATGAGGCCGGGCTTGAGGTGTTGAAGGTTGGGCGAACCGACCCTCAGGATCAGGTTGCTGTCATGAAAACGCGCCCTGGCTCTGTAGAGATGGTTAAAAACCATGGCTCCACCAAGGCGGTGGTTCCGAGGAAGCGCCATGGCCACCTGCAATACAGTTCTTCAAACCGCAAGCTGGACGCGGCCGCGCTTGCGTCGACTGCGGATGACACGGCGGCCGGTGTGGCTCCGCATGCGCACCCGAAACCCGCTGATCCGCTTGCGTTTACGGCTGGTTCCTTCAAGTGTCCGTCTGGTCATGGTTTCTCTGGTGTTGTGGGTGCCCAATGGGCAAGAACTTACCTCCCTGCCACCCACCTTGCGGGGTCCGTACCGTCTTCATTGACGATCCGGACGCAAGGACACAGCCCCGCGCAGGTAAGGGTGCTCCGGAATCCGCCCCTCAGGCAACCAGCCATGGGCCAGGAGGCGGATGCAGTGGTCCAGGTTGCCCGGCACATGCATTTGCTGCGTGTCCAGCAGGGCAATTCCTTCCCAACCTGGCCGGCGTCGTGCAACGGAGGCTGGAAACAGGGCATCCAGATCCGCCGTCACCGAGAACACCACAGAAACCAGGTGGTGGGGCTGGAGTTGGTTGCGTGTGACCAGGGAATCAAGAAGCTCCGATACGGCTTGATGAATGGCCAAGGCAGTGTTTTCGCTGACTGTGGTGGCGCCACGCCATGCCACAAATTGGCCTAAGGGGGAAGACGAGACAGTCATGGACGGTGCAGCCATAGGGCGCTAGAGCCATGAAGAAGCTCCAACTCCAGTTCTCGACCCAGGCGGCTGAGCAACCCGGAACCGGGCAGGAGTCGCCGCAGCCCCTTCGGCCGATCCTCAAGCTTGACCAGGCAAGCCTTGTCAGGGTCCAGTCCCGCAAGGGTGGCTGCACGCTGCCGGGCCAATTCCTCGTCCCCCAGGTGATCCACCAGGCCCAGCTCCTTTGCCTGAGACCCGGTGAACACGCGCCCGTCCGCAAAGGTTTTCACCGTTTCCAGATCGAGGCCACGGCCCTGGGCAACGGCCTCCACAAACTGACGATAGCTGGAGTCGATCAGGTGCTGCAAAAGCTGGCGTTCACCATCGCTGAGGGGCCGATCCGGAGACAGGATGTCCTTGTAAGGACCACTCTTGACGGTTTCAAAGCGTACCCCCAGGCGTTGTAAAAGCTCTGAAATGTTGCTGCCCCGCAGGATGACCCCAATACTACCGGTGATGGTTCCGGGATTGGCCACCACCTCTTTTGCGGCAACCCCCACATAGACCCCACCAGATGCGGAAATATTGCCGTAGCTGGCCACCACCTGGCAGCCATGCTGCTGGTGAAGTCGACGCAAGGCCTGGTGAATTTCCTGGCTATCTCCCACAGTGCCCCCAGGGCTGTCAATGCGCAGTAGCAGGGCGGGGAACTTGCACGTTTCAACCCGCTTCAGCAACTTGAGAACGGTTGTACGGGTGCTGGCTGTGATCGGGCCGCGGAGTTCAATGCGTGCGATCTGCCGCCGTTTGCGATATCGCCAGGGCCGAAGCCAAGACATGGGAGAAGCCTTCAGGTGAGGTGATCCTACGGTTTGGTCTTCTGTGTGGTCATCCCTGAGCAGTGATGGAGCACCATGGATGATGCGCCCCAGGCCCTGGCGAGAACACGTTCGCCTGTCGCTGGTGCATGGGAGGTTTCCCTTCACCCCACCCTGTCATGCCCCAACGTTGGATGCTGATGGTGCTGCCCTTTGCATTGTGGGGCAGTTCCATGGTGGCGATGAAGCTGGTGCTCGGCCATGTGGATCCTTGGACAGTGGCCTGTTTGCGCATCTTGCCAGCTGCTCTCAGCATGTTGCTGCTATTACCCATGGAGGGCATCTCCCTGGTGGTGGCCCGTGAGGATTGGGGCTGGCTGGCCCTGTTCTCCCTTGTGGACGTGAGTTGTGCCCAGGGCTTACTCAGTGCTGGACTGCAGACGACAGGTGCAGGGCTCAGTTCCGTTGTGATCGACACCCAGCCTCTACTGGTGGCGCTCCTGGCCCGCCAGGTGTTTGGTGAAGCCATCAATCCCGTTGGCTGGTTGGGCCTGTTAATGGGGCTGGGGGGAGTGGCCTGTCTGGGACTTCCTGAGCCTTTGTTGCAGAACCTTTGGCTGCAAGGGCCGGCGTTGGGCAGCTTGTCCTGGAATGGGGGCGTGGCCCTGTTGCTGGGCTCCGCCATGTCCATGGCCTGTGGTGCTGTGCTCTGCCGCTTTGCGGCCCGCCAATCCCATGTGCTCAGCGTGACGGCCTGGCACCTGCTGCTGGGTGGTTTGCCCCTGCTGGGGATCGGTGTATGGCAAGGTTCTACATTACAAACATTGCTTCCCCGGGACTGGTGGCTCATGGCCTATGCCAGCGGTGGCGGCACAGCTCTGGGCTATGGGTTGTTCTTCTGGTTCGTGATCAGGAGGGAATTGACAGGCTTCACGGCACTCACCTTCCTGACACCGGTGTTTGCCCTGGCCTGTGGCTGGCTGGTGCAGGATGAGCACTTGGAGGCGACCCAGTGGATCGGAGTTCTGCTGGCCTTGGCGGCGGTCACGCTGATGATCCGTCGCCAACAGCTCTGGAGGCCAAAGCCGTAAGCCAACATGGATCGTGCAATTGACCCATCCCCTGAAGCAACAGGATTCCCTGATACATCCGGAAGCCTTTGCCCATAATCCGCATGAACGACGTGCTATCAACTGGCGCCCATGTTCGGGCAATGAGTCTTTCCATCAGTTGATGGGGGCAGTAGGGGCGTTGTCTGCTCTTCTTATTCTTCAGCCAGCTGGGCAAAATAGTCTTGGCAGATGAGCAGCCACGTCTCGTATAGCCCACGCGATTACAACTACAGTGGCAAAAGAGAAGATGATTTTCATGCAAACCTTGAGTTGCGAGGGCAAGAGGTATAGCACGGGGCGGGAGCTGTTCCTGAATACATCACCCTTCATCAGGATGAGCCATGGCCTGGGGATTCACCACCTGGTCAAAACGCTCTGCCGTGATGACACCCAGGCTCAGGGCAGCCTCCCGCAAGCTGAGTTGATGGGCATGGGCGTGGAGTGACACACGGGCGGCGGCGTCGTAGCCGATTTCCGGCGCCAAGGCTGTCACCAACATCAAGGAATGATCCCGCAAGATGCCGATGTGGTGACCATCCACCTCCAGCCCTTCCACCAGGTGAACTCGCAGGGAACGGCAGCAATCCCGCAACAGGGCCGTGGCCCGCAGCACGTTGAATCCCAGCAGTGGTTTATAGACGTTCATCTGCAGGTGTCCACCGCAGCCCGCCATGGTGACGGCATTGCTCTGGCCCAGCACCTGCACTGTGGCCATGGCCACGGCTTCGCACTGGGTGGGGTTCACCTTGCCAGGCATGATGGAGCTGCCCGGTTCGTTGGCGGGGAGCCGCAATTCACCAAAGCCGGCCCGGGGACCCGAAGCCAGTAGCCGGATGTCGTTGACAATTTTGTGCAGACCCATGGCCAGTTGGCCAATGCGGTCCATCAGGTCCACCAGGGCGTCGTGACACCCCATCACGGCAAAGCGATTGGGGGCCACGTGCCAGTTCTGCCCACTCCCCTGGCGCAGGTGCCCACACACCAGCTCCCCAAAGCCCGTTGGCGCCCCCAGGCCCGTCCCCACCGCCGTGCCACCCAGGGGTAAGGCCTGGAGCCCTGCGAGGGAGTCTCGCAACCGCCGCTCGGCATCTTGCAGCTGCGCCGCCCAGCCCCCCACCTCCTGGGCCACCGTGAGGGGCACCGCGTCCTGCAGGTGGGTGCGGCCAATTTTTACCACGTCCGTCCACTGGGCCGCCTTGGCGGACAAGGCGGTGATCAGTTCCGTCAAGCTGGGCAACAACTGCTGCTGCACACTGTCTCCCGCCGCCAGGTGAACGGCTGCCGGGAATACGTCGTTGGTGGATTGGGAGCGGTTCACGTGATCGTTGGGATGGACGGGCCGCTTCTGGCCCCGCTGCCCACCACCCAACTCTGAGGCCCGATTGGCGATCACCTCGTTGACGTTCATATTGGTCTGGGTGCCGCTGCCGCTCTGCCATACACCCAGGGGAAAGTGGTGGTCAAAACGGCCGGCCAGCACCTCGTCACAGGCGGCCACAATCCAGCCGCAGCGCTGTTCATCCAGCACGCCAAGCTGGGCGTTGCTGAGGGCTGCCGCCTTCTTGATGCGCCCCAGGGCGTGGATGATCTCCATGGGCATCCGATCCGGGCCAATGGCAAAGCTGCGGATGGCCCGCTGGGTCTGGGCGCCCCAGTAGTGCCGGGTCTCCACGGTGACCGGCCCCAGGCTATCGGTTTCCAGACGGGAGGAATCATCAGCCATGGGAAGGGGATGCCGTTGCCGGCCACCAGCTTGCCATGCCGCTGCTGCGCCACACCTGATCCAGCACCCCCGGATCCAGCTTGTGGAGGCGGGGCACATGGCCCAGGAGACGGGTGCGACCCAACTGGGGCAGCACGGTGGCGTTATCGGCAAAGCCGTCCCCGTTGAGCACCAGTCCCAACACCGGGATGCGGCGCCGACGCAGGGCCTCCAGACTCAGCAAGGTGTGGTTGATGGTGCCCAGCCCCGCCCGGGCCACCAGCACCGCCGGCAGCGACCATTCCGCCATCACGTCAATCTGCAACAGGTGGCGGGTGATGGGCACCAGCAACCCCCCTGCCAACTCCACCACCAGCCCCTTGTGCTCCTGGTCTTCCGGCGGCCAGAGGCGCTGGCGCTCCAGAACGATTCCCTCCTGCTCGGCAGCCCAGTGGGGCGAGGCGGGATGTTGGAGGCCGTAGGCCTCCGGCACAACGGCGCTGCCGGGGCAACCGCTGAGCGTCTGCACCTGCTGGCTGTCGCTGGGCTCCGGACTCAGAGGCGGCAGGCCGGCTTGGACGGGTTTCCAGTAGCGGGCCGCCAATGCTCGCACCAGCAGGGCCGAGATCAGGGTCTTGCCCACCCCCGTATCCGTGCCCGCCACCACCAGACGACGCGGCAGGGGCGTGGTGCCGGCGTCTGAGCGGGGTTGGGAGGGGGCAGATGGCGCCATGGGGACAATCAGGAAGCTGTTCCATGCTGAACCATGGCGCCGGGGTGGCATTGCAATCTTATGGCAAGGCCACTGCAACAGCTGCTGGAGTGCATGGGGGGCAAGGATTTGCGTGCCCTCAATGAACCCAGGCAGGCGGCTTGTTGCGGCGCTCCGGATCTGGTTGTGGAACGGGATGGGGTGCCCATTGATTGTGTGGAGTGCTAAAGACATCGCCATCCCACTGGATCAGGTGGCAGCCACTGGGCAGTTTTGGAACACTACCATCATGGTCTGACAAAGTTGATCCTGACCAACCATCTGGAGTTCCTTATTATGATAATAATCGCATTAAGAAGATATCATAATAGATTATCACAAAATAACCACCTCGGCCAAGGGTGGACCAATACCAAACAATGCTTTCACGGTGTAGATCCTGCAACTTGGACCTTCACTATCGGTGGCTACTGCCCTGCCCAGCAGTGGCTCAAAGATCGCAAGGGGCATGGGCTTTCCTTCGCAGACCTGCACCGCTACCACCGCCCTGGACACAACGCCTCGCCCCATGGCCGCTGTTGACACCACCATCGCCGCCCATGGAGGCTGGCCCTTGGGTACTGTTCAGCACCACACCCCCTACCCCTCATCCCCCAGCAAGGCCTCAAAGAGGCCGTATTGCTCTTGCTCACGGTTTTGTCCCCATTCGCAGCCTGCCCACCAGGGCCTTCTGCCCGCTGTTGCTCCAAGTCTGGTAAACGCTTCAGAAGGTGGTCGGGGACATGCCCATCGGGGCTGGCGTTCATCAGCTCTGCAAAGAGTTGCTCGGGATCCTGGGTTGTTTCCAGGGGATGCCGTCCCACCGGTTGACGCTGGGCTGACTTGTGCTCCGACACCTGATCCGGCAGGGGCAGCTTTTGGGGCAATTTCCGCTGGGATCCATGATGTCAGGTGCAACCGAGGCTGTCGCGGGTTGACTGGCCGGTGCTGGGGTTGGCGCCCTCAGCGCGACGGCAGAGGGCGCGGAGTTGATCCTTCCGCAGGATCACGTTGGTGAAGTCCGCACCGGTGATGTCCACGTCTTCAAACCGTGCATTGAAGGCAAAGGCGTCCTCCAGCCGGGCGTCCCGCAGATCTGCCCGCCGCAGGATGCCGGAATCCAGGGTGGCCTCCCGCAGGTCGGCGCCCCGCAGGTTGGCGTCTTGCAGCTTGGCCCCAAACAGACTGGCGCCCCGCAGGTCCGCGTTGCTGAGATCCGCCTCCCGCAAGTTGGTGAGGTTGAAGGTGGTGCCCCGCAGATCCTGCCCGTGGAAATCAGCACCGATGAGAGACTGCTTGGCATAGTCCATGGCGGCCAGGAGGGGCGGCGGCGCTGCCAGACTCGCGATCCAGACGAGACCCACAGCCAACAGGCCAGCCAGCAGCGACCCCATCCCCATTCTCCAGCAGGTGTACCGTCAGCCTAGTGGCCTGGTGGGGCTTTCTCTGCCGTTGGTGATGCTGTGCAGCACAGCAATATCCTGCAACCAGCAGGATCAAAGCCGCCCGATGGTCCAGAACAGGGTCTCGCCCGAGTGGTCATCCACTCCGTCGTTGTCGGTGGATAACCAGGCTGTGCCATCCGGGAAGATGGCCAGGCCCTCCACTTTGTCCTGGATGTAACCCCTGGTCCGGGCCAGGTCCCCCAGGAGGTCACGAACGACTTCCTTGGAGACAACGGCAGGTTTGGAGCCAAGGGGCGCTGGCCGCATCTGACGGAGGGGAACACGGGTGAGGAGCTTGACGGCGGCATGGGCGGCGATTTGGTTATCCCGCTCAATGAGGTAGACATGGTCGCCGTGGGCGGTGATTTCCGACAAACCCACCCAGCCTCTGGCGGGAGCCTCCTTGGGGTAGTGAATCGCACCCCATTGCCCGGTGGTCAAGTTGTAGGCGACGAGTTTGGCGTGGTTGGCCGGGTCGTCCCGCCATTCCCGCTGAATCGCCATCCAGAGGGTAGTGCCCACCTTGGTAACGCCCTCCATGCCGAATCGCTGCTCAACCGCCAGGAGTTCAGGTGGCAGGGGGATTTCCGTGGTGATATGACCTTTGGCGTTCACGCGGTAGAGGGCATGGGGAATCCGCTTCTCCGTGTTGCCTTCGGAGGCAATCCAGAACCCGCCGTCACCGTCAAGGGTGATCCCTTCCAGATCAAGATGTTGGGCCGGCCGACCCTGGCGGGTGATGCGTATCGCATCCGTAACCCGCGCCGGGGTTGTGGAGGTGTCAATGGTGAAGATGGACGGCTGATCGCCGTAAAAGCCGTCAGACACCGCATGAATCATGCTGCCTTCGCCAGCCGCCATGCCGGAGATGGCGCCCCAGCCAAGGAGCGGATCAACCCCGGCAGAGGTGAGCATCGGGTACCGGGCGGGGGCTTTACCCAACCGGTAGATCATGATATGGGCTGGAGCGGCCCCGTCTTCGCGGCCATCCACCTCGTTGGCGGAGATCAACAGATTGCGCTCGGGGATGGCTACAAACCCCTCCGGCCCAATCCCTGAGGGCAGCAGCTGTCTGAGCACGGGCTTGTCGAGATCGGTGACGTCATAGACGCCCACAATGGACCCCCGCTCGGAACCGACAAACAGCATCGGCGTTGCGCCAAAGGTGGCGGTTTCAATGGACTCCGGCTCCACACCTTTGCTGTCGGAGCGTTTGTCGGGGTAGTGACCAATTCGGACTATGGCGTGCTCAAAGGACGGCCCGCTTTCATAAACGACCCTGCCCGTCTTGTGAAAAATCGTCCACCCCCGTGAACCACCATCCATATCTCCTTCGTTGGCGGTGGCAAAATGGTGGTTATCGATCCAGCGGACAGCATCAGGTTCCCGCAACCGGCCAGGCTGGTTTTCGTTAAAGATCAGCGCACCGCCTGCATCGGTTGCGTCAATCCCTGCCAGGTCCACGTCACCAGCGGAGAAATGGTGAAGAATCCTTCCCTCTGCAGAGACCACCACCATGTGGTTGTTTTCCTGCAGGGACACCACAACTTCCCCCAGGCCGTTGATATCGACAAATTCAGGCTCCGGATCTTCCGGGCTGACTGCCGCCAAACCGGTCAGGTCAATTGTTGTGAGGGAGCCGCAATCAAGGCGGCCGTTGACGATATCCACCAGCGCCAGGAATCCGGCCGGCATCTGCCCCGTACGTCCGTCACCCCGATCTTCGTCCCGCTCGTTTTCAATGGCCACGGCAATAAAGTCGCCGTTGGTGGCCACCGCATCGGGTTGGCCACCCAGGTCACAGGCGGCCAACTCTGTCTTGCTGGCCACGTCCACTGCCTTGAGTAGTCCTGAAGGGGCCGTATGGCTCTCCGAGGTATTGACACCCACAAAAGCGGTGGCGCCGGCCATGGCCACGGAGGTGGGTTCTCCGCCCATGGCCATGGTTCCGAGGGGTGCAGGACTTGCAGCATTGGTAATGTCAACCATCCCGATGACGCCAAGGGGGCTGTCGGTGTAGACAAGGGTCTTGCCATCGGCGGTGACGGCGATGATCTCGGCTGAGGTCTCTTCCTCCGTCATGGCGGAATTGGCCATCACCGGAAACGATGCGATGCGGTTGAAATTCATCTCGGCTGCCGTGGACAGACCCAGAGCCAGCAGCAAATTCAGTGGCATGGTGCAGCAGTGACCAGCAGCGTGGTGAGCCTATCCATTGATGACCTGCTACTTGATGATCAATTCCATAAGGATTGTGTAAGGCATGCCCATGGGAGCGTTAAGGCATGAAAAATCTGCCTGGCACAGGATGCCGGACCGGGGGAACTCTGAGGACGATGTTGTGCAAAAAACCATGGGCACTTCTTCCGAGCGTGGCCTGGCGGCAGAGCAGCGGGTTGCGACAGTGCTGATGGCACAGGGCTGGGAGGTTCTGGAACATCGCTGGCGCTGCCGCCACGGGGAGATGGATTTACTGCTGCATCAGGATGGGCGGCTGTTGATCGTGGAGGTGAAATGCCGCAACATGGCTGGGCTGGCCTTTGTGGATGGCCCCGGGAGCTGTCTCGGCTGGCGACAACAACAGCGCTTATGCAAGGCTTTTGGCCTCTGGCTGCAAACATCGCCCCAGTGGAGCCATTGCGGAGTGGCCCTGGCCCTGGCGGTGGTGGTCGGTGATCAGATCTTCTGGACTGGACTGGAGGGATCCCATGGCTGAGCGTCCCCACCCATGGCGCAATTCAACAACCTCTTGGGGCAAGGCGGTCAAGGTCAAGGAGGTTTAGGCAAGCGGAATCGGTAGTTTTGGGCTAATGAGTGGGTAGGAAGAACGCCTTCAGGCATTCAGAGATTGTCGGTAGCCTGGCTGGCGCCTGCTGCGCTGATCCATGCTGATCCTCCTGCGGGATGGGTGTTCCGGGCCACATGAGGGGCGACACCCCGCCATCCCATGAACCGCATGAACCCTTTGATGTCATCGCCTTTGTCGGCGCCGATGGTTCCGGGGCGCTCTTTGAATCCTTGCCAGTGTGCCTGGCCAATAGACGGACAAGCTTGCCGAATGCACCACGGCCGTTGCAGGCTGAATCCAGTTGCTCAAGGCAAGGATGCCGGACGTTATCTGCTGCGGAGAAGCGCTGGTGGATCGCCTGGGTCCACCGGGGGGAGATCCAGCCGCTGGTGGAGAGGATTACCTGGGCGGCGCCCCTGCCAACGTGTGTTGTGGACTGGCGCGGCTGGGCACGTCCACCGGCTTTCTAGGGCGCCTGGGGCGGGATGCCATTGGCGCGGACTTTGCCCGGCTGTTTCAAGAGCGGGGGGTGGATCAGCAAGGGTTGCAGCGGGATGAGCAGCGCCCCTCCCGGATTGTGCTGGTGCAACGGCAGCCCAACGGTGAGCGCAGTTTTGGTGGCTTCCTGGGGGATGCCGGCGCAGGCTTTGCCGATACGGCCCTTGCCAAAGACCAGATCCCACCTTCTCTGTTCCGGTCTGCCCGCTGGCTCCTGTTTGGCACCATCCCCCTGGCCAGTCCCACGGCAGCAGCGGCGTTGGCGCAGGCCATGGCCATGGCTGAGGCCCAGCAGGTGCGACTGGCTCTGGACGTGAACTGGCGGCCCACGTTCTGGTGCTGCGGTGAAGCCACGGCCCGACAACGGATTGCCCCCTTGCTGGAGCGGGTGCATTTGCTCAAGCTGGCGGTGGAGGAGGCTGAGTGGCTTCTGGGTGAGCGGGATCCCCAGGCCATTGGTCTGGCGCTGCCGCAGCAGCCCGCAGTGGTAGTGACCGCCGGTGCAGGTGGGGTGACGTGGTGGATGGGGGGGTGCCGTGGGCATCACCCGGCTTACCCAGTCTCTGTGGTGGACAGCACCGGCGCGGGAGATGCTTTCCTGGCGGGCCTGCTCCACCAGGTGGCCCGGCAGCCCCGGTTGCTGCGCCAGCCCGCAGCGGACGCTGTTGCCCAGGCCATGGCCTTTGCCAGTGCCTGTGGCGCCATGGTCTGTGCAGGGGCAGGCGCCATTGACCCCCAGCCGGGGGCTGACGCCGTTGCCGCTTTCCTGGAGCCAGGCGCCAACCGTTAGGGACTGCGCAACACGGCCAAGCGACCCCGGGCGGCCATGTGCAATTGGAGATGCCAGGCGTCCTGAGGCCACTGGCTCAGGCGCTCTGGCCATTCCACCGCCAGCAGTGCCCCCTGCTCGTAGGCCAGCTCTTCTTCCTCCCAGAACAACTGGTCGGCGGCGCCAGGCTGCTCCAGGCGGTAAAGGTCCAGATGGACCAGTGCCTGGGGTTGATGGCGCCACTGCCCCTGATAGTGCTGGGCCAGGGCAAAGGTGGGGCTGGTGATGGGTTCCCCAATGGCCAAGGCCTGGGCAAGCCCACCCACCAGGCAGGTTTTTCCTGCGCCCAGCGGACCCTGCAGCAGGACAACCACCCCACCTGCTGCGCCAGTGGTCAGCAGCGTCCTGACGAGGCGGCGCCCATAGACCTGTGTGGCCTGGACATCGGGAAGAGCAGTTGGGTTCACGGGTGCTTGCGCCTCTCCATCAGTCTGGAACCCAAAAGGTTGAGCAAACGTTCAAAGCACGATGGCGTTGCCCGTTCGACTAGCGTGGATTGCCTGGAGTTGGCCCTTTCTTCCTTGGCTCCAGACCACTGTTCAGGGATGTATCCCCATGCTTGCCTCCACCCCAACGCCAACCCCTGCCGTCGAGACCACTCCCCCACCCTATGTGGTGGCTGACATCAGCCTGGCGGACTGGGGTCGCAAGGAAATCCGCATTGCCGAAACGGAGATGCCCGGCCTGATGGCTTTGCGCCGTCAGCATGGCCCTGAGCAGCCGTTGCGGGGCGCCCGCATCTGCGGCAGCCTCCACATGACGATCCAGACCGCTGTTCTGATCGAAACCCTGGTGGCCCTGGGGGCCCAGGTGCGTTGGGCATCCTGCAATATCTTCTCTACCCAGGATCATGCGGCGGCCGCCATTGCCGCCCAAGGCATCCCTGTCTTTGCTTTCAAGGGGGAGTCCTTGGAGGAGTACTGGGCCTTTACCCACCGGATCATGGAGTGGCAGGACGGGGGCACCCCCAACATGATCCTTGATGATGGGGGCGATGCCACCGGCTTGATCCTGTTGGGTTGTCGGGCTGAGCAGGATCCCACTGTGTTGGATAACCCCGGCAATGCCGAAGAGCGGGTTCTGTTTGCCGCCGTCCGTCAGCGCCTGGAGCAGGATCCCGGCTTCTATGGGCGGATTGCCCACAACATTCGCGGGGTAACCGAGGAGACCACTACCGGCGTGGCCCGTCTCTATCGCCTCCAGAACAGTGGCGGACTGCCGTTCCCCGCCATCAACGTCAACGACTCGGTCACCAAGAGCAAATTCGATAATCTGTATGGCTGTAGAGAATCCCTTGTGGATGGCATCAAGCGGGCCACAGACGTGATGATTGCCGGCAAAACTGCATTGGTGATTGGTTATGGCGACGTAGGCAAGGGTTCAGCCCAATCTCTGCGGGGACTCGGCGCAACTGTGATGATCGCCGAGGTGGATCCCATTTGCGCTCTCCAGGCCGCCATGGAGGGTTACCAGGTTGTCCGTGTGGAAGATGTGTGCGATACGGTCGATATCATTGTCACAGCAACAGGAAACATCAACGTCCTCACCCGCGCCCACATGGAGCGACTCAAAAACGAGACAATCATCTGCAACATCGGCCACTTCGATAATGAAATTGACATAGCTTCCCTGGCTGACTTGATATGGGAAAATATCAAACCCCAGGTTGATCACGTGATCTTTCCCGATGGCAAGCGTATGATTCTGCTGGCGGAAGGGCGGTTGGTGAACCTGGGCTGCGCCACAGGGCATCCCAGTTTTGTGATGTCCAACTCTTTCACCAACCAGGTGCTGGCCCAGGTGGAGCTGTTTTGCAACAGCGAGCGCTACGGTAAGCAGGTGCATCTGCTGCCCAGAACATTGGACGAGATGGTGGCCCGCTTGCACTTGGAGCGCATTGGCGCCCGGCTGAGCCAGCTCACCCCTGAACAGGCCGAATATATTGGCGTGCCAATCACAGGCCCGTTCAAGTCTGAGCATTACCGCTATTGATTGATGCGCGATCCTAGAAAATTACCCTCACAATCGGATTACAATTACCGAGAAAAGTCTCTTCGTTCTGGCTTCTGATAGCACTAGCCATTCTTACGATAGTGCAAAATCCTGCACCCATTTTCTTGGCTGACGGTGGTGCGTCGTCCATAGCCAGTCTGGATACTTCATCAGAAACCTTCACAATATCCGAGTTCTGGATAAGGGGAAGCAAGAAAAGCCCCTCTTGCCCCGGCTTGTGGCCTTGGTAAGCCTGATGGGGAGAAGAGGGAGAAAGAGAAACCCCTGCTGCAATCAGGCACAACCTGATTCAGGGTCCACCGGCACCACACAAACGGAAGGCCCCTCCTGGCGGCTTCTACCCTTGCCTTTTTCTGCTGTCTCGATGCTTTTGCCAAGCTCCTTGAGGACTGGGAGCGTCGCCACTTGCTCCCCTCGGATCGCCAGCGCCGACGAGCTGGCAAGCTCTCCCTCGGGGAGATGCTGTGCATCATGGTGCTGTTTCACCGCTCAACTGACAAGGATTTCAAGAATTTCTGGCTCTATGGTCTCACAAAAGAGTACCGGGATGGCTTGAGATTACTCCCCATCTACAACCGGTTTGTGAGCCTGAAGCCTCCCCTGCTTCTGCCCTTTTGCCTGCTGCTTCACGATTTCCACGGGGAGGAAACCGGCATCTCCTTTACCGACAGCACCACGCTGGCAGCCTGTCGTAATGCACGGATCCACCGCAACAGAGTCTTCAAAGGACTGGCCAAAAGCGGTCGCAACACCATGGACTGGTTCTTGGCTTCAAGCTCCATCTGCTCATCACCCACAAGGGCCAGCTTGTGGCCTTCAGGATGACGGATGGAAACGGATGGAAGCAGGGGGGGACCCCCAAGCCACTTGAGGACGTGACCGCTACTCTGCAAGGGAAGGTCTTTGCTGATCAAGGCTATCTTTCCAAGTTGCTGCTGGAGCGCCTCTGGCAACGGGGCCTTCGCTGGGTGACCGGTATTCGCCGCAAGGCGAAAAACCATGCGACGGGAAAGGACGCCCTGTCTGCAAGCAGACGACATTCTCCAGACCCTGAAGTGGCCTCCTTCCCCATCTAGTGGAGAGGGAGGCAGCGCCTTCCTTACCGTCTCCCCGGTGCTGTGGTCACCAGAGGAGCGTGCTTCTGA
>JXQG01000102.1 GCA_001007665.1 Candidatus Synechococcus spongiarum SP3 | reverse complement strand
ACGTCGAGATGGACGCGAGTCATGGCGAGTGCATCTTTTTTGTAGGCCTCTTTGGCGGGGACTTGCATGCCCTTGTTGTCGAAGGTCGTGAAGTCTTTCAGTGATTGCGACATGGGCAGGTTCTGCCGCTGTTGAACCTTCTGGATGTTCCCGAGAACCTGTTTATCGGTCAGGCAGAGATCAGCGTTCTTGAAGCCTTCATATTCCGCCTCTATTCGCATTTGCTTGCCCTGCTTTATGACGCCGGGGTCAATACGATAGGGCAGGCCAGTGGTCATCGGCTGGCCGACAAAGCAGTCGACCACGTCGTTGACGGCATTGGTCTGATAGGGCTGGACCTTGAACTTGAGCTTCATGGCCAGCCTCAGATCGACTTGACTTCCGTGGTGGGCGAGAGCTGGCGGAAGATCTGCTCCACGTTGATCTTCTCCGCGTCCGAGACGAAGCCGTTGTCGCGAAATACTACGCGCAGAGGCTTGTGGCCTGCCAAGTTCCTTCCCAAGCCTTCTGTGACACCGTGGTCGAAGCAGGCGACAAGGGCGTTGTCATCCACGAAGAATACGATCTTGCCCTGCACGGTCTCGCGGCGGATGGGCAGTGTCAGGTCCACGCCCCAATCGACCAGCACCTGGAACAGCAGGTCCTCGGCCGTGCGGTCCTGCTTCACGTTGTCCACCATGCCCGGCAGGTCGGACTGCTTCAGTTCATCAGGGCGGTAGTAGACACCCTTCATGTTCGACGTATCGACCTTGAGCACCCGAAAGCCAACGTCGCGGTTCCAGTCGGGATGGCACTCGCCTTCGAGGATTTTCTTGCCGGAACGACGGATGCGCTCCTTCGACAGATCAGCGATTGTCTCGTAACCCTCATTTCGAGCAATTGAGCCATCAGCGGTGGCCTCAGGCAACTGGACCATTATGAACTTCCGATTAAGTCCCTTACTGGCGTTAAGCGCCAAGAGCGCATGTGCGGTGGACGAAGAACCAGCAAAAAAATCTAGAACAACATCTCCATTATTTGATCCAATTTCGATTAGGCGATCAAGAAGTGCAGGAGACTTCGGAAACTCCATTACGGCTTTTCCAAAAAGTTCCTTCACCGCGGCGCGGCCGTAATCATTGGTGATATCTTGATCGATCCAAAGAGACTTGGCCATGGTTTTGGCTACATTGCCGTCTTTGTTAAGGTAGTCCTTTCGGAATACTCGCCATTCGCCTTTGGACTTTTCGGCAACCAGCAAATCACCCTCTTTGGCAACTTTTTCTTTTCCCCACGTCCAGCAGGTCTTCGTACCATCTGGTGTGTCCGGCCACACTTCGTCCGTGAAAACTTCATCTTTATTCAACGAAACAGTGCTGTCCTTTGGTGAGACATACAGCGGATAGTAGAGATTGGGCCGTGTTATCGGGTTGAAAGACTGGTTACGATTGCGAAGCCCTAAGAGCCTGAAGGGGCCATCACTATCGCTGCAGTTATATTCATCAGCCATGCGACCATCTTTCTCAAGGCCGCCAATGCAATTAGAATTTAATCTATCTCTCACAAAAATAACAACTGACTCGTGTGTATTCGCAATAAAACGGTCAAGATGTCGTCCTCGTGGATTCAGTTGAACGGCTAACTGCGCAACGAAGTTTTCATCGCCAAATACTTCCCGGCCGATTTTAATCAATGCGCCAGCCTCATGATCATCAATACTGATGAACACGGCACCATCTGAGGTGAGAAGGCTCTTTGCAAGACGCAGTCGCGCATATATCATGCTCAACCAGTCTGAATGAAACCGTCCATTCGCAGATGTGTTCGCTACAAGTCGATTTCCTTCATCATCTCTTTGGTTCGACCGCTCAAGAAACGCCGCCGAACTCTCGGCAAAATCGTCCTCATAAACAAAATCATTCCCCGTATTGTACGGCGGATCGATATAGATCATCTTGACTTTACCGAGATAGTTTTCTTGCAGAAGCTTCAGCGCATCAAGATTATCACCTTCGATGAACAGGTTCTGTGTGGTGTCGAAGTCGACGCTTTGCTCTCGACAAGGGCGCAAAGTCTTCGCAATCGGAGCATTTGCGAGCGTCAGAGCCTCCCGCTTCCCCGGCCAATCCAACCGATACCGCTCCTGCGGCCCCTCCACGATATGGTCGCTCAACTCCTGACGCAACTGATCGAAGTCAACCGCCAGACGCACCGCCCCGTCCTTGTCGCAGACCTCGGTCACGCAGCCAGGGAACAGATCGCGGATTTTCGCGATATTCTCCTGGCTCAAATCAGGGCTGTGCATCTTCAGCTTGTCCATAGCTTGTCCATAGCTTGTCCATGCTCTTTCCCTCAAGCGTACATCACGGCGCCGCCGGGATTTGCCCACCTGCGTATTCGAGCAGACCGCGAAACTCATCAACCGGCATAGTCCTCAACGGCTGGGCAGGTGCAGATGAGGGTGCGATCTCCGCGGGCGTTGTCAATGCGGGCCACTGCAGGCCAGAGCTTTTCTGCAGGGTCCTGGTTGCCGGGGAGTCCACCTTGCTGGCGGCTGTAGGGACGATCCCATGGATCGGCGGTGAGGGCCGCAATGGTGTGGGGCGCACGCTTGAGGGGATTGTTGTGGCGATCCATGGCGCCGGAGGCAATGGCGGCCGCTTCCTGACGCACGGCAACCATGGCGTCACAAAAGCGGTCCAGCTCGGCTTTGTATTCGCTTTCCGTGGGCTCCACCATCATGGTGCCAGCCACAGGCCAACTCACGGTGGGGGCATGGAAGCCGTAGTCCATCAGCCGCTTGGCCACGTCCTCCACCCCCACCCCCGCTTCGGAGCGGAGCGGGCGTAGATCCAGGATGCACTCATGGGCCACCCGCCCCTTCTCGCCATGGAACAGCACGGGATAGAACCCTTCCAGACGGTGGGCAACGTAGTTGGCATTGAGAATGGCCACGGCGCTGGCCTGCCGCAGGCCGGCCGCACCCATCATGCGCAGGTACATCCAACTGATGGTGAGGATGCTGGCGCTGCCGAAGGGTGCTGCCGACACTGGCCCGATGGCCTGCTCCCCACCACAGGCCAGGAGAGGATGGCCGGGCAGAAACGGGGTCAGATGGGCGGCCACGGCGATGGGTCCTACCCCTGGCCCGCCACCCCCGTGGGGGATGCAAAAGCTCTTGTGGAGATTCAGATGGCAAAGATCCGCGCCGTAGTCGCCAGGGCGGCACAACTCCAGTTGGGCGTTCAGGTTGGCCCCGTCCAGGTACACCTGCCCCCCATGGTCGTGGATGATGGCGCAGATCTCCCGAATGGCCACCTCGAAGACCCCGTGGGTAGAGGGATAGGTGACCATCAACGCAGCCAGCTGGTCGCTGTGGGTGACGGCCTTCCCACGCAGGTCTTGCAGGTCGATGTTGCCCTGGGGATCACAGGCCACCGGCACCACCTGCAGACCTGCCATCACCGCACTGGCGGGATTGGTGCCGTGGGCGCTGGTGGGAATGAGGCAAACCCGGCGATGGGCCTGGCCACGGCTGGCCTGCCAGGCACGAATCACCAACAGCCCCGCCAGCTCCCCCTGGGAGCCTGCATTGGGCTGCAGGCTGACGCCGTCAAAGCCCGTCAACTCTGCCAGCCAGTCTTGCAGTTGGCGGATCATGGCCCCGTAGCCCTGGGCATCCTCGGCAGGGGCAAAGGGATGCAACTCCGCCACGCTGGACCAGCTCAGGGGCAACAGCTCGGCGGCGGCATTGAGCTTCATGGTGCAGCTTCCCAGCGGGATCATGCCGTTGATCAGGGAAAAGTCCTTGGCGGCCAGTGTCTGGATGTAGCGCAACAGTGCGGTTTCACTGCGGTGCTTGTGGAAGGGCTCCTGCTGAAGCCAGGGTTCGTGGCGCTCCGGCACGGGCAACGCACCCTCGCTGACCTCCAGCAACTTCGCCATGGGGAGATGGGCGCGCCCCGGCGCCATGAGCGCCAACAACTGCTCCAGCTCTTCCCCTGTGGAGCGCTCATCCAGGCTGAAGCCAAAGCCCTCGCCATCATCCGTTGCCCGCAAGGAAAAGCCCGCTGCTCGGCAACGCTCCAGGATGTCTGCCGCCGCCGGGGTCTTCACCACAATGGTGTCAAAACCGGGTTCCAGGGCAGGAGTCAACCCCACCTGCCCCAAGGCGGCGGCCATGGCCTGGGTCAGGCGGCGCACCCGGCGGGCCATGGCCGCGAGACCGTCAGGACCGTGGTAGACGGCGTAAAAGCTCACCAGCACCGCCAGCAGCACCTGGGCGGTGCAGATGTTGCTGGTGGCCTTATCCCGCCGGATGTGCTGCTCCCGGGTCTGAAGCGCCAGGCGCAGGGCGGGGCGCCCTTCGGCATCCACGGACAGCCCCACAATCCGGCCGGGCACCTGCCGCTTGTACTGCTCACGGGTGGCAAAAAAGGCGGCATGGGGACCTCCGTAACCCAGAGGCAAACCCAGCCGCTGGGCAGAACCCACCGCCACGTCAGCGCCAAGGGCGCCCACAGGGGCCATGAGCGCCTGGGCCAGGGGGTCTACGGCAACGGTGACCAGCGCGCCGCAGGCATGGGCAGCGCTGATCAGCTCCGTGGGATCCCGGAGCCGCCCCTGGGCGTCCGGCAGTTGTAGCAGAACGCCAAATACCTCTTCATCAAAGGCAAAGGCACTGGGCGCATCCACCTGTAACTGGATGCCCAGGGGCTCGGCCCGGGTTCGCAGCACCCCCATGGTTTGGGGATAGACGTTCTGATCCACCAGGAATCGGTGGGCCCGGGCCCGCTTACGCACCGCAAAGCTCAGCCCCATGGCCTCTGCCGCTGCCGTGGCCTCGTCCAACAGGGAGGCATTGGCCACCGGCAGACCGGTCAGTTCACAGACGAGGGTTTGAAAATTGAGAAGGGCTTCCAGGCGACCCTGGGCAATTTCCGCCTGATAGGGGGTGTAGGCGGTGAGCCAGGCGGGATTCTCCAGCACATGGCGGCGCACCACGGCCGGCAGTACCGCACTGAAGTAGCC
>JXQG01000101.1 GCA_001007665.1 Candidatus Synechococcus spongiarum SP3 | reverse complement strand
TCAACGGGTTCCGACTCAACAGGGACGACCTGCGTCTCAACGGTCTCAATGAGCGTAGTGTCCTCTTGCTGATCTTCGGATTGCTGATCTTCGGAATCGGTGACACGAAACCTCTCCGGCACGGGAACGAGGAAGCCCAGGCCCACAAGGGCCATGGCCAGCGCCAGCCCACCCAGAGGCGCGGCAAGACGTTGCCTCAGGGGGAGACGGTTGAGCAACTCCCGCTCGCGCAAGCCCTGCATGGGTGGAGCCGCGATGTCCAGTTGGAAGCGGGGATCCTGGATCGCGGCATCCAGACAACGCACCATATTGGCCAACTCCCCATCGTCCAACTGCACGTCGCTCCTTGTGTTGCCGTTCTCGTTCCGGAGCTGCAGGCGATGGCCCCGGTGCCATGGGGTGACGGAGATCTTCCCGTCGGCGCTCTTGTATTCCCTGACCTGCCCGCTGATGATGTGGCGGGCATAGGGGAGCAGGGTTTCCGCCAGCGCTTTCAGGTGGGGAAGGTTCCCCACGAGGGAGACGTGGTCGTCCAGCTCCAGGGTGAATTGCTTCAACTCCGTGATGCTGCTGTTGTCCCCATTTTCGGCGCCCTGACCCAGCAGGTTGAGGCGGCAGCTCAGAAGCTTGTATTGTATCGTGTGCATGGCCGGTGACATCAGGGCCGCATTCCGTCCTGGAGACTGGCCAGGAGGCGTTGTTCGCCGCCGGGTCCTGCGGAAAACATCAGGGCGCGGACCATGGTCTTGGTCATGGCAAGGGCGTACTCATCATTGGCAAAGTTTCGCATGGCCGCCCGCTTGGGATTCATGCGTTGCCGGACGAGGTCTTGCAGCCGCCTGGTCAGCAAAGCCCAGCGGGCATCGGCGGCAGACGGATCCTCCCGCACAGACACCAACTGGTGCAGCAGAGGGTAGAAGCGGGCGGCCATGTCGGACACCAGAGACACCATGGTCATGATTTGGGCTTTCTTGAGTCGGTTGCGTCGCAGGATGCGCCGCAGGGGATTGGTGGTGCGCCACTTCCAGAATTCCACCCGGCCCATGGCGCCTGCAGCGGCTTCCTTCTGCTGCAGGCTGGCCACCATCATCTCACCGCACCTGAAGTCCAGCGCTTCCAGCGTGGTCATCATCAAGTCCAGTTGTTGCAAGCCGTGGCGGCCAATCACCCTGGGCTCCGGCGCGTCCGGGAAGCCTTCGTCGTCCTGTTGTGGCTGGACGGGTCCTTCAGCGGACACCCCAGCGGCATGATCTACCGCAGCTTCAGGCTGATCTGACGGCGCAGGAGCGTGATGGTCAGCCACTGTCGGGGCTGGTTCCGGATGGGGATGGGCTTTCAAGCGTAACGCCAGCAAAAGCAGCACTCCCATAGTGCCATTACGCTGATGTCCTGCCAACTCCCCCGTCCATGTCCGCGTCTCCTCCGTCCGTTGCGGATCTGCTGCAGTTGGTGCGAACGGTGCCCGACTTTCCCAAGCCCGGCATTGCCTTTCGCGATCTCACGCCTCTCTTTGCAGATCCCGCGGCTCTGCGGACGCTGGTGGATGAACTGGTTGATCGCTGCCGCCCCATGGCCTGTGAAGCCATTGTGGGGATTGAGGCCCGCGGCTTCCTGGTGGGACCCCCCATGGCCTGCGCCATGGGGGTGGGATTTGTGCCGGCCCGCAAGCCTGGCAAGCTGCCCCGGCCAACCTATGGGGTGGATTACGCCTTGGAATACGGTATGGACCGCATGGAAGTCCATCGGGAGGACGTCCAGCCGGGGCAGGCGGTGTTGATTGTGGATGATCTGCTGGCCACAGGAGGCACGGCAGCAGCCTGCGCCACCCTGGTGGAGACGGCGGGAGCTCGGGTGTGCGGCTATGGCTTTGTTGCCGAGCTTCGGAGCCTGGCGGGCCGTCAGCGTCTCCGCAAGGGGGTGGCCTGCGAGAGCCTTGTGGTGTACGACTGAGTCACGCCACAGCGCCGCCGCGTCCCCCAGCCGTAGGCCATGACTTGCAGCACCAGGGAGCGCAGCGGCATCCATCGGTCCAGAAGCGCAAGAGACAGGCGCTGCAAGGGGACCAGCAGCCAGCGAGCCAGTGTCCAGGGGCCCTTTGCCCAGGCGGGAAGCGTAAAGAGCCGCAGCAGCCCGTCGGTTGCCAGCAGGGTGGCCACCGTATCCAGCCACCGCTGGCGGCCATAGCAGCGCAGGAGCCAGTGGATCGGTCGCTGCCCCTGCCCAACCTTGCAGGCCAGGGCATGGAGGCAGCCCACGTCACGCCAGCACAGGTTGAGACCCTGCCCCCCCAGGGGATGGCAACAGTGGGCGGCTTCCCCCAGCAGAAGCACGTTATCCCGCTGGAAACGTCGGGCCAGCTGCAAGCTGACGGGAAAGGCCTGAGGAGAACTGCATACCGCCATGAGCTGTACCCCCCTGGGTAGAACCGCCGCCAATGCGCAGGAAAAATCCTGTGGCTCCATGGCGGTTAGCGTGGCGGCGCGGGCGCGGGACGTGGACCAGACAATTTGCGCGCAGCCGTAGCCCATGGGCAGCACCGCCAGCGGCCCCTCATCCCGAAACACCTCCCAGGCCCTGGTGGAGTCCTCGCCATGGAGACGCACCTGAACGGTGATGCAGCTCTGGTCGTAGCGCCACCCCCAGCAGCGCACCCCCATGGTTTGGCGTGTCAGGCTCCCGTAGCCGTCCGCCGCCACAACCAGGTCCCAGGAGGTGGGGTCTCCAGCCCCGCCAGCACCCCTGGGGGAGGATGGGGCCACCTCAGGGAGGCCCAGTTTCAGGGTGACCGCTGGCGACTGGTCCAAGTGGCGCAGCAGGACGGCCATCACTGGACGGTGCTCCGCAATCCAACCAATGGCAGGCGTGCCAATGGCGGGCGGTGCGCCTGGAGGCAGGTCGCTCCAGTGGATTCGGGCTTGAGAACGCCCCCGGTTGGCCTGAAGGGTGAGCTGGTCAAAGCCCTGGAGGTGTGGCGCCAGCACGGACGCCAACCCCAGCTCCTGGAGCAGGGCCAGGCTGGACTGGCTGAGGGCGTAGGCCCGCTGGCGGCTGAGGAGGGTTTCCCGCTGGAGGGGATCCAGCACCACCACCGCCCAACCAGTGCGGGCCAAGGCCAGGGCGGCCAGACAACCGGTCAATCCCGCCCCGGTCACCAGGGCGCGGGATGGGGATGGGCTTACGGGGGGTGTCTGCGGCAAGGAGGGATGCAGAAGAGGAGAGGGATGCAGAAGAGGAGCAGCAGCCTTGATCAAGGTGTGGCTTGGTGACCGACCCTAGGCACTGGCCGCCAGGATCGGGGCAGACAAAAGAATCACGGTCTTGTGTATCAATAATAACTATTTTATGTACAAACTATGCGCCTCAAAAGATCAATAGATTAGCCGCAAAAGACAAATAAGTCAGCGAACCTAAAATCTCGGATTGCCTATGCTTATAGTATCGCGAGTCTCCGCGCTCCAAGAGCTCCTCATCCATGACGCAATCAACCAGCCGCATTGTGAAGTTTGCTTTGGCCATCACTGCTGCCGTTGGTGCCGTGGGTGTCTCTCCCATGACCGGTTTCTTGCCTGGCGGCCAGGCCCAGGCTCAGCCCCAGGAAATTAATGTGTACTCAGCTCGTCATTACAATACGGATAAGGATTTCTACGCCAGATTTGAAAAGGAAACCGGCATCAAGGTGAATCTCCTGGAAAGCACGGGTGACGTGCTGTTAAGTCGGCAGGCTCTTGGCGTGAAGCCTCCCGCCGACGTCATCATTCTGGTGGATGCATCCAGGTTGGCTCGTGCTGCCGAGACCGGCATTTTCCGCAGCATCTCCTCCCAAAAGCTGCGTGCCAAGGTTCCCGCCCACCTTCGTGATCCGGAGAATCGCTGGTTTGGCCTCACCCGTCGCTTCCGGGTGCCGGTGGTGAATCCAGACAAGGTGGACCCCGGCGCCATCACCAGCTATGGGGACCTGGCCAGTCCTGCCCTGGACGGCAAACTCTGCCTGCGCAACAGCAAGAGTCCTTACAACCAGTCTCTTGTGGCCTATCAAATTGAGCGCATGGGCGAAGTCAAAACCTCCGAGTGGGTGCAAGGCATGGTGGACGACCTGGCGCAGCCCTTCTTCTCCAGCGATGGGGAGCAGATTCGCGCTGTTGGACGGGGAGACTGCGGTGTGGCCGTGGTGAACACCTACTACCTTGGCCAGAGGCAAGGTGGGGATAAGGGCCCTGAGGACAAGGCCCTCGCCGACAAGGTGGTGATCGCCTGGCCGGAGAAGGTTCACGTGAACATCAGCGGCGCCGGCGTTACGGCCAACAGCCCCAACCCGGAAGCAGCGCAGCGCTTTATTGAGTTTCTCGCTGACGAGAGTGCTGACTACGCCAAGGCCAACCGGGAGTATCCCGTCCGCGGCACAGGCTCTGATCCGGTTCTTCAAGCCTGGGGAACCTTCAACGAGGACAACGTGAGTGCCGCCACCTTGGGTCGGAACAATGCCAGCGCCATCCGCCTGATGGAGGCCAACGGCTGGGGGCAGTAACGCTGCTGTGTGGTGGTTCCTGATCCGGGTACGTGTAGGGCGCCACGAAAAATTGCTGTCTCCCCCGCCTGGTAAAACCTGCTGGCCCATACAAACCCGCTCTACAACTGGCTTTCTCATGGCGCGAGGGCATCCCGTGGGGAAGGGTGAAACAGGCGCTGCCTGATGTTGGCAGCCCTCTCTTCCCTCTTCCCGTCAGGCTTCCCCAAGCCCCAAGCCAGCGCAAAGGTTCCCTCCGGTCTCCTGACCCGGATTCGGGTAGAAGAGGAAGTGAGGAGTCGGCAAAGGGATTGGCAGGGTGGACAGGAGCCGCTAGGGTGGCTGAACCAGTTCCTCGGGGTTTTGATCAGCTCATCGGCAATGAGAACCCGTCGCTCTCCATGCTCGCGGATCGTCAACCAAGCCTTACAATGAGTCAGTTTCTTGGCCTCGGAACCATGCGCCACCAGGTTGGAGCAGCAATGCAGCATCAAGTTGGACAGCCCCCGGGACCAGGACAACGTCCTGGAGCTTCGGAGCCTGACGCAAGAGCTGCTGACAG
>JXQG01000026.1 GCA_001007665.1 Candidatus Synechococcus spongiarum SP3 | reverse complement strand
GCATCTCGCCGAGGGAGAGCTTGGCGCCTCTGCTGCGCTGGCGCCCTGAGGGGAGCAGGGGGTGACGTTTCCACTGCGCAAAGAGCTGGGCGAAGTCACCCAGACAGCAGAACAGGGCAAGGGTAGCCTCAGGCATGAGGGGGTCTTCCGCTTGCGTGAACGGCACGGATACCCAATCAGGCTATGCCCGCTTGGGAATCAGCCCCCTCTCCCCTCTCCCACTGCACAGTCTGGAAAGAGGCAACAACAGTCTGGAAAGAGGCAACAACAGACGCCAGCAGGCTTTCCACATACTACCTGCCCAGCAAAGACTGGCTTCTCTGGACCCCTTATTCAACACTGGGGTTAAGCTGCCAACTCCGTTTCAGGCGGCCTATGAGAATCGCTACACCTGGGACCAGGGCTTCCCGGGCTTATCGGAGGCGCTGCGAGATTACCAGCACGGGGGACGCGGCGACTGGCGCCTTTCAAGTCGGTCCGGACCTCAGGGCCCATGTTGAGGGCTGATCGGATCAGGTCTTGGCCAAGGCCGTGCATAACCAACTCTGGGAGGTGGCCATTCACTGGGTGCGCCGCCTTTGTAAATAGATCTCCGAGACGCTACGCTAGTCTCAGCTTTTTGAAAAGCCTTGCCGTCACAGGGAAGTCCGAACCCTGCTTGGATACACTCCCAGGTTTTCCAATATTTCCGCAGGCACAAATTTGGTCATTGATCCTTACATATTGATTGCCTCGGCCATCGAAGCCGGGCGCCGCCCGGCACAGGGGAACACCGTTGGCGGTTGTTCATGGCGGGGCATTCCACCCTACGCCCCTCTCCGCAAGGCGTTGCACCAACACTCCTGTCACGGTGCTTCAACCTTCTCGCGTCTCGGACACCTCCGAAGCTGGAACGCCGGAGAGGCAACCCTTGATCAACGTCGCCTCTCCACAAAGTTCCGTGCCGTCGTCCGCTGAACGGGACAACGTCTGTGCCGAGACCGTGCCCACGCTCCTCTGGGCACTGTTGGCATCAGGACAGATCCGGATGCATAAGATGCATAAGTTTGGATGGTTGGGCAACACGCTCCCAGCCCACCCAGGTCGCACCCTTGCCCTTGGCTGCCCCGCCTGATTCGGCACAACCACATCGCTCGGAGTACGCCCCCTTCACTTTCCACCATCTTCGAGACACAACCGCTTCTCCCCACGGGGAAAAAAAGAAATTCTGGAAAACCTGGCCCGCGGCTTGCCACGGGATGGGTGCAGAGTGTAAAAGAGACTACCGAGTAATTCGCGTTTCTTCCATGGCTCTCCAGCTTGGTGACACCGTTCCCGACTTTACCCAGAGTTCCCAACTGGGCCCCATCAGCCTCTATGATTTTGCTGGCGACAGTTGGGTGGTCCTGTTCTCCCATCCTGCGGACTACACCCCTGTTTGCACCACGGAACTGGGCGAAGTGGCCAAGCTGCGCGCCGAGTGGGACAAGCGCAACGTCAAGACCATTGCCCTGAGTGTAGACTCGGCAACAAGCCACACGGGATGGATCGGCGACATCAACGAGACCCAGGGCGCCACAGTTGATTACCCCATCCTTGCGGACGAGGACAAGAAGGTGAGCAACCTCTACGGGATGATTCACCCCAATGCCTCCAACAGCCTGACGGTGCGCTCCGTCTTTATCATTGATCCCGAGAAGAAGCTGCGCCTGCAGATCACCTACCCCGCCTCCACGGGCCGTAACTTTGACGAGATTCTCCGGGTGATCGACTCCCTGCAGCTCACGGACAACCACTCCGTAGCCACGCCAGTGAACTGGAAGGACGGCGAGGACTGCGTGGTGGTTCCCGCCATTTCCACGGAGGACGCCAAGGTGAAGTTCGGCAAGGGTGTGAGAGAGATCAAGCCCTACCTGCGCATGACGCCGCAGCCCAACAAGTAGGGGTATTCCACAGGCGCCCAGGTTGTCCCCCTTGGCCAGCCAATGAACCGCTGTCGTGGTGAGGGTCTGAGGGGATCAAGCCTGGTTGTCTACCGTTTTTTCGATAGGCTGTCCCTCTGGGCCATACAGCAAAAGGACGGGTTGTCGCGTTTGACGGTGCCCCAGTTCACGGCCCTCTGTGGCCTTCTGGTGATTACGGTTGGCAGCCTCCTGCTCTGGATCCCCTGGTCCCATGGCCAGCCCATGTCCTACTGGCAGGCCTTGTTCACAGCCACGTCCGCTGTCACCGTCACGGGACTGTCCATCATTGATCCCGGCCGCGACCTGACGGCGTTTGGTCAGCTGACCCTGATGGCGCTGATTCTCGTCGGTGGCTTGGGCTTGATGGCCATCTCCATCTACTTGCAGGGCTTTGTCCAGCAGGGCGCCCGCCTCAGGCGACGGGTGGACAGTGGTGAGCAGATTCTGGACCAGTTTGGCGTGGGCGGGGTCGGTCGCACCTTTTGGCACATTGCCGGTGTGGCGCTGGGACTGATGACCGCCGGCGCCCTGCTGCTGTTCCTGTTGGGATTTGCCGCCAGCGAGGCCTCCCTGCCGCGACGGCTCTGGTTTTGTCTGTTCCACGCAGCCAGCGCCTACAACAACGCTGGCTTTGCCCTATGGAGTGACAGCCTGAAGGGTATTGCCTCCAATCTCCCGGCCCAACTGGTGGTGATGGGCTTGATCATCAGCGGTGGGCTGGGCTATCGGGTCCATGCCGAGATCTGGGATCCCAAGAACTGGTTCCCGTTTCGCTGGCGACGGCTGGATCTTCAGGCCAAGGTGGTTCTCCTCTCGTCCCTACTGCTGATTCTGGTGGGATGGTTCGGCCTGCTGTTGTATGAAAGCCTCAACAGCGCCCATCTCTCCTTCCAGGAACTCCCTGCCGCTGAGCGCTTCTGGGGCGCCCTGTTCCAATCAGTCTCGGCCCGCACCGCCGGATTTCAAACCGTTCCCCTTGGCCTGGACCATGTATCAGGCGCCAGCCTGGTGTTGCTCATGCTGCTGATGTTCATTGGCGCCAGCCCTGGCGGCACGGGGGGGGGCTTGAAAACCTCCACCATGGCCATTCTCCTGGCCGCCACGGCCTCAACCCTGCGGCGACGGGAAGACGTGGTCCTTCTTTCCCGCACCATTGACACCAGACTGGTGGTTCAGGCCACGGCGTTGGTGGTGAGTTCCCTGCTCTTTATCAGCACCATGGTGTTGCTGATTGCTGTTGGCTCGCAGCAGGAGTTCACCTTCCTGGAAAACTTGTTTACCTGCATCTCGGCTTTCGCTACGGTGGGGTTTGATGTGGGTATTCTGGAAAAACTCAACTTCTGGGGGAAGTTGGTGTTGATGGTGGGCATGTTTGTTGGACGTCTGGGACTCCTCCTGTTGTTCTCCGCCCTTGTCCAGCCATTTCCCAAGACCACGCTTGTGCGCTATCCACGTGAACAGCTCACTGTTTGAGAGGATCCCAGCGCCATGTCTTTACGAGACCATCCCTCCGGGACACGGAACGAGTCCCCAGGTCGTAACAGCGCCAGGACCTGGTGGAAGCCCAAGGTCGGCCCCCAGCAAACCTTTACCGTGGTCGGCTTGGGACGTTTTGGACTGGCGGTGTGCAAGGAGTTGATTGCCTCCCAGAAGAGTGTCATTGCCATCGATAAGGACGCTCACCTTGTGGAGATGCTGCTGCGGCGGGATGATGATTTCAAGAGTGCTGTCACCCTGAGCGTAGACTCCACGGTGGAGGAGGAGCTCAAGGAGGCAGGCGCTCTGGACGTGGACACCTTTGTGGTGGCGCTGGGAGAACCCCTGGAAGTGAGTCTCACCACCACCTACATCGCTAAACACGGCACGTCGTCTGACGTGAAGATGGTGTGCTCCCGAGCCAGCAGTGTTCTCCATGAACGAATGCTGAAAGCGGTTGGCGCCGATAAGGTGACGTTCCCCTCACGGGAACAGGGGAAACAACTGGGGGAGCAGCTTGTGCGCCCCAGCCTGCTGGACCGCCTGCAACTGGACAGCAGAAACAGCATTGAAGAAGTCCAGGTGCCCAAGGAGTTTGTTCAACGATCCCTGCGGGACATCAACCTGCGGAAGGACTATGGGGTCAGCGTGCTGGCCGCCGGCAGCCAGGGGGATCTGCGGGTGAATCCACCCGCCTCCATGATTCTCAGCCCCAACGACGTGCTTGTGGTGATGGGCAGCCAGGAGGACATCAAGCGCATTCATCTCTCCTCCGACAATTGACTGTGGTCCGACTGTGGGCATTGCCCGCTGTCGCCTCAGAGAACGCCGTCGCCTCAGAAGGGGAGACGCTTGCGGTCTTCTTTGCTGAGATCCGCCTGCATCTGTCGGAGTCGCCGGATAATGGTGTCGTAATACTCTTTCAGGTAGGTTTCCAGAGTTGTGGTGTCGGCTGGATTCAGGCCAAACGTGCGGTAGCTCTCCTCCATGGGGGCATCCAGGCAAGTACCGCTGCTACTCACCTCTGCAAAAGCCAGGCGGTCGTCCACGTTGAGCCCGGCCTCAAACATGGAGACCACAGTGCGCAAGACCTTGATGATGAAAGGTGAGACCTTGAGCACACGGGCCTCCTTCTGGGTAAGGGCCTCACACAGCTGAATCACCTCGGTACTGGTCCAGGCTTTTGGTCCCACGGCGGGGAGGCTGGCCCCGATGGTCTCGGGCCGCTCCAGCGCAGCCACGGCAAAGCGGGCCACATCCTGGCTGTTCATGTAAGCAATGCTGCTGCTGCCACTGACCCAAACGTTTTGGCGGTCCAGAACAGGGATGGCAAACTGGCTGATGAGTCCCTGCATGAAGCCGGACACCTGAAGAATGGTGGTCTGGAAGCCGGAACGGCGGAGCAGGTCTTCGGTGCAGCATTTGATATCCATCAAGGGCACGGTGCGGTACTCGCTTGCCTTGAGGATGGAATGGAACACCAACCGTTGAATCCCGGCGGCCTCCATGCGGCGGAACAGGTTCAGCTTGCCGTCCCAGTCCACGGCATAGACGCTCTGCTCGGAATCCACCCGCGTCGTGGCCGCATCAATCACCGCGTCACAACCGTCAAGGGCACGGTCCAGACTGTCGGCCTGCAGTAGATCCCCCTGGGCCAGCTCCCCGCCCCAACCTTGCAAAAATCCCGCCTTACGGGGAATCCGCACCAGGCAGCGCACATCATGCCCCTGATCAAGACACCTGCGCACCACCTGACGGCCCAGGGTTCCGGTGGCGCCGACAATCAGGACCTTCATGAACGCTGGGCAGACAACTGACTTGGTGGAGCGTAAAGCGGCATCGCCTGCTTCCGTGACCTGTCCCTTGCCTTAGTTTTCGAAGTTGTTGCCCTGGAACTTGAGCACAACCAACCCACCCAGCAGCCCCACAGGAACGAGGAGCCAGAACAGGGCAGCCGTGCCAAAAATTTCACCAGCCATGGCGTGGTCGTGGATATGAACTGTCCAGTTTGCCTGATGGCAGACGCTACGGGGATGTGGCCGCAACAGAGTGATGTTGATGGCTAGGGTTGCAGCCTGCCCCACTGCTGTGAACACCATGGCTGCTGCGGGTGAGACCACGGACTGGGGGCAAGTCAGTGTGCTGCACTGGCAAGGTCAGCCGTTGCAGGTGCGTCGGTTGGGCTGTGATGGTGGTCCGCCGCTGGTGCTGATCCATGGCTTTGCCGCCGCTGCTGGCCACTGGCGCGCCAACGCTCCCGCCTTTGCCGCAGCAGGCTGGCGGGTCTATGGACTGGATTTGCTGGGGTTTGGCGCCTCCGCTCAACCCTTTCTGGTGCAGGACAACCGCACATGGGCCCAGCAGGTGCTGCACCTGGTTGAGCAGAGCATCCAGGAACCCGTGGTGATTGTGGGCCATTCCCTGGGGGCGTTGGTGGGCCTGACCGCTGCGGTGGTGCGCCCTGAACGGGTCAAGGCCCTGGTGCTGGCCCCGCTGCAGGATCCAACCCTGTTGAAGCCCCAGCCCCGTCGTCATTCATTCTGCCGCCGTTGGCAACAACTCTTGAGGATCCTCCAGCGGTGGCTGGCGCCGTGGCGCCTGATCCTCTGGTTGTTCTCCCAACCATGGTTGCTGGCCCTGGGGCTGAGGGCAGCCTACAAGCAGCGTCACCGCCTGGATCCGGCCCTCCTGCGCCTGTTTTCCCGACCCTGTCGCCGTTCTGGCGCCGCCAGAAGTCTGGCGGGCATGACCATGGGTATGGGCAGACGCCCGCTGTGGGCAACAGCTCCTGCCCTCTTGCGGCGGGTCGCCTGCCCTGTGCTGGTCCTCCGGGGGCAGGAGGACCGGCTGGCGCCTGAGGCCATGGCCAAAGCCGTGGTCCGGTTGCGCCCTGATCTGCCGTGCCAGGTGCTGGAGGGTTGCGGCCACTGTCCCCATGACGAGGACCCAAAGCGTTTCAATGGGGTGGTTTTGGCCTGGCTGCGGGAGACGTTTCCTTCGTAACGTCCTAACCTCGATCACTGCATCTCTCAATCCCTGCCTGGTCCCCTTCATGAAGCAGACTCTTTCCGTGTTGGTGGAGGATGAAGCCGGTGTGTTGAGCCGCATTGCGGGGCTCTTTGCCCGCCGCGGGTTCAACATCGAGAGCCTTGCCGTTGGCCATGCGGAGCGACCCGGCATCTCGCGTCTCACCATGGTGGTGGCCGGTGACGACCAGGTGATTGAGCAGATGACCAAGCAGCTCCTCAAGCTGGTGAACGTGCTGACGGTGCAGAACCTGAGCCACATTCCCTCAGTGGAGCGTGAATTGATGCTCCTCAAGGTGGCGGCCAATCGGGAAAATCGCTCCAGAGTTCTGGATCTGGTGCAGATCTTTCGCACCAAGGTGGTGGACGTGGCGGAGGATGCCCTCACTTTGGAGGTTGCGGGGGATCCCGGCAAACTCCTGGCGCTGGAGCAGGTGTTGGAGCCGTTCGGGATTTTACAAATCGTGCGCACCGGCAAAATATCCCTGGAGCGGGCCTCCGGGATTAACACGGAGTTTCTCAAGGTGAGCGCCCTGCAGAAGCGGGTGCCTACGTGAGACAGCCCCACGCCACCTTGACCTGCTATTGGCTCCACATCCATCGAAAAGGGGGCAAACCGCTTCCGGGAAGCGTGATACCCTCGTCTCAACTGAACGTTTTCCCCCATGGCTGGCAAGTCCCAGGACTCATCCCAAAGGAGTCAAAACAATTGGCAAGGGCTGTCTCAAGAACATTTGGCTACCATCCGCAATAAATTCAAAACAGGGATGTTTAACATCCTCATCGTTGGCCGCTCTGGTACAGGCAAGAGCACGTTAGTGAATGAAATTTTTGAGGGAGATTTTGCGACGACCGGTCCATCAGAGCCTGTTACGATGGAGACACGAAAATACACCAAGAAAGGTGTGCCCCTCCCAATCTACGATACAAGAGGACTGGAGTTGAAAGAGTGTTAAGACAATTACAGATGAACTACTAGCTTTCGTAAAGAAGAATCAAAATCAGCAACTTCGCGAGCGTATCCATGTGGCGTGGCTGTGTATCACCGAGGATACACGGCGCGTCGAAGAGGCGGAGCAGGAACTGACCCGAGGGCTAACCCAATTCATGCTTGTGATTGGGGTGATCACCAAGGTCAGAGCTGACAAAAATTTCCGAAGTGCAGTGCAGCGGCTGTTGCCTGAGGCGGAGAACGTGGTGCGGGTGCGGGCAATCGAAGAGCACCTGGATGACGGCTATGTGCTGCCACCGGAGGGATTGGATACCCTTGTGGAAGCCACGGCGCATGTGCTTCCAGATGGAGAAGTTTTGAGAACATTTGCGATTATTTAAAAAAGTATTAAGCTCAAGAAGAAAGAGGCTCACAAAGCCATTTGGGCGGCCGTCGTGTCTGCGGGAGGAGCGGGAGGGATCCCCGTCCCACTGGTCAGTGAAGGACTGTTGGTTCCGATTCAGGTGGGGATGCTTGTATATATTTCCAGGGTATTCGGAGTCAATGGGACATCGGCGGAGTTTTGGAGAAATCTCGTCATAGATCTGCTTGCAAGTCTTACAGGGGTTATAATAGAGATAAGATCGCTTGGAAATATCCTTAAATTCATTCCGGGAGTGGGACCAGTCTTTGGAGGAGTAATCTTGGGCTCATCTTCCGCCATTCTCACGTTCAACTTAGGTAATTGGTATATCGATTTTCTTGTCAAACAAATTACAGACTCTGGAGGTATCGTACCCTCAATGGAAGTGATCACGCAAGGCTTAAAGGATTTCTCAGGTAAGATTCAAAAAGGCAATTTCAAAGTTGTTAAAGATAAAACATAATTCAGGAAAGCCTGGAAAATGTCGGCATGGGAGCATCCGCAGAGCTTGGCAGGAGGTGATGACGATAATCACATGAGCCTTGGGGAAGGTGGCGCCATGGGTTACGCGTGAGTTCTCTTGGTCGAGGCCCCCCATGGGCAAGGCGGCAGGAAAAGCACACCGCCACGGCCTGACGCTGCTGGAGGTGGCAGAGATGTTTAGGGACGGCTGAGATGTTCGGGATGGGGACGGGGCCGCTGCTGGCAATGTTGACCTTGGCTTCTGCCAGGGTGTCAGCCGCCAGGCAAGAGAGCATGGGGACCAGGGCGTTGACGGGAGAGCGGCGCCGGCTGTGCTCTAAGCCCATGGTGGACTTGAGTTTGCCAAAGAGGGTCTCGATGATGCATCGCTTACGCAACACCACCCAACACCTTCCCGTGCCGTGCAGCGGTCAAGGTTTCAAGCGGTTGGCGGTCATCCTTGCTGCCATCGGTGACCCTGAAGGCCATCAACTGGCCTTTGTGATCGCCGTTCCTCCACATGAGCGAAGCCTGCTGGCCCATGGAAACCCACTCCAAGCTTGATTTTCTCACGGTGAGAAGGAGTCTTGTGGGTAAGTTGATCAGTTGTCCTGCCACTGAACCTCCATGCTGGAGCTGCCGGGTGACGGCCATGGGGGCTGCGTTGAGACTCTCCCTGCTTCTGCCCTATTTGCTGCTGCGCAAGCGGGCCTTCAGTTCCTGAAAGCGACCTTCTAGATCTACGCTTTCCCAATCTCCTGAGGGATTGGGAAACGAATAGGCAGCTGTGGCAGTCCCTGCCTCCATGGCCTCCACCTTCTCTTCCATGCGTTCAAAGGCGTCCATGGCTGACTCGGTGTTGATGCCGCGGACGCCGTCCCACCCCAGATGCTTGCGAGCCTGAACTGACTGGATACGCGCCTTGAGGGTGCTTCTCTTGGCCTGGGCCTGGGCAAACTTGCCTTCCAGTTTCCGCAAGTTGCGCTGGAGGTCTTCCACTTGAACGGCTTGAGATTCCAGTTGACGGCGAAGAGTCTGGGCAGTGTCTTCATAGGGCTTGCCCTGCGCCAGGGCTTGGCGAGCCAACTCCTCGTCCCCCTGCTGAAGGGCCATGGAGGCACGTTCATACCACTGATCAACCTGGTCGCAGGCTTGTCGGAGCTGTGCTTCAACGTTTTTCTGGCTGGCCACCGCCCTGGCTACAGACTGACGGAGACTCACCAGTTCCCCCTGCATGTCCATCAGTGCCTGGTCCAGGATCTTGGCAGGATCCTCAGTGCTGCTCACCAGGGCGTTGGCATTGGCACGGACCAACCGGGAAAGTCTTGAAGTGAATGACATGGCCAGCGCAAGGAGTGCCGTGAGTTTAGCAGGCCAGGATTCGTCGTGCTGGAATTGGCGACATGATCTTGGGAGAAGGAAGGGCATTGACGCAACGCTCCATGTCGATGGATTTTCTGTCGCGCCTTCAAGGCCGCTGCCCTGCCGGTGTGCCGCGCTGGGGCTGGGTGGCGGTGCAGTTAGGGCTTTTCTTCCTCGCCAGCAGCGCTCTGCTGGGCGGGGTGCTGCTGGTGGCTGGTCTGGTGGTGGCCACATGGCGCAAGGGATTTGCGGCCTATTGGAGCGACAGGCTGAACCGGGTGCTGCTGCTGGCGGCGGGACTGTTGCTGGCGACGGCTACCCAGGCGGTGAGTGGAGACCTGGCCTGGTGGGGCTTGTTCAATTGGTTGCCGTTTTTCTGGGGATTCTGGGGGTGGCAGTCTTATGTAGACACCCCGGATGCACGGCGGCGATGCAGTGGCTGGCTGGTGGCGGGGACGGTTCCCGTTCTGGTCACCGGGCTGGGGCAGATGGTCCTGGGCTGGCAGGGACCCTGGTCCATGGCCGGGGATCTGGTCATCTGGCACATGGATGCCGGCGGCAATCCCAGTGGCCGCCTCTCCGGGCTGTTTGACTACGCCACCATCACAGCCGCCTGGCTGGCCTTGACCTGGCCACTATTGCTGGCCTGCTTGCTGCAGCCTCCATGGGGTTGGCGGCAGCGGGGGCCGATGCTGGCGCTGACGGGATTGCACGGCCTTTGCCTATGGCTCACCGCATCCCGCAATGCCTGGGCCAGTGCAGTGTTGGCGCTCCCGCTGGTGTTGGGGATGGGAGCATGGGCTTGGCTGCTCCCCCTGCTGCTGTTGGCCCTGCTGCCCGTGGCGCTGGCGGTGCTGCCCGGTGTTCCTGCTGGTTTACAGGAGTTGGCGCGCGCTGCGGTTCCCGATACCCTCTGGCAGCGTCTCACGGATCAGGGGTTTGATCGTCCTGTACCCACTACCCGCCTGAGCCAGTGGTCAGCCGCCAGCCAACTGGTGCTGGAGCGTCCCTGGCTGGGCTGGGGTGCAGCAGCCTTTGGGGCGCTCTATTTCCTGCGCAGCGGGGTTCTCCATGGGCATCCCCACAACTTGCCCCTGGATCTGGGTCTCAGCTTCGGGGTACCTGTGGCGCTGCTGCTGCTGGCAGTGCCCGTCTGGGTGGTGGTGACAGCAATCCACCACGGCATGACCATAGCCAGCCTCACGGATCGCGGCTGGCTGGCGGCATTTTTGCTGCTGGCCAGTATCCATGCCACGGATTTGCCCTACTATGATGCACGCATTGCTATGGCGGGCTGGTTTCTGCTGGCCGGACTCCGGGCCTACGGCCTGGCGGCCCCCCGGCCCCGGCGCACCGGGATCATGGGCGGCGGCGCCCGGACCAGGTGACGGTCTTGCAACGCCAAAAGACTGGCGCCGGGCCTTTGGCGGTCCTGGCGTCACCGCAGGTGGGTGAGCGGATGGATTGCTTAGCCCGGGTTCACCGGGCTACAGATTTCCAGCAAAATCCCGGACGGGGTGGCCATGTAGGAGACCGTCTGCCCCCAAGGCTTCTCAACAGGTCTGCCCAGCTCCTTATAGGCAATGGCATACCCAAACTTGACCATCTTCCCGAACGGTTCCAAAACGTGGACCGACAGATGGAGACAGGTTAGCGGTAGCAGACTGCTGCGGTGATGGCCACAGCCGGCAGCACGGATCGCGGCCAGCTGGCGGCAGTCCTGTTGCTGGCCAGTCTCCATGCCGCAGACTTGCCCTGCGGCGATGTGTGCATCCATACGGCAGGCTGGTTTCTGCTCGACGGACCCCGGGCCTATGGCTTGGCGGTGGCCCCTCAGCGCAGACTCACCGGGGCAATGAGTGGGGGCGCCCAGATGGAGTGACGGTTTTCCAACACCAACTGACGTTCATAGATGGAGCGGCGATTGATGGCCCGGGCCAGCAGGTAACAACTGAGAGAAGCCACCAGCATGGGCTTCAGCAGCACAATCTGCTTGGTGAGGGCAAAGGTGATAAACGTGGCCGCAATGGGCACTTGGCATGTACCCGCCACAAAGCTGGCCATCCCTGCAAACACGAAGCTGCTGGGGGCATAGCCGGTGGTGGTTTGCAGCAGCTCGGAGCCCACCAGGCCCACGGCGCCTCCCAGGATCAACATGGGGGCAAAGAGGCCCCCTGGCGCACCGGACGCCGCCGCCAGGCCCGTAGTGAAAAACATGGCCACAAAAATCGCCAGGTTGGAGCCCAGATCCGTGATGCCGTCCCGTAAGTCCAGAGCCACCAGCTTTTTCAGGGCGGCTCCGTCGGCAAACTCCGCGGGCAGGGGCGCAAAGATCAGGCCCAGCAGCAGACCGCACAGGGCCATGCGCAGCACTGGCCGCGGGCCGAACACCCGGCCACACAGACCCTGCATGGCAATCACGTAGCGGTTGTACAGCTCAGTCAACCCGGCAATCACCAGGCCCAGAAGAATGAGGTAGAGAACATCAACGGGGCGAAAGGTGAAGTCCGCCAGATCAAATGTTCTGGTCACCTCCAGGCTCACTGCTGCGGTGAAGCCCTCGTCCTGGCCAAAGCCGATCCAATTGAGCACGTCCCCCCACGTGTCGGCCATGAAGGTAGTGAACAACACCACCATCAGCACCACGGGCCTGGCGTTATGGAGCAGCTCCTCAATGGCGTAGATGAAGCCACCGAGGGGGGCGTTAAACACCGCCGCAATGCCCGCTCCGCCGCCCGCGGCCACAATCAGGCGCAGGAAGGAGCGCGGCGCCCTCAGGTTGGTGGCCATCTGACAGGCCACGGAGGCGCCCATCTGCACTGCGGGACCCTCCGGCCCCAAGGGTAAGCCACTGCCAATGGTCAGGATGCCGCCCAGCAGCTTCACCACTGCCACCCGAATGCTCATGGGCACCCGCTGCCCCTGGAGGAATTTCATCACCTGGGTGATGCCGGAGCCGTGGGCGGCGGGCGCCAGGTGTTTCACCAACAGCCCTGCCAGCAGCCCGCCCAGGCCGGCAATGATAGGCAACACCAGCCAAGGGGTGGCGCGACCGAGGACAGGCTCCAATTGCTCCACCAGCCCCAGCCGCCAACTCACCACCCTGGTGATGCCGTTTTTCAGCAACACCGCGGTCCAGGCCGCCCCCAGGCCGGTGAGGACGACCGTGGTCGCCACCGCCAGGGAGCGCTGCTGCTGCAGTTTGCGAACTGTCCTGGCTTTTAGAGCTGTACCCAACATGGTGCTGCTGTCTTGCCTCCCGTTCAGATTTTCGCCTCCGCTGGAATCGTGCTTTCAGAATCGTCGCTGCTGTCCCCTTGCCCATCCGCAAAGCCGGGAATCTGATCAAAGTTCAAATAGCGGTAAAGCTCCGCCGCCAGTGGCTGGATCCTGGTGCTCACAATCCGGTGGTATTCCGCCACGGTGGGGATGCGGCCCAGCACGGCGCAGGCGGCCGCCAACTCGGCGCTAGCCAGGTAGACCTGGGCCCCATTGCCCAGGCGGTTGTTGAAGTTCCGGGTGCTGGTGGACACCACCGTGGTGTTGTCTTCAACCCGTGCCTGATTGCCCATGCAGAGGGAGCAACCCGGCATCTCCATGCGACAGCCTGCCGCAGCCATGGTGGCGTAGTGCCCTTCCTGCTTGAGGGTCTCCTCGTCCATGCGGGTGGGTGGGCAGACCCAGAGGCGAGCCTTCACCGTGCCCACGTCCTCCAACACCTTGGCCGCGGCGCGGTAATGGCCAATGTTGGTCATGCAGGAGCCAATGAACACCTCCTGCACGGGATCGCCAGCCACTGCGGAGAGGGGTTTGATGTTGTCCGGGTCATTGGGGCAAGCCAGGAGGGGTTCCGTGACGGCGTTGAGGTCAATGTCGATGGTTTCCCCGTAGACTGCATCGGCATCGGCCCTGAGCAGCCGGGGGTTTTCGAGCCAGCTTTCCATGGCGGCGATGCGTCTTGCAAGGGTGCGGGCATCCTGGTAGCCCCGGGCCACCATATTGTTCAGCAGGGACACGTTGCTGCGCAGGTACTCCGTCACCGTGGCGATGGACAGGGCAATGGTGCAGCCAGCACAGGAGCGCTCCGCCGTGGCATCGGTGAGCTCGAAGGCCTGCTCCAGCTTCAAGTCCGGCAAACCCTCGATTTCCATGATCCGGCCGTTGAAGACGTTGGTCTTGTTGGTCTTGGCCACGGTAAGCAATCCCCGCTGGATGGCCACGTAGGGAATGGCGTTCACCACGTCCCGCAGGGTGATGCCGGGTTGCAACGCCCCGGAAAACCGCACCAGCACCGACTCGGGCAGATCCAGGGGCATCACCCCCAAGGCGGCGGCAAAGGCAACAATCCCGGAGCCGCCGGGGAAGGAAATCCCCAGCGGGAAACGGGTGTGGCTATCGCCGCCCGTGCCCACCGTATCCGGCAGCAACATGCGGTTGAGCCAACTGTGGATGATGCCGTCCCCCGGCCGCAGGGCCACCCCACCCCGCTGGGCGAAGAAATCCGGCAACTCCTTTTGGGTCTGCAGGTCCACAGGTTTGGGGTAGGCGGCAGTGTGGCAGAAGCTCTGCATCACCAGATCCGCGGAGAAGCCCAGGCAGGCCAGTTCCTTCATCTCGTCCCGGGTCATGGGACCGGTAGTGTCCTGGCTGCCCACGGTGGTGACCATGGGCTCGCAACTGGCGCCCGGCCGCACTCCTGGCAACCCACAGGCCCGACCCACCACCTTCTGGGCCAAGGTGAAGCCCGTTCCCTCAGCCGCGGGCTGGCCAGGCCGGATGAACAACTCCGACGGGGGGAGTCCCAGGTGCTGGCGCACCTTGTCGGTGAGGGACCGGCCAATGAGCAGGGGGATCCGACCACCGGCCCGGATCTCATCGGCCATGGTGCCAGGCTGCAACGTAAAACGACTCACAACCATCCCGGTGGCGGTGTTGGCGACGGTTCCCTGCCAAGGGCGAATCGTGATCACGTCTCCGGTATTCAACTGGCTGACGTCACACTCCAGGGGCAGGGCGCCGGAGTCTTCGGCGGTGTTGAAAAAAATGGGGGCAATTTTGCCGCCAAGAATCACGCCGCCTCGGTGCTTGTTGGGCACGTGGGGAACGTCCTGGCCGATGTGCCACAGCAGGGAGTTGATGGCGGACTTGCGGGAGCTGCCTGTGCCCACCACGTCCCCCACGTAGGCCACGGGATGACCACGCTCCTTCAACCGGGCGATGGTGGCCAGGGCCTGGGGATCACGCCGCTCCAGCATGACCATGGCATGGAGAGGAATATCCGGCCGGGTGGTGGCGTGGGTGGCGGGGGACAGGTCGTCGGTGTTGGTTTCACCCGCCACCTTGAACACGGTGACGGTGAGTTCTTCCGGCAGCGGCGGCTTGCTGCTGAACCATTCCCCTGCCGCCCAGGAGTCCACTACACGGCGGGCAAAGGGGTTGGTGGCGGCCCGCTCCAGCAGGTCGTTGCAGGCGTCGTACACCAGCAGGGTGCCGCTCAGCCCGGTGGCTGCGTAGGCGGCAACGGCCGTGTCCGGGCTCTCCAGCAACTCCAGCAGAGCCGCCACGTTGTATCCCCCCACCATGGTGCCCAGCAGCCGGGTGGCGTCCAAGGGGGACACCAGGGGACTGGTGACCGTGCCTGTAGCCACGGCACTCAGCCACGTGGCCTTCACGTAGGCGGCTTCATCCACGCCTGGGGGAATCCGCTGCCTCAACAAGTCCAGCAGCGCCTCCTCCTCCCCTGCTGGCGGGTCCTGCAGCAATGCCGTCAGGGCCTGGGTCTGGACGGCATTGAGGGGGAGGGGAGGAATGCCCAGGGCGTGCCGTTCGGCGGCAGCCTGGCGGTAGGCGGCGAGCATGGGGGTTTTTGAGGCCTTCCTTAAAGCCTAGGGTCAGCCCCTGGTGCTGCCACCAAGTGCCGCAAAATCCGTTTCCGGGGGTTGGCGGTGATTGTCTGCCCCTTGCCCGGGCGGGCAACAGCGGCGGCCGATGCCAGCAGGAGGGAACCAGAAGCCAGCAGCATCAGGATTCCGCCCGCTTGGTGACGGCCGCTGCTGTTGTTGCCGTGGGTCATGGCTTCCTGTAGCGGGGGGTTGGCGGGTGGCAGGCAAGCGGCTTTCAAGCAGGCGGTCCAGCTTTTCATTCAGGGCCTTGTTGTCTTCCCGCTGCCGGGCCTCCAGCTTGGCCAGTCCGTCTTTCAGGTCACTGCGTAGACATCGAAAGCGTCTGGGGAATAGCAGGCATCCATATCCATCAGGGGGGCCAGCACCAGCTTCCGCCGTAGCGGTGACTCCATGGAAGAAGGCACGCCACCATGGCCACACGGTCTCCAGGTCAGCCGGAAGCTGAGGATGGAGCATAGGGACTATCTTTGCCTACATTTGAGCACGGCATCCAGGCACCATGCGTACATCCAACCTCCACGTGGTCGAGGCACGGCCGCTTGTTGCCCCTGCCGTGCTGGCGGGTGATCTTCCCTTGTCGCCCCATGCGGCCCGGACGGTCCTGGAGGCACGGCAGCGCATCAAGGCCCTGTTGAGCGGTGAGGATCCCCGGCTGCTGGTCATTGTGGGACCCTGCTCCGTTCATGACGTGGATGCAGCCCGTGAGGTGGCGGCTGTGTTGAAGCGGATCCACGACCGACACCACCAGAGCCTGGAGGTGGTGATGCGGGTGTATTTCGAGAAGCCGCGCACCACCGTCGGCTGGAAGGGACTGATCAACGATCCCCACCTGGACCACAGCTACGACATCAACACAGGTCTGCGCCTGGCCCGCAGCCTGCTGCTCCACTTGGCCGATCTGGGCCTTCCCGCAGCAACGGAGTTGCTGGATCCGGTGGTGCCCCAGTACATCGCCGACCTGATCAGTTGGACGGCCATTGGCGCCCGCACCACGGAGAGCCAAACCCATCGCGAGATGGCCTCAGGTCTCTCCATGCCCATTGGCTTCAAAAACGGAACGGACGGCACGGTGGCCACAGCCATCAACGCCATGGTGGCGGCAGGGCGGCCTCACCATTTTCTGGGCATCAACACCCAAGGCCAGGCATCCATTGTCTCCACCACCGGCAACCCGGACACCCACTTGGTGTTGCGGGGCGGCGGCGCGGGTCCCAACTATCACAAGGAGGACGTCGCCGCAGCTGTGGCTGCCCTGGATCGGGCCGGCTGCCACCGTCGCCTCATGGTGGATTGCAGCCATGGCAACTCTTGCAAGGATTTCCACCGCCAGGAAGAGGTTCTGCTGTCTGTGGCCCAACAGGTGCGGGACGGTTCGGCCCACCTCCTTGGAGTGATGCTGGAAAGCCACTTGGTGGAGGGCAACCAGAACATCCCGGAGGATCTTTCCCGGCTCACCTACGGCCAGAGCATCACCGATGCCTGCATCAGCCTGGATACCACTGCCAGGTTGCTGGCGGCCCTGGCGGATGCGGTGCGTGACGCCATGCCCACTTCTGTGGCTGGCCCCCCCTCTAATGACCGAGCCACTGATTGAGAAGGGCAGCGGCGCCCAGGGGCAGCAGCAGGTTATCCACCCCCAGCACACTGATCTGCTCCAGCCCGGCCGCCACTACCCCCAGCACCAGCAGCTGGTTGAGGCTCAGTTGCTCGCCCAGCAGCATCCAGCCCACCATGATGGCCACCAATGCCACGCAAATGGTGCCCAGAAGGGATTTCCGTTGCCCCAGAACGGACCACTGGGGGGAGGGACAGGCGGGTCCCAGGATGCCTGCCAGCCCATCCCCAAAGGCCATCATGAGACCGGCGGCCACAACAACGGCGGCGCGCTGAGGCCAACCCCACCAGAGCAGCAGCACGATGGACAACCCATAGGTCACGGTGCCGTAGCTGTGGCGGTTGACCGACTCCAGTCCCGGCAGCAGTCGGGTGCGCTGGTTCACGGCGGCCAGGATTGTGGCCAGGGCAGCGGCGACCAGGGCAATGGTGCGACTGATGTTGGTAGCCCAGGCCATGGGCAGAACCAATCCTGCCCCCAGATGCACAACTTTCCGACTCCACTCGGGCTGATCGGGGCGCCATTGATGCAGCAGATGGGCCATGGTGGCCAGCACAACCAGCCAAGCGGCAATGGCAACGAGGCCAAAAGCCTGAAGAAGCTCCACAGCAGATTGTCTCAGGCCGCCTTTTGCCGTGCCGCGGACGCCTTGAGCTTCTTGATGGCGCGTTCCTGGAGCTGCCGCACCCGCTCCCGGGAGACCTTCATGTCATGGCCAATGGCGGAGAGGGTCTGGGGCGTATTCCCCTCAAGTCCATAGCGCTGACGCAGAACTTTTTGCTCCCGCTGATCCAACTGCGCCATCCAGATCTCCAAGTGCTCCTGCTGCAAGCGACGGTCCATCTCCTCCAGGGGTTCATGGTCAATGGTTTGAGCAATCAGTTCACCGATGGTGCTGCGGTCCTCGTCGCCGCGGGCATGGGCATCGAGGGATGCACAGGGTCGGCTTTGGGCCAGCAGGTCGTCCAGGTCGTCCAGGCTCATCTCCATGCGCTGGGAGAGTTCCAGACGGTTGGGTTGGCGCCCCAAGCGATGGTACAAGTCTCGGGTAACGCGCCGCAGCTTGGTAAGCCTCTCGCCAATATGGATGGGCAGACGAATGGTGCGGGACGTGTTGTCGATGGCGCGCACCATGCTTTGGCGGATCCACCAATAGGCATAGGTGGAGAACTTATAGCCCATGCTGGGATTGAACTTGTCCACAGCTCGCTCCAGGCCGATGGTGCCTTCCTGAATCAGGTCCATCAACTCCAGGCCCTGGTGCTGATACTTCTTGGCCACACTGAAGACAAGCCGCAAATTGGCGGCAATCATCCGGTTGCGGGCGCGCCTCCCCAACCGGAGCGTCTTTCGATGCTCAACTACTTGTTGCGCGGACGTCACTTTCTCCATCAGGACTTTCAGGGCTTGCACCTGATGGGCTAACTCAATCTCCTCACTGGGAGTCAGGAGGGGCTCCTTGCCAATTCTGCTGAGATACCAACCAATGGAGTCGCCACGGAATCGCCCACTGGCGTGAGTACCCATGTACTTGGAAACGCCCATCAACCAATGTCTCCAAATGGAGCCTGATTGACTGATCTTAAGCGTCAAACACAGGGCTTGCAATGAAACATCTGTTCTAATTTTATCTTTTCATATTCAACTCAGGCCTTGAATCTCCGCCGCATCCTTGAATGTCATCCTTCTTTGCGACAAACGTGATCTTTGCGACGCTCACCTGGTGAGACTCTGTCGACATCGGCTGGAGATTTGATCCACCAGAGCAACAGCCAGAAAAATGACCAGCAAAAGGGCCGTCACCTGTCCGTAGTCCAGGAGCCGTAAGGCGCTGATCAACTCTGTCCCGATTCCTCCGGCGCCCACAGCCCCCAGCACAACGGCCGAGCGCATGTTGAACTCCCAGCGGTAGAACACCAAATCCAGCAGGGTGGGCAAACACTGGGGCAGCAGCACGTGGACAAACACCTGGAACCGGTCGGCGCCCGTGCTGAACAGCGCCTCTGCCGGACCCGGATCGGCCTGCTCCATGGTTTCGGCCATGAACTTGCCCACCATGCCCACGGAGTGAATGGCCAGGGCCATGGTGCCGGCCAACTGGCCAAAGCCCACTGCGGCCACCAGCAACAGGGCCAGCAGCAAATCCGGCAGAGCCCGCAGGAGGCTGAGCACACCACGGGTCACGCGCTGAATCAAGGAATGGGGCGCTGTGCGCCGGTTGGCCAGAAACGCCATGGGCAAGGAAAGAACCACTGCCAATGCCGTGCTGGCGATGCTGATGCACAGGGTGTCCCAGAGGGGCAACAGCCAATGGGGCCAGCGCTGAGCGCGGAGAGGGAACAACTCCCCTAGCAGATCTGCCAACCCCTGTGCCCCGTCCCACAGGCGCTGAACGTCGAGCAACCCCACCTGCCAGCAGGAGAAGACCACCGCCGCGCCTATGGCCAGAAGCAGCAGATGCACCCGTCGCCAGGAAGGCAGCACGTTGGCAGCGCCCAGGTTCTCAAGACTCTGTCACCAGTTCCTGCGACAGACCCAGCAGGTCGGCAGCCCGGCGAACGCTGTCGTAGTCGCTGTCCTGGGCGGGGACAAAGCCATCGGCCCGTAAGGGCTGGAGCAAGGCTGGATCCTTGAGGTTGTAGAAGCTCTGTTGGATGGCGTGGCGCAGCTCTTCGTTCAAGCCGCTGCCCATGGTCCAGGGGTATTGGGGGATGGCACTGGAGGTGCCCAACACCACCAGCCTGTCCGGGTTGATGGTGTCCTGCTCCACGAGCTTTTCATAGATCACCTGGCTCAATCCCCCTGCTGCTGCGGTGCCCCGCTCCACCGCCTTGGCCACCGCGTCATGGGCCCCCAGAAACACGGGCTGATAGTCCACGTTCGGTTGGAGACCCGCCTCGGCCAGGCGCAGTTGAGGGAAGAGGCGGGAGCCGGTGGAGGCTGGATCGCCAAGAGCTACGGTCTGATCCTTGACGTCGTCAAAGGTGTGGATGCCCTGCTCCCGGTTCCCGATCAACACGGCTTTGTAGGTGCTGGCGCCATCCTTCAGCCGGACGGCAAAGGGCTCCAAAAAGGGAGCCTTGTTGCGGGCAATCACGTAGGACATTGGACCGAAGTAGGTGAGGTTGGTCTTGTTGCGGATGGCCGCCTCGATCAGGGTGGAGTAATCCGTGCTCACCACCAGCTCCACGGGCAGATCCAACGTGGTTTCCAAATAGGACTTGAGGCCTTGATTATCCTGAATGACAGTGGCGGCATCCTCGTCGGGCACGAGAGCCACCACCAGGGGCTTCACAGTGGTGGACCGGGCGGTGGGGGATTCCCTGCCACCCCCACCGCAGGCAGACGTGAGCAGAGCCATGAGACAGCAAGCCACCATGGTGGCCGCCCGCCTGGTTTTTCCTCTTCCGATCCCCATCATGAAGCCTGCCGCAAGGGTTGATTGTAAAGGGCCTTGAGTAAGCCTTGATCCACGGCCTCGCTGGGTCGATCAAAGGCCACGGCGCCGGCGCGGATGCCGATGATGCGATCCGCCATGGCTCTGGCCTGGTCCGGCTGATGCAGGCTGACGAGGACCATGAGTCCCAGGCGCCGCTGCAGCTGACGCAGCAGGTCCAGCACCACCTGCCCCGTTTGGGGGTCCAGGGACGCCACCGGCTCATCGGCCAGCACCAGTGCCGGGTGATTGGCCAGGGCGCGGGCAATGCCCACCCGCTGCTGCTGGCCGCCACTGAGCAGGTCCACCCGCTGATCGGCCTGCTCCCGTAACCCCACCAGGTCCAGCATGGCCAAGGCCTGCGCCTGCAATCCGGACCCCGGCGGCAAGAACGAAGCCAGCCATGGTCGGGTGCTGACAAAGGCCTTCAGCACGTTTTGCCGCGCTGTCTGCCGCTGCACCAGGGCATGGTTCTGATAGACGGTGCCCATGCGGTGTTGGCACCGGCGCCGGCAACGGGGCGAGCCGTGGAGATTCACGCCTTGAACAACGATCCGCCCCCCATGGGGAACCAGCGCCCCGTTGAGACAGCGGATCAACGTGGACTTCCCGGCCCCGGACAGGCCCAGCAGCACAACAATCTGGGGCTCCTGCACCACGAAACTCACGTCCTGGAGCGCAGCCGGTTGATGGTTGGTCTGGTTCCTGTGGCGAAATTGAAGGTTCTCAACCGTCAGCATCCGACACCCAGCGTTGCTCCGAGCCTAGGGTCAGGGCCCATAACCAGAAGATGAGTATGGCGGCCAAGAAGACGGCAGAGAGGAAGATATGGGCACAGCGGTCGTAGCGGGTGGCAACGGGTCGCCAGTCCTTGAGCTTGGCGAAGAGGTTCTCAACCTTGTGGCGCATCTTGCTGACAGTGACCTTCCTGCTGCGGTTCCGCCTGGGTGGGATGCAGGGTGGGATGCCTTGGCTCCAGAAGCAGAGTACGGATCTTGTTGCTGTCGCACCCTTTGTCTCCAATCCATGCGCTCGCTCCTGGAAGATCCTACAACAGCACCTCAGCACCGGTGAAGTCGCTGTATTGCCCTTCGCTGAGATGAAGGTGGAGAGGGTGTCCTTTCCCGTCGCCTGTCACATGGAGCTTGCTGGTGAGGCCCCCTTGGTGCGACCAATCAACCGAGGTGCAGCACCCCCTTGTTGAGGCTGGAGGCGGTGCGATGGGCTTTGACATAGGTGGCATCCATCATCAGCATCTCTTCCGGCGCTACACCAGCCTCTGGCCCTGCGCCAGCTGCTGGCTCTGTGTCTGCGGATCCGGCCAATTCGGAGAAGATCAACTTGAAAACTCCCTTCTCTGACCAGCAGCGGCAGTGGTTGTAGAGGGTTTTGCAGGGTCCGTAAGCGGCTGGAGCAGCTAGCCGGCGAGGCCATGATGCAGCACGTAGATGATGCCGCCAACACCTTGCGGTCGTCCACACGGCTCACACCACGAGACTTGGGGAAGAGGGGCTTGATCCTCTCAAGCTGCTCCTGACTGAGCCAGAACAAACGGTCCATCCTTCCTCCTCCTGAAGGTCTCTTGGGGGTTCCCGCTACCAGAGGGGAGATCTCTTTCCTGCTTTAACCCGAATTCTGCGTAAGAGAACCCGAGGGACACTGCCCTTGTGCTGGTTTGGGGCTTTGAGAACCCTGACGGGAAGAGAGGAGACGGGAAAAAGGAGCCCTGCCATTGCCTGTTGTTGAGGCTTTCCAGCTTTTGCCATGGGGGAGGGGGAGCTTCCAAAGTCAGGCGGCTCTCGATTCAATCTTCCGTGCAGGGTGCCTCTCTCACCATGAAAAGCCAGTTGTGCAAAGGGTTTTCATGGACCGGTAGCCGTGTTCAGACGGGGAAAGGGCAACTCTTCCATAGTCCCCTTATCCAGAACTCGGGTTACTTTGAGAATCCTGACCCCAGGCATCATCTGTGGCGGATTGTCCGGGCGGGTGAACGATGTCCTCCTGCAGAGGTTGAGCAGTGTTGGCGGCTCCCCCATCAGGTGCCCTCTCAGCATGAGAAAGTCAGTCGTGCAAATTTTATTTCAGCCAGCAGGCTTTTTCAGACAAGAGGATGGCGATTTTCCGTAGCACCCTGTAGGATAAAGCAAAACCCTTCTCAGCAGCCGCTTGAGTCTTCCATGCAATTTTCTCCATTCTACACTCGGTTCGTTGTGCCTGTTATCGCATTCCCATTTATCGCAGAAGGTTTTCTCTATGAGGTTGCCATACAGCCTCCCAGACAGGACGCACTCTGCCACAATTCCCAGTAGCAGCCCTGCTGGGGAGAGCTCCACCTACTGGCTTATCAAGGTCAGACAAAGCAAGTCATCGAACTGATCAATAATGCTGGATCCCATCCAGAGGCACAAGATTTTAACGACTGGACTCCGTTGCACTGGACAACGGTTAATGATTAGTCAGATACTGCGGCAAATCTTCTGGAAGAGAAGGTGGCAATGGTTCTGGGAAGAAAGGTTAACCCTAATCTGATAAGTACGGACATACAGACTCCATTGCATGAAGCAGCCAATTTGAACTCATCAGAGGTTGCCAGAGTTCTTATCAAAAATGGAGCTGATGTCAGTCTAGAAGATGAAAACGGCTTGAATCCATTTCATAGTGCAGCTTTTCACGATCATCCAGAGGTGGTTTTTGTTATTTTGATGGAGGCTGAGCCAGATCTTGATGCAACAGATCATGATGGTAATACAGCAGCGCACGGGTCAGATCAGAACGGCAATGCTGATACCACCAGAGCTCTTGTCGCTGCTGGAGCTAATGTTCAAGCAACAGATAATGATGGCTGGACACCGCTGCATGAGGCAGCCAGGGACAGTCATCTTCACATGATTATGAGGCAAATTTCCCCGGAGATTGCTAATAGCTCTCTCCTGGCTATGGTCAATTATGATATTATACCACCAGCTCTAGCATCATTGATTAATTATCCAAAGGATAGGGAGTTCTTTATCCAGGCTGCAGCCAAGCCCCGCGAGAGTTGCGTAGATGTTGCCAAAATTCTTATCTCAGCTGGATCCGATCCTAATGCAACAGACCTGGAAGGCTGGACCCCTCTACATGGTGCGGCTGAGAGTGGTGATCGAGAAGTGGCAAAAGCTCTGATCCAGGCCGGATCTAATCCCAAGGCAAAAAACAATGAAGGAAAGACACCTCTCGACATTGCTCGTGAATGAGGGCATAACGACATTGTACAGATGCTGAGGAGGCAGTTGAGGATCTCTATTCCGATGCCCTTTGGCTTCTGAAATGCTAGGGGGCTTACATACGTGAGTACCCAACTCTGAGCCTGACTGTTGCTGAAGTCTTATGAGTCTTACTATAGACTCATAACAGACTCTCACGCCTGGAAAGCCCATGCCAGCATGGTTGTTGCCGCCTCCCATGCCGCGACTGCTGAGTTTAATCAGAACATTCCCTTCTCAGAACAGGAACTCAGTAAAGGTGAGAATAGGATGGCATTTACGTACATAAGCCTCCTTCATTAATTAACTCCAAGTATGTTAGCCGCTTGCCTACCATCCCAGCTACCATTCTCAGCATCATATCTACGGTATCCAGCCAGCGGATGTTGTGGCGGCCTGCAAATTCTCTTACGTAGCGGTTCAGGTGGGCAGGGCTGATTTTGTGGAAGGCGCCTTGATAGCCACGTTTGAGCAGGGACCAAAACGACTCGATCCCATTGGTGTGAGCCCTATCATTGACGTACTCGCCCACACTGTGATTGACTGTGTGATGGTCCATATCAGTCATTCCTTGGTAAGCCAGTGCTGCATCTGTGTAGACTGTGGCGCCTGCTTCTACATGACATCTCATAAATCCTTGCAAGGTCAACGCATCTGTGCCTTTGACTACTCTTGCACTGATCTGACCCGTTGTACGATCTTTGACACCAGCAATAATAGCCTTACCTACTGCTCCATGTCCGGTCTGCTCTTTGCGTTGGTCATGGGACATATTCTTGCGTTTACCGCCGATGAAAGTTTCATCAGCTTCAATGGGTCCAGGCAATCCAGGCAACCATGCAAAATCGAAAGTTTCTCGAATCCGATGGGCCAGGAACCAAGCTGATTTCTGAGTGATGCCAAGATCACGGTGTAGCTTCATGCTGGCAATCCCCTTCAAGTGAGTTGCGATGCTGAAGTGCTTACGGCAAAGCCTTGCACGGCAGCGATAGGGCATGGTAGGATGCTTAGCGTTGGCATTGACATTGGCAGAACCACAATGAGAACAAATGATGCCATCAGGCCAACGAGCATCAACAAACCATGCTTCAGCAGTTGTATCATTAAGAAATTTCTGAATGAGCTGAATGAGTGTGATTCCTTCACGGTGTGACTTGCCTGGACCTGTGTGGCGATTCATGTCTTTAAGGGGAATAGTTGAGAAGAAGCGTAAGCTAGACGTAGTGGATTGTCAAGTGATCTATGCTACAAAATGCCGAATGGCAACAGCCCTGAAAGAAAACGTCTAGAAGAAAAGATGGTCAGCCCTGATGAGAATTGGTTTGAGAAAGCAAGTGCGGTCTGCCTTCTTGATCTTGGGTACTCACGTATGTAAGCCCCCTGTCATACCAGCGACCGTTTCATGGCGAGCGTGCCCAAAGGCCACTCGCCCTTCCAGGGTCAAGGCCAGATCCGGCTGCTGTCCAGAGTCAGGCCCAAGCCAAGCCTGCAACTGCGCTGGTCCCTTGGTATGGACCCAGAATTCTATTGGCACTGGTTTCCCTTGCCGGGTGGTCCGGGAGAAATCCTGGGCATTACGCCGTAAATCCCAATCCCAACGAAAATCCAGCACGTGCAGGTGAACCACCCAGCGGCGCTGCCACAGGCTGGCCAGGGGGTTCAAGGAGAAAATCAACTCCTCACCTTGCAGTTGACAGGGATTGCAGCGTTGGGTGCAGCCTGCTGTAAAGAACAGCCAACCCCTGCCTCACCGCCACCCAACTGCTCACCACCGCAGCTGCCCCACCGCCGGCGACTGCCACACGCCGGGGTCGCATCACCTGTACGGCAGTCCTGCAATAACGAGGGAATCGAGAGACCATGGTTTGGCGCTGGTGCAGCGGTCCTGGCTGGCGGCGGCGCTCCGGCTCAGAGCTCGGAGCGGACGTGCAGGAAGAGGCGGGTTTCGTTGTTGCCGTTGGCGTGGCGGCGGGCGCCCTTCAGGTCCAGGTCCAGCGAACCATTGAGATCGTAGCGCAACCCAACGCCATAGCTGCTGGCGGTCTCATCCAGCACCACCTCGCTGTAGGGCGTCAGAACGGCATTGCCGCGGCGGAAGCCGTAGGCCAGCTCCCCATGCAGCCGGGCGCCGGTTAGACGGTTGCTGATGGCCAGATCCCCCTCGCCAGAGATGGACCACAGAGCATCCAGCCGCGTGCGGGTAACGCCGATGGAGGGTTGCAGGCTCAGGCTGAGACCTTCTCCACCCCGCCGGGACGGCGTAAAGCGAAGATTGCCGCCAATCCCCCACTCCTTGTGGTCGCCACTACCCACCAGCAACCGCGCATCCACGGTGGCGGATACGCTGCCTTCAGAGTTCAGCCAGTTGACGCTGCCCACCAGTTCGGCGCCGCCGCTATCATTCTGGTCGGCAACGCTCTGACGCAGCTCGTCCAGATCGTCGTTGCTGGTCACACTGCGAAAGCTCCACCCCAGGTCAAGGGCTGCGGTCAACAGGCCGGCATCCAGGGAGAAGGAGCGGGAGACTTCTCCTGCCAGACGGGCCAGTTGGACATTGGCATCCAGGAAGCTGGAGCGGGCGCCGTCCAGCTTGAAGGCCAGGCCGAAGGGGGAACCTTCTCCCGTGAGCGGATCACCGCCAGGCAATGCCTGAAAACGTACGCCACCGGCCCAACTGGTGAGGCTGTCCGTATCCGTGCGAGAGGCGCCGCCGCCCTCTTCCGGGGTTTGTTCCACCTCACCGCGCCCGTAGCCAAACGTTCCCCAAAGACTCAGTTGATCCGTGGCGAACCAGTTCACGTAGGGATTGACCATGGCGACGCCAACCTTATAGGCACCGTCTGCCTGGTCGCCATTGGTGTTATAGTCCAGTCCCCAGCGAGTGGCGGTCAGAGCAAGACCGGTCACCAGCCGGGGCATCGGCTGCACGTCAATGCCCACGGTGCCGGAGAAGCCGCCGCCAGCCACGTCGGTATTTTCAATTGTGTTGTTGTATCTGGAGTAGTCGCCGCGGCCCCAGAGGGCAAGGGAGGAGAACGGATGACCCTCGGCCATGTTGCCCTCGCCTTCGGCAAGGGCAACACCAGAGAGCGGCCCGCCAAAGTTTCGACCCGACAAGACCTGCTCCCACTGCAGGTGACCGTTGTTGAGCTGGTCCCGGCGGCCATGGAGGAAGGCGGCTGTATCGCTGAGCACCTTGTCCATGCTGATGGTGACGGAGCCAACAGGCGGTCCTGAGGCGATGCTGGTCAGGCGAGACGTGATGGCTTCTGTAGTGTGAGCGGTCAACTGCTGGACCACAGAAGGCAGGACCACATCATCCAGCACGGCCTCTACTTTTTCTTCATCGTTATCTATGTTCTTGACGGAGACGGAGAGGGCAGTCACGTCAATTTCGTTGTAGTTCTGGTCGCTGCTGCTGAGGCTGAAGGTGATCCCGTAGAACTGGTAACCGTCAGCCTCTGCATCGTCCTGCCCGGTCACGGTGACGC
>JXQG01000100.1 GCA_001007665.1 Candidatus Synechococcus spongiarum SP3 | reverse complement strand
GAACATTCTCTTGAATGAAGGCCTGCGCGCCTGGATGGCCAACGCCGACCAGCCTCACGAACGCTTCCTGTTCCCTGAAGAGGTCCTCCCACGTGGTAACGCTCTCTAAGTGAACGGGGAGGGGTCACCCCACGACAGAAGGATGCTTTTTCCGGTAAGCTATTTCTGTTCCCTCAGCAGCAGGTGGGATGATGTGCTCCTTTAGACGGTCCAGGTCATCCCGAAAGCCTTGCCGGCTGAGACTTATCCCCCGTCGGGAGGAGGTGTTTGTGTCCCACAGTTGTATCGTCAAGGGTCTGCGGCTTGCGGAGAAAGCCTCTTAACACGTCTTCGCGCTGCCCCCGGCAGTGCGAGTTGTGACAGACAGTTGAGGTTCCGCATCTCACCGGACCCGACGAGAGCCCCTGGTCAGCGCTGCTGGCCAGGGGCATCGTTTATCGGCCAGCCTCAGCCTGATGTATGACATACTGAATTTGCTCACACCAGCTAGGGATCTCTCACCATGGCGCTTGAGGAAGCGGCAATCAACAGCAAACTGCAAGAGCTTGCTACGGGCTGGCAACGCCAAGGCAAGCACCTGGTTCTCCGTGGAACGTTCAGGAATTTTGTGGATGCCATGGCCTTCGCGCAAGCCATCACACCTCTTGCGGAAAGCCAGGGCCACCATCCTGATCTGGAAATTGGCTGGGGACGTTGCACAGTGCTGCTCACAACACATGACGCCGGTGGCCTGACCGAGAAAGATTTCAACTTGGCAAAAGCTGTTGATCGCATCCGGTGAGCCGCACCCTCTAACGCAGAGGCCAGGTTCTCCACAGCAGGAGGAAAACTGACACATGAGCAAGGGGGCAATCCCTGGCTATGCCAGGGATTGTTCAATTGCGTTATGCGTCCCAGCGCTCGGGACGTGAGGATTGATCCAGCTTGCGCAAAGAATCCTGCCAGGGATCTACGTGGGATGTTTGGGGTAAGGGCTTTGGTGCGGGCTGCTGTGCAACGGTGCTGGGTGAATCCGCCGGTGCAGGGATGGCGGCGACAGGTGCAGGCTGTGAGACGGGAGAAATACCAGGTGCTGGAGGCGCGGCAGGAGCGGCTATTGGCGCTAGAGGTGGAACCGGGATTGGCGCTGGGGCAACGGGAGGTGCTGGAGGCGCCGATGGTGTAGCCACTGGAACGTCCGGGGCAGCAACAGAGGTGAGTGTCTCCTCCAGTTCATGGAATAGAGCGGGAGATACAGGAGGCGCCGCGGACAGTTCCTCCGGTGCTTCAGATTCTTCTCCGATGGCCGAGGCAGATACACTGGGCATCATGTCTTCTGAGCGATGCTTGGGGATCAGGCGAATGCCTTTCCGCTCCAGCTTGATGTCAAACTCGTCTCCTGGCTTTAACCCCAGCACAGAGGTGTAGGCCTTGCCAACAAGTAGGTTGCCATTGAAATGCACCTTGGCAATGTAGCTGAGCTTGCGGCCCGCTGGATCCCTACGGCTAGCGCTTTCCCCAGCACTACCGAAGCTCATCCCCTTGGCTTCCAGCAGTGCCTCATAGAACGCCGTGTAGTTTAGACGCTGAGAGCCATCCTTACGGGGACTAACGTAGCCGCATGTGCGCACCACATCTGATTTGGGCATAGAGCCCAGCTCTTTGACTTTGGAGAGCAGTTCAGGACCTCGAAGCATGTTAGAAACTCGATGGGTACACTCCATATCCTAACATAATCACCTTAGCTTTGATGCCATCTGAACTCTGAGAAGATAGTTGAGATTGCGTGCGACATGGGCTCAGCGGTTAATCAAGCACCCACCAGACCCATGGCGGTGACCACAAGGAACCGGAGCAACCATGGCGTTTATTCTCTCAGTCCAGCCAAACATGGATGTCTTTGCTGCAGAAGCATATACACTCCAGACCCACGGTGCTCTGACGCAACATTGACCAGTTGCATCTCGAAGATGGTGGAAATTGCCAGGGGAGCGTGTCCCGAGCGAAGTGACTGTTGCTGAATCCGGCAGCCAAGTCAACGGTCATGGGCTGGATGGGCTGGGACAAGGCTTGTCCAACCATACACCTTGCGCATCCGGACCTGGCCTGATGCCAACAGTGCCCAGAGCAACACGGGCACGGTCTCGGCACAGGGGAGAAGGGTCCGGGTTTTGATCCGGCGGCGGAATGTTGAGCCGCTCCATTGTGGCGTATGGGCCAGAAGATTGTGGCGCTTGTGAAGGGTACACGTTGGACCGGCAGACTCTCACCCCAGAGGACTGTGACTGCGGCCTCCAGCCCCGGCGCACCATCGATGGTCACCAACGCGGGCTGCTGCAAACCACGGGCATCAAATGTTCAAGGAACTGTCGCCAGCCGCCGTGCTCTCCTCTGCCATGGGCTGAATCGCCAAGAGGACCTTCTGCCCATCACGGCGCACGCCCATGGCCGCCAGTATCGAGATGGTGGCGGCCAGCATCAGATGCATGTTGTCTTCCTCTGCCAGGCTGGGACTGCGCCATGCTTCCCAGCTCCCCTCTCCCTTGCGCCAACCACGGCGCACCACGTCTTGGCTGGCCCCCTTGAACAGTGCAAACAACGCCCTCTTCCCCCGGCGCGGATGGGCGCCCGCCAGATCAGCTGCCGTGATCAACGCCTCCACTCCCTATCCGCGCTGTACCGACCACCGCCCTGTGGAGAGACATTCTACAGCTAAACTTCAGAAAACCGTGGGCACTGTGAGCGTTTGTCTACGGTGACTCGGGCTGAACAAATGCATGCAACCAAGGCCAGAATGGGGAAACGCCTTGCAGTGCTAAGGGCGGGCTTGGTTTACCCATGGAGCCTCCCTACCCTGGCCGGTGTTGCCGGGGCGCTGGCTGGGTTCAGTGTGGCCCCTTGGGGGGCTCCTCCGCTGCTGTGGTTGACCCTGGTCCCCCTCTGGGAAGCCGTGAGTCGTCGCTCTATTGCCCAAGGCCTCGTACCGGCGGCTGGCTGGGGTGCGGCTGCTCTACTCACGAGCCACGTCTGGCTGCTTTGGCTTCATCCTCTGGACTGGGTGGGTGTTCCCAACGCATTGAGTCGTCCGCTCACCATGCTGCTCTGGTTGCTGGTGGGTGGGTGTGGGGCTTTGGCTGTGGGGCTTTGGTGGTGGTTGGCGCGCTTCTATCCGTTACCACGATGGCGTGGCGCATTGACCATGGCCTTGCTGTGGGGATGCGGTGAGGTGCTGCTGGCCCATGGTCCGCTGTTTTGGCTGGGACTGGGTACGGTGGCGACGCCCCATGATCGTGCTCTGGCCGGCCTCGGCAGCTTGGCGGGACCAGGGTTATTGACCGCTGTTCAGGTGTTGGCGGGCTGGTGGCTCTGGCATTGCTGCAAGGCCCCGTCCGGTCAGCGCAGTCGCTGGTTCGCTGGAGGAGCCATAGTGGTCGTTGCACTCCATGGCATTGGCCTGATGTCCTTGGTGGACACCCAGGGGCCACTCATTCACGTCGGGGTGCTACAACCGGTCATCCCGACGCGGCAGAAATTTACCTGGAAGGCCATGGCGGCGCTGGAGCGGCGCCTCACGCTGGCCATGAACCGCGCTGTCCAACGGGGAGTGCCATGGTTGCTTCTCCCTGAAGGAGCCCTGGCCCTGGATCAGTCTCCTCCCACGGTGGACGGCGTTGGGCTGGTCACCGGCGGTTTTCGCCGCCAACAGCAAGGACTCCGCAGCAGCCTGCTGGTGTACCCGGCTGGTGCGCGTGATCCCGCCATGGCTTTGGATAAACACCGCCTGGTGCTGCTGGGAGAATGGCTCCCATGGCGTGGACTCACCGATGCTGGTCTTTCTGCGGTTGGCGGCCTTCAGCCAGGGCCGGCAGGACGGCTTTTGGCGGGCAAGCCTTTGCCATGGCAGGCCGGAGTGGCCATTTGCTACGAAATCAGCCAGGCCCATGGGCTGGCTGACGCCACCTACGATGGCGCCCAGCTGCTGCTGGCTGTAGCCAACCTGGATCCCTATCCCGGGCTGTTGCATCGGCAGTTTCTGGCCCTTGCCCAGCAACGGGCCATCGAAAACGGTCGTTGGCTCGTGGTGGCCAGCAATACCGGACCTACAGCCCTCATCAACAGCCAAGGGAAAGTTACAGCGCAACTGGATCCTGCCGTGGTGACCTCGGCCGTCTGGGATGTCCCCCTGGGCACAACGCTCACTCCCTACAGCTGCGTTGGAGACTGGCCCCTCATGGTCTCCGGACTGCTGTTGGCGCTCAATCGCCGACCCATGCACCAGCCGACCAGCCCATGATTCACCGCCGCCAACCAGGGCGAACCAGGCTGGTTGGCGGCGGTGGGAATGGAGCCAAGGAGACTCGAACTCCTGACCCCCTGCATGCCATGCAGGTGCTCTACCAGCTGAGCTATGGCCCCGATGGGATTTCTGGGGAGGACTCCCCAGGTGATCCAGCCAAAGTAACCTATAGCAGATCTTTGGCCAGGTGCGCAAGTCCCGCACAGCGCCACGCCAGGGCCACAGCCTTGAGGCGGGCAGCCGTTGGCTGATGATGGTGGTTGAGGGGATTCCGTTACTGGGGCGCTGCTACTGGGGCGCTGCTTTGCTGGCGCCGCCCTGGAATCCGGCCTGTTGCTCAGGCGCGACCCTAAGGCACAGATTTCTTGCTCAATCCTGACTGGGTCTGGATGCAGTATGTTGAGCGATTTTACAGAGGACCAGGGGAGCACCGGTCCTTGGGGATGGTTGATACTTGCATCAGCACAGAGCTCAGCTCAACAAGAAGGATACGGCCAAGAGGGATCAGTTCAAAGTCAAATGACGAGACATTTGGCAGATTATGGAAGCGCTGATCCAGATTCGCCTTATCGTGTATGGGGTGACTCCAATAATCTTAACCTTGCAGTGTCTCAGGGATCTTTGACGGCGACAGGGCAAGCTTTGGGTCTGGGATTCCCGTCTGCCATCAAGGACAGTGTCCATGTGCTCTCTGATCAGTTCAATAACTTGAGCAGACTTTCAAGGAGAGCAACATTAGGGCACCTCTGAAGAAGTGAAGGTGGTAGTAGGATGGAGTGAGAGACTGGGATGTGTAAGGAGGCCCGCTGGGATGGAGAGTGTTGGGAGGAGCTTTGCGGACCTTGAGTAGGAGAGCAAGAAGC
>JXQG01000025.1 GCA_001007665.1 Candidatus Synechococcus spongiarum SP3 | reverse complement strand
ATAAAGCCTTCGACAGCGATGGCTTGCTCAGAGAGTTGCAGGTGCGTGGCGCCACGGCGGTCATTCCACTTTGTCCACAGGACCTAGTCCTCATGATCGTCAAAGGGATCACTCAACTGCCGGGCAGGGGGACCAAAGGCGGCGTAAAGACCATACCCGGTGAGGGCCACCAACACAGCCATCAACACCATGCTCAGGGTGAGGGCCGGGGGAATGGTCAAAAGCTGGTTCATTTCATCACAGGCTGCAAAGGATGCCGCGACCAACTGCGGTGAAAACCTAGGATAATCACCTGAATCCTTGTGCTGGAGCTCACCACCCATGCCCCAACGGACCCGTCTAGGAGATTTGCTGCGCCCCCTCAACTCTGAATACGGAAAAGTGGTCCCTGGCTGGGGCACCACCACGGTGATGGGAATTTTCATGCTTCTGTTCTTCGTATTTCTGTTGGTCATCCTGCAGATTTACAACCAGTCCCTCCTTCTCAATGGCGTCAACGTGGACTGGACCAGTCTGGGGTGACAACCACTCCCTGGCAGCCGTTCCCTAGGCTTTGCCTGTCGTTGCCCTTCGGGGATGGGATCCATGAGCGTGTTTGGTGTAGGCCTGCCAGAGATGGCTGTCATTGCCGTCGTTGGTCTGTTGGTCTTTGGTCCCAAGAAGCTGCCGGAGTTGGGGCGCACGCTCGGCAAAACGTTAAAGGCTTTTCAGTCGGCGTCCCAGGAGTTCAGCAACGCTGTCATGGCGGAGACCCGTTCTCCGGAGACGCCTGTGTCCACAACGCAGCAAATCACCTCCAAGGCTGTGTCCTCGCCGGTTGAGTCGGCGAGGACACCTGAGCAGCACAGCCTTGAAGACAAGGCCTGAGGACCACTCTGCCCCTGCATGATCCAGGATCAAGAGACACCCCACCATGGACCTGCGCCTGATTGCCGGCCTTGGCAATCCCGGTGTGCGTTATGCCGGGACACGGCACAATGCCGGCTTCATGGTCGTTGAAGCCCTGGCCAGTCGTTGCCAGGCTGAATTCCGGAATCAGGCCAGGCTCAAGGCCCACTTGGCGGAGATCGGTTGGGGTGAGCAGCGCCTGCGCCTCCTCATGCCCCAGACGTACATGAACGCCTGTGGCGTCTCAATCCGCAGGGCCTTGGACTGGTTCAACCTGGGGCCTGAACACCTGCTGGTTGTCGTGGACGACATGGACCTTCCCCTGGGTCGCTTGCGGCTTCGTGGCGAGGGCAGTGACGGGGGCCATAAGGGACTGCGCAGCACCATCGCACACCTCAACACCCAGGCCTTTGCCCGTCTGCGGGTGGGCATTGGCGCTCCCAGCCAGGATCCAGCGGTCCGCAAGGCGGCCACCGTTGGCCATGTGTTGGGACGTTTCAGCGCAGCCGAGGATCCCCTGCTGCGTCAGGTGCTCAGTGAGGTGGTGCGGGGAATCCACGTTGTCCAGCGGCAGGGCCTGGGTGCGGCCATGAATACCCTCAACGGGCTCCGGATCCAAGCAGGCTCCACCCCTGGCATCACCCACTGAGATGGTCAAGCTTCACGCCACGACAGCACGGCTCCAGGTGCTCGACCAGGATCTTCACCTGGGCCTGTACAAGGGCCAGGTCTGGGCCGGAGAGTTTGCCTGGGTGTTCCATTGGCACTTCCAGCAAGGGAAGCTGCGGGTTGAGCCTTCCTTGGGGCGGGCGTTGATCGAGGACGCGTTGCTCCGCTTCCTTCTGCGCTGCGACCACCAGTTGGACGTGGGGGGGGAGTACAACTTTTTGGTTCGGGCTACGGTCTGACAGCCGTCCCGAAGGAGCTTGGCGTCACGTGCAGAGGGTGGCCCAAACCCCGCTCAAGGATCACCAGGGCCGCCAGGTCGTCCACCGGTCTGGGCGGCTGTCGCAGATCTTCCGGTAGCAGGCGCTGCCAGCCGCGGGGTGAATGCAACCGCCAGTATCGCTCACGCGCTTCCAGGCTCGTGTGAGACTCGGACACCAGTTGGAGACTTTGGGCGGGCCACCAGGTGAGCAGGGCTGCCCGCCAGCGGGCGGAGCAGGTGCCGTCGCCCAGGTAGAGGCATGCCGGTTGGCGCTCCAACCACCAGTCCTGGAGATGGCACCAGCACGCATGGGGTGTGCAGATCAAGGAGAGATCCAGGTGCTGCTGGCGGGCATCACTGCACGCCAGGCCACATTTGCTGTAGCCAGGGTCCAGGCCAATGGCGCAGCCACCTTTAATCACGATCAGGATCCGGGTCTTCACCCGCAGATGAATTCGGCCAACGGATGCCCAGGCGCAGGGGATCCCCTGTGTCGCTGTCCTCCACGCTGAACGCCTCCAGGGTGGCCTGGGGATCTGTTCGACGCACCAATCTCTGGACCAGTGCGGCCAGCGCTTCATTATCCAGGGTGGTCTGCATGTTCAGTGTCCCCAGTTGGTTGGCCTGGTTGCGGGCCGTGGCCAGGAGCAGGCTGAGCCGCTGATTCACAGCCTCCAGGGAGCGCTCGTCATCTTCAACGACCGTGGAAGCCAGGAGCTGACCTGCCTCCAGAACCTGGCGACTGGGGCGCACGTCCGCGAAGACCAGCAAGGAGTTCTCCCCCAGCAGAACGTTGTTTGCGCTGCGGATGGTGACGATCCAGGCATCGCCATCTTGCAGGTCCCTGGTGATCTTCTCCACCTCGCTGGTGGGGATGTAAATAAGCTGCTGGCTTGGCTTGTCATCCGGCAGCAGCCGCTCATAGGCCACTTGGTTGGCCCGGTTCAGCAGGCTGTTAATGGCCACTTGGGCTTCACTGGGACGGGGCAGACTCACCTTGGCCATGGCCAGAGGCTCGTTGCTGGCAATGGCCACGTCGCCACGACGTAACGCCGTAACGCTGCGCCTGAGCGCATCCAATGCATTGACCTGGCTGTTGATTCTCTCCTGAAGCTCACCCAGTTCCTGGTCCCGTCGATGGACGGCCTTCGTCAGAAGGTCCTGCTCCGTGAGCAGCTGTCGGCGCTGGCCCTCCAGCGCGTGGATGGTTTGCTGCAACCCCTGGATCTGGGCCTGCAACACGTCCGTGCGCTCTGTCAGCTCTTGAAGTTCAGCCTCGGCCTGGTTGCGGCTGCGATCTGCATCCACGAGAGCCTCGCGGCTCATCACCAGGACGTTCTGGACGAATTCCAGGGCTTTCTGGGTCTTGCCGAGATCCTCGCGGGTGGTCCACAGATTCTCCTCAATGCGACTCAGCTCAAACAGTCCCCGGCGCCAGCGATCATTCATGGTGATCAGCACCGCGAAGCTCAGTGCTGAAATCAGGCTGCCGGTGATGGCCGTGAACACCACAGCCGTGCGTCTGGGGCGCATCCTCAGAAACGAGAGACGGGCCTTGCCGATGCGTGTGCCCAGACGGTCCCCCATGACCGCCAGCACGCCGCCCAGCAGCAGGAGCGCAAAAATCAGCAACCAGCCGGACAGGAGTTGTTCTCCAGACGATATGCACCACTATGGGTTTAGCTAAACCGACGAGAGAGGGCTACAGGGTCAAAGATCGTAATTTCCTTGCGATCGATTCTGAGCATTCCCTCGCTGCGCAGATCTCCCAGCAGGCGGGTGACGGTCACGCGGGTGGAGCCAATGGCCTCGGCAATGGACTGGTGGGACAACCGTAGATCGATTGTGATGCCCTGCTCCGCTGGAACGCCAAAGTCGCGGCAAAGCACCAGCAAAAAACTCACCAGCCGGGATGACATGTCCCGGTGGGTGAGGGTTTCGATCATGGTCTCCGTCTGCAGGACACGACAGGACAGGCCCTGCATCATCATCAAGCCCACACTGGCATCCGCCTCGATGGCCTGGCGTATGGACGTGGCCGGTGCGGAAATCATTTCCACACGGGTAAAGGCGACAGCGTGGTAGAAGCGATCCGAGCGGTGTCCGGTCAGTAGAGAGAGAACCCCGAACAGGCTGTTTTCCCGCAGCAGCGCCACGGTGATCTCCTCTCCGCTTTCATAAACGCGGGAGAGCCGCACCGCGCCACACCGCAGCAGATAGACCCGCTCTGCAGGGTCGCCAGGGAGGAAGATGGTCTTCCCGCGCTCCGCCAAGTCCAGGGAGCTGCCCGAGAGACCGCGAATAATTGTGGTGAGTGTTCCCCCGGCAATGGCATCAGTGACGTTTCCGGACGTCTGGCTTGAGGATGAGATCTGGGGAAAGCTCATGGCCAAAACGAGGACAGGGGCATGGGGCTCACGGGCTCATGCTTGCCCATGGTTGGAGCCGTCACCACTCGTGTACAACGGAGAAGAGACAACCCTAGAAATGCCGCCACCGGTCTACTTGTAACCAGCGACACCAAAATCATTCCATCCCCCTCTCCGCACCGCCGCCTTGCAGAGCAGACAGCCCTACGGAGACAATTTCAATACATTTGAATTATGCTGCCCTGGCGTCTCCCAAGCTCCTTGACAGTCCAGTGGCACTCCATTCAGAGTTCGGGCTTGTTCTGTGCTTCTGCAGAACCTTCTCTTCTGTCAGGCTTCACCTGCATGGCTACCACGCCCTTGGGCAGCAATGCTCGTGCTACGGGACATCTCCCCCTCAACCGTAATCACCGCACGGGTTTACCGGTATGCAGCCAGGGGACTCCCGACCGTTTTGCCCAGGCTGACGGCCTCTTTCAGGTGACGGTTGTCCCCTTCCGGGGCTCTTGCAACGACGTGTTGAGCCAGGCCATCCGGGTTGCGGGCCAAGGTAGCCGGGTCATGATTGCCCAGTTCCTCAACGGCGGCATCAACCAGGGCCCGGAGAGGGCAACGAAGCTCTGCGGCAGCCTGGAATGGATCCGTCCGGCGATCGACTGCTGCCTGGTGGATCCCTCTGCCATCACCCCATCGCATCGTCAGGCCGTCAACGCTGTCTGGGCTGCGTCCCGCCAACAACTCTTGTCCGGTGCCCTGGATTTGATGGTTCTGGATGAGTTGGGTCTGGCCCTGGAGCTCGGTCTACTGGAGGAGGGCAACGTGCTCAATGCTTTGCGACAGCGTCCCGCCTCGTTGGATTTGACGCTGATTGGCTCAACCATTCCCAACGCCATTCTGGACATGGCCAACCAGGTGACACGGCTCCGCTGTCGTCCTTCCCTTGCTCTTCAACCTGCCAGCCATGCTGAAAAATGACTCCTGGATCCGGGATCAGGCCCGCCTCGGCATGATCGATCCCTTCCAGTCGCGTCTGGTGCGTCACCTGGATGGTGTGGCTCGGCAACAGCCGGTGCTCAGCTTTGGCTGCTCCTCCTTTGGCTATGACCTGCGCCTGTCCCCGCAAGAGTTCCTGGTGTTCCGCCACGTGCCGGGAACGGTGATGAACCCCAAGCGGTTCAACCCGGCCAACCTGGAGCCCACCGACCTGCACCACGACGAGGACGGAGACTATTTCATCTTGCCGGCCCACTCCTATGGCCTGGGGGTTGCTCTGGAACATCTGAAAGTGCCGGGTCACATCACGGTGATCTGTCTCGGCAAGAGTACCTATGCACGCATGGGCATCATCCTGAACGCCACCCCTGCCGAAGCCAGTTGGGAGGGCCATCTGACGCTGGAGTTCAGCAACAGCTCCGGAGCCGACTGCCGCATCTACGCCGGTGAGGGAATCTGCCAACTGTTGTTTTTGGAAGGGGAGCCCTGTGAAACCAGCTACGCAGCCAGAAACGGCAAGTATCACAATCAACCGGAACGGGTGACCATGGCCTGCATGTGACGACCTTGTGCGGCTCCCCGGGCGTTCCCGTCGTCAGGTTCGGAAGGGTTGTGGGGGTTTGGGAATCGCCGTCACATCGTGGGCAATCACCACGGGCTGCAGCCCATCGGGTGTGTCCAGCACTTCCATCTCTCCCTCCACGCGGACCCACTGATCCTGCCGCAGTGGTGGGGCGTCCGCCGGCCATTGCACCGCCAGTTGCACCGGCGTGGCATCAGCCAGGCAACAGCGCACCAGCAACTGGGCCAAGTGGCGCTCCCCCGTGGCCGTTACCAGCACAAAACCCTTCACCTGAACCGGCTCACCGCGAAACAGTTGAGGCTGAGGGGTGCCCCGCAAGAGACGTACCCAGTCCACCAGGTCACGCTGCTCCGGTGGCAAGGCAAAGCCTGCGGCCAAGCCGTCCAGTTGGGCGGGAGGACGATGGCGCGCCAGCATGCTGAACGACCCACGGGGCGGCGCCAGAACGATCAGCAGACTTGTGCAGACCACCAACACCGCCGCCCGCCACGGGATCGAGCGGCGCGGCTGGCTCACCGTCAGTGCCGTCACGCTCCACGCAAGCAGCGCCAACCCGGACCCGACCACCAGACCGTGAAACGTGGGGGCCATGAGCAACTGAAGACGGCCACTGACCCAGCTGTGCATCAGCGTGACCCCACAGCACAGGAGCGCCAGCGGCGGCCAACGCCAACGGGCCACGGCGGATCGAACCACGGACCAGGGGGATGGGGAACCAGGCTGGTTCATGGTTCAGAGCATGAGAACGTTGGTCCACTGGCCCGCCAGCAGGGTCAACATGCCACAGGCCAACGCCACAAACACCATGGCCGAGCGGCAAAACACCGTGCCGTAGAGACCCAGGGACTTCAAGTCAATCACCGGACCCAACATCAGAAAGGCCAGCAATGCTCCGGGGGTGACCTGGGACGCAAAGCCCAGGGCCAAAAAGGCGTCCACGCTGCTGCAGACGGAGATCACCACGGCCAGCAGCATGAGGGCCAGCACCGAGAGGGTTGGGGCCTGACCAACCACCAGTAGCCAGTCCCGAGGCAGGGTCGTTTGCAGGAGGGCCGCAACTCCACACCCCAGAATCAGCAGGCTGGACAGCTTCACCAGCTCATCCATGCCATGCAGCACACTGAGGCGCCACGATTTGCCCCGACCGGCTGACGGCAGCGGTACAGGACCAGGACTGGGTGACCCAATCAGGCCAGCGGAACGCTCCAGCAACGAGCCCGCATCGGCCGGCCGGTGAAAGCCGCGCTCCCGCAGCAGGTTGGGCGCCAGGATGGCGTTATCCTGCTGGAGACGCAGCAGACTGGCCACCACGAGCGCCATAGCCAGCCCCGCCGCTGGGCGTGCCCAGAGCAGCCAGAGCTGATCCGGAAAAGCAGCCCAGGTGGAGGCGAGGACAATGGGATTCAGCACAGGGGCGGCAAAGAGAAACCCCATGGCCGTGGGGAGCGGGCTCCCGGATGCCAGCAGTTGGCGGGCGACGGGCACGTTGCCGCACTCACACGCCGGCAGGGCAAACCCCATGGCAGCACCCGTGAGGGGACCCAGGAGGGGGTGGTCCGGCAAGCACTGGAGCACCGGGCCGGAGGGAAGCCAGTGGCGGGCCATGGTGGCCAGCGCCACGCCAATGAGCAGAAACGGCATGGCCTCCAAAAACAATGCCTGAAACACGGACCAACTCGTGGAAAGATGGTCAAGCGCCATGGCCTCTGCTCTTCGCCGCATGGGAGCAGACTAGGGTCAGGACCCATTGATTGGTAATCTGCCCCGCCACCACCTTGATGCAATCCTTGAGCCCACAGGTGGGATGGATGTTGGCAAAGAAGAGGGCGGAATTTTTGTAGAGTTCCGGCGTCGTACCCTTGAGCACCTGACTCAGGTCAGTGGCAAAGTCTCATCCCGGATCCACCCCGCAAGGACATATTGGAGAGGTTGACACAGGTCGTGAGCCTTGGTGTGCCGGTGCCGCCTTTCCCAATCCAACGAAGACAGAAGACCCTATCCCACACCCCCATGGCTGGTCATCCGTCGCACCGTTCGCTTTGGGGAAACCGACCCCGCAGGTGTCGTGCATTTTCATTATCTGCTGCACTGGCGCCATGAGGCCTACGAAGAATCCCTGGCCAGATTTGGCGTGGCCATCTACTGTAACGTCCTGGAGAAAGGTTCCATAAGATAGGGGAGGAGCCCATCCATGGAAGGAGGTGTTGTCCCCTGCCCATCGGTCGCCCTGCCATTCCCATCCAGCTCAGCGAGGGGGAGAGAGAGGAATTGAAGTCCATGACCCGCTCCCTCACGCTGCCCCATGGCCTGGTGGGTCGTGCCTCAATCCTTCTGGCCTGTGCTGAAGGAGAGTGCCACGTAGAGATTGCCAAGCGACTAGGCGTCAGCAAGATGACGGTGGGCAAATGGCGCCGTCGCTTTCACCACCAGGGCAGGGAAGGACGGCACGGCGAACAGCGCCCTGGCCGACCTCGCACCCATGATGCCGAGCGGGTAGCCGGGGTGATCCATACGGCATGGCAGAGTCCACCACCCAATGCCGCCACCCATTGGAGTGTCCGCACCCTGGCTGCCCACACCGGTATATTTCCAAGTCCACGATCCAGCGATGGTTTCAGTTGTTTCACCTGCAACCCCATCGCCACCGCCACTGCAAGATCTCCAACGATCCCCACGTTGTGGATAAGGTGCAGGCCATTGCAGGTCTGTATTTGAGGCCACCGGATCCCGCGGTCGTGCTCTGCGTAGACGAGAAGAGGTAAATCCAGGCATTGAAGCGAACCCATGCTACCGCTGGGATTGAGCACTGTGGAAGAAGTGACCCATGACTATATTCGTAACGGCACGACTACGTTGTTTGCCGCCTTGGATATAGACACGGGGAAAGTATTGGCGCAGTGCCAGCGCCGCTATCGCCATCGCCACCAGGAATTTCTCTCCTTTCTCCAACATGTTGACAAGAATGTACTCAACGATTTGGATGTTCATCGCATTATTGATAACTACTACACCCATAATCATAGCAAGGTGAAGGAGTGGCTGGAGCAGCGGCCCAGGTTCCACCTGCATTTCACCCCCCACCTATGCCTCATGGATCCATCAAGTGGAACCCTGGCTTGGCATCATTACCCAGAAAGCCATTGGATGCGGTTCTTTCCACAACGTGGGAGAACGCACCTGCACAATCAATGCCTTTGTGGAGCACGACAACGCCCGAGCCCGTCCCTTCCTGTGGGTAGCTACCGCCGAATCCATCCTGGCCAAGATCCAACGCCTTTGTAAATATATCTCTGGGACGATACGTCAGGGGATGGCTGCCGGCCGACCAGGGGCTGCCAACCCGGGCGCCAGCAAGCCGCCGCGCCTGCATGGTCGGTCTTCGCCGGCTACCGCGCTGGTGCTCTGGTAACACCGCTGCCGCCTGGAGAGGGTAAATTGGCCCTAAGCGCATTCACTCCATGCCTACATGGTTCGTCCCAACACTGATGACGGGTGGGCTCACACTTCTTACAGGAGCCTTGGGGGCGATCTGGCGTGAAATCAAGGCCAGTGAGGCCAGGCAGCAAAAGGCTCTTCAAGCTGTGCAAGATGCTCTCCAAGCCATGGAGGCCAGGCAGCGGGAAGACATGAGGGCAATGGAGACCAGGCAGCGGGAAGACATGAGGGCAATGGAGACCAGGCAGCGGGAAGGCATAAGGGAGCTGCGGTCCAAAGTAGATCGGATCATGGAAGGTCCTGTAGCAGCAAAGAACTGACCCCCCAACCCCCCGGCTGGCTGCTGATGCGGCGACAGCCAGCACATGCGCAGCCGCACGAGTTGGACGGTAGGCCGCAGCAGGCCCCCTCTTCCCCGCCACTGGGAGAGAGGGGGAGCAGGTGGGTACAGAGACCGAGGCCAATTGATCAGCGGCCAAACGGTCGTCCCCACCAGACGGATAAGCTTCTCCCACCTGCCAGGTCGTGAGCCTTGGTGCGCCGGCGCCGCCTCTTCCAACCCAATGACGACAGATGACTCTATCCCACACCCCCCATGGCTGGTGATCCGTCGCACCGTTCGCTTTGGGGAAACCGATCCCGCCGGCGTCGTGCATTTTCACCATCTGCTGCGCTGGTGTCACGAGGCCTATGAAGAATCCCTGGCCAGGTTTGGCCTGGCTGCGGCAGACATCTTCGCCAATCCCCATGCGGCGCTGCCCGTCGTGTACTGCCAGGCCCGGTACCATCGACCCATGGGCCACGGGGATGTCCTTCTCGTTCACTTGGCCTGTCGCCCGTTGGATTCAACAGGTTTCGAGATTCACTATGACGTCCACAGCCATCAACAGGTGGTGGCCACGGGGCTGACCCGTCACCTCTGCATCCATCCCGTCACCCGGCAACGCCAAGCGCTGCCCACCGCCGTTGGCCGCTGGCTGGAGGCCTCAACTGCCCGTCAAGGCAGTCCACCTGCCGGGCCACCCCCCCAGACTTGACCATCCGGTTCCCTCGCCCCACCCGCCATGCCCCTTCCTGTTGTTGCCGTGGTTGGGCGTCCCAACGTGGGCAAGTCCACACTGGTGAACCGCCTGGCGGGATCTCGCCAGGCCATTGTGGCGGATCAGCCCGGCATCACCCGGGACCGCACCTACCAGCAGGCGGAATGGGGTGGTCGCCGCTTTCGACTGGTGGATACCGGTGGTTTGGTGTTTGACGACGACAGCACCTTTCTCCCGGAGATCCGTGAGCAGGTGGGCCTGGCCCTGGCGGAGGCCTGTGCCGTGGTGATGGTGGTGGACGGGCAGCAGGGACTCACCACGGCGGATCAAACCATCGCCTCCTGGCTGCGCAATCGTTCCCTGCCGGTGCTGTTGGCGGTCAACAAGTGCGAGTCGCCCCGGATGGGCGCTGCCCTGGCTGCCGACTTCTGGAGTCTGGGTCTGAGCGAACCCCAGCCGGTCTCCAGCATCCATGGAGTAGGCACCGCAGATCTTCTGGACCAGTTGCACGACCTGCTACCGGAACAACAGCAGGGTCAGGAGGTGGAGCCCATCCAGTTGGCCATCATCGGCCGACCCAACGTGGGCAAGTCCAGCTTGCTGAACGCCGTCTGTGGGGAACCCCGCTCCATTGTCAGCCCCGTGAGCGGCACCACCCGGGATGCCGTTGATACGCAAATCCAGCGGCAGGGTCACTGCTGGCGCCTGGTGGACACCGCCGGGATTCGCCGCCGGGGACGGGTGGCCTACGGGCCGGAATTCTTCGGGGTGAACCGCAGCTTCAAGGCCATTGCCCGCAGCGATCTGTGCCTTCTGGTGATTGACGCCCTGGACGGCGTCACCGAGCAGGACCAGCGGCTGGCGGGTCGCATCGCCGAGGAGGGGCGCGCCTGCGTGGTGGTGGTGAACAAGTGGGACGCCGTTACCAAGGACACCCACACCATGGCCGCCATGAAAAAGCGCCTCTACGACAAGCTTTATTTTGTGGACTGGGCGCCCATGACGTTCATCTCCGCCAGGACGGGGCAGCGGGTGGAGCAGATTTTCTCCCTGGCAAAAGCCGCTGTGGAGCAGCATCGGCGGCGGGTCGGCACCAGTGTGGTCAACGAACTGCTTCAGGAAGCCCTGGCCTGGCGCAGCCCGCCCACCAGCCGCGGTGGCCGTCAAGGTCGCCTCTACTACGGCACCCAGGTGGCCACCCAGCCGCCGTGCTTCAGCTTGTTTGTCAACGATCCCAAGCGCTTTACCGACAACTACCGGCGCTACATCGAGCGCCAGATTCGGGAAGGATTGGGCTTTGAAGGCTCGCCCCTGCGACTGTTCTGGCGTGGCAAGAGTGAACGCCAGTCCCAGCGCGGTCTTGCCGCCGCAGTGGCGCCGACATCGACCCAACAGGATGGGGGCGAGGAATCACCGGCCTGACGGGTCGTCTCCCCAGCCCACAAACTCTTGCGCCAAGGCATGGGCATCCGCAAGGCGCCCGTTCTGCAGCAGGAGGTCACACCGCTGGCTGCGCCAGCGGGCAATGCTGTTCAAGAGGGCCAGGAGGGCTGGATCATGGGCGGATTCATCCTTCATCACCACAGCGGGCTGAGATGCCAGTCTACTGATTGAGCCACGCTGCCCCTCCCCACTGCCATGGATTGGTTACGACAACTGCCCATGGGGCAATACGTCGATGGCGACCGGGGCTGGATCCGCCGCGTGGACGTGCGCCTCAAGCTGGGCTGGACCCTGGCGTTTCTGATCACCCCCATCCTGGCCAACGGGGCTTGGCGCGTTGGCCTCGTGGGTCTGCTGCTGCTGCTGACAGCGTTTTGTGGTCTCCCCTGGTTGCTGTGGCGCCGCTTGCTCCCCTGGCTGCTGGCGGCCTCCTGTGGTGTGGGCGCCATTTTTCTGGTGATTCCCGCTGGAGCCACCGTGCCCCAGACGCCCCAGCGACCGACCGACGAGGTGCGGCTGTTGCCGGCGGACGCGCCCCGCTCGGCAGCAGGAGAGCCCTGGCAACTCTGGCAGTGGGGACCCGTAGGCCAGCCACCCCTGCAACTGGGACCCCTTGCCGTCAATCGGGCGTCTCTGGACTTGGCGCTCCGCAGTGGGACGCTGCTGTTCACCCTGGTTCACAGCGCCAACCTGCTGCTGATTTCCACGCCGGCGGAAGACCTGGCCTGGGCCTTTGCCTGGATCTTGCGCCCCCTGCGGCGCTTGGGGATTCCCACCACGGAACTGGGATTCATGCTCCTGCTCTCCCTGCGTTTCCTGCCCCTGGTGCAGGAGGAACTCCAGAACTTGCTGCGGGCCTTGGCCACCCGTTCGTTTCAACTTCGTCAACTAGGGCTGAAGGGGGGCATGGCCCTGCTGTTGGGGCTGGGAGAGCGGCTGCTGGCCAACCTGCTGCTGCGCTCCGAGCAGGGGGCGGAAGCGCTCATGGCCCGGGGGGGGCAGTTGTTGCCTCCCTTGACACTGCGACCGAGAACACCTACGGCGGGATTGCCCAACGGCTGCGCCCTTGTGCTGCTGGTGCTGTTCGTGGCGCTGCGCTGGCAGGTGGGCAGGTCCTAGGTGCGTTGGCCGGACCACCATCCACCATTAGGATGAGTCGTCAAGTCCATGACACTGCTGCATCAGTGGCTGCCGAACGCTATCTCAATCATCCAACCTTCGGCTTGCTCTATTGGGTCTGCCCAACAGGAGACAGCAGAGATCTCTACGTCAGTCTCTATGCGCAGAGAATGTTCTTTCTGGTCACCCTGCAAAACCAGGACGTTCTTTTCCAAACCATCCCCCTGATGGATGCCCGGGCCCTGGCTGAGCAAAACCTCAACCGCTCTCGCCGTACAGACCCTGACGCAGCCGTGGCCTGGCAGGATATTTTTGAGAAAACCTTCATCTGACTCCCCGGAAGGATGTGGTGAAGTCACCGCTGCCGCCCCAGGCTCGTCGCGCCTTTTCCATAGACAGGGGTGATCTTGTGAGGCCATGGATAATTTGACGATCGCCGGCTGTTTGGAGGCTCTTCACCGCGGTTTGCCCCCTGGTGTGACACTGCTGGCCGTGAGCAAGGGTCATCCTCCGGAGGCCGTTGAACAGGCCTATGCAGCAGGACAGCGGCACTTTGGTGAAAGCCGTCTTCAGGAAGCGGGGGCCAAGATCAGGGCGCTGCGGCAGCGTTGTCCTGATCTGGAGTGGCACTTCATCGGCCATCTGCAAGCCAACAAGGTGCGCCCGGTGGCCAGGGCCTTTGCCTGGATTCACTCCCTGGATCGCCTCAGCCTGATCCAGCGGTTGGATCGCATCGCCGGGGAAGAGGAGCGTTGCCCCCAGGTCTTCCTCCAGGTCAAGCTGCGTCCCGATCCTGGCAAGGCGGGCTTTTCTTCGGAACAGTTGACCCGCCACCTGCCCACGCTGAACCACCTGTCCCACCTGAAGTTGCGAGGGCTGATGACCATGGCCCCCCTGGGGCTGGAACCGGATCAACTCCACCGTCTTTTCTCCGACTGCCGCCAGTTGGCCCATCAATTGAGAGCCCGCTTGCCATCAGCCATGGCCAGGGATTTCAATCAGCTTTCCATGGGAATGAGCAGAGATTGGCCGCAAGCCGTTGCCGCCGGCAGTACATTTGTGCGGATTGGCAATGCTGTTTTTGGCTCCCGCTAGCCGGCCGCCGCCCGTCCTCCGGGACACGCGGCCCGCTCCCGACCTGCCTTGCAAAAAGCGGAACCGACTTCTACAATCAAAGATAGATTACGGCCCATGTTTTGCCCCCTGGTTGAGGTTCCCTGGCAGTGTCCTTTATCTCTCGCATGCGCTCTATCGTTTCCGGAGATGATGGTGAGACCACGGAAGAGGATCATGACTATGGTTTTGATCCAGACAAAAGGCTGATGGATGGGGGTCTTCCCGAGGAGTTCTCAAGTCCTGCAGGTTCAGGCCATGAAGCCCTGGACATGTCCCATGGCCTGGATAAGGAGTCCTTCTCCCAAGAGAACGTCATTGGGATGCCGGGGATTTCCAGCGAGGTGTCCGAGCTGGTCTTCATGCAGCCACGGAATTTTAACGAGATGCCACAAGCCATCCAGGCCTTGCGTGAGCGTAGAACCATCATTCTCAACTTGACCCGGATGCATCCTGAAGAAGCCCAGCGGGCCGTGGATTTTGTCTCGGGCGGGAATTTTGCCACCGACGGCAGCCAGGAGCGGCTGGGGGAGGGCATTTTTCTCTTTGCTCCCAGTTGTGTCAAAGTCACCATGGCGGAGCCTTCCGAGCCCGCTCCTCCCCCGGATCCACCAGCGGCGAAGCCACAGGAGCCACCTCAGCCTCAGCCCAACGCCCAGCAGCCCCCTGCCTACAACAGCCACAACGGACATCATGGCCAGCCGTCGTCTTTCATTCCGGACGTAAACTTCACGCCGTTCTCAGGTGATCTTCCCCCCACCGTCTAGGCTGGCCCCAGCCAACTCCAGTTCATGCCATGAACGGTAGGTTGGGGGTTTTGGGCTACGGCCAGATGGCCCAGTCCATGGTTCGAGCCTGGCTGGACGGCGGCTGTCTCCAGCCGGAACAGGTGGTTGCCTGTGTTCGCGACCATGCACGGGCCGGAGCTCTGTGCCAGCGAGACGGGGTGGCAGTGGGCGTCGATCTTCGGCCCGTGCTGACGGCGGATCACGTGGTGCTGGCCTGCAAACCTCAGCAGTTGCAGACGGTGCTGGAGATCCGCGCCGCGCTTGATCCCCCTCCCCGGGAAGGGCAGGGTCTGGTGATGTCCATCCTGGCGGGTGTTTCCCTGGGGCGGCTACAAGCAGCCTTTCCTCGGCGACCATGCGTACGGGCCGTACCCAACATTGCCTGTCGCGTCAGAGCCGGGCTGACCGGTCTGGCCATGGCCACCGGCGTATCCCCGGAGCAGCGTGAGCTGGCGACAGCCTTGTTTGCGGTCCTCGGTCAGGTTGAGCACGTGAACGAGGCGCAGATGGACGCTTTCCTGGCCCTGGCCGCATCAGGCCCCGCTCTGGTGGCGGTGATGATGGAAGCTCTGGCGGATGGAGGTGTTGCGGCGGGTCTGCCACGGGTCCAGGCCAACACCATTGCCCAAGTGATGGTGGACGGCAGCACTGCACTGCTCCGCAAGGAGCAGTTGGCCCCATCCGCCCTCAAGGAAGCTGTCTGCAGCCCTGGCGGCACCAGCATTGCCGCTGTTGCCGAATTGGAGCGTCGCAGCTTCCGGGCCGCGCTGATGGACGCCATCCTTGCGGCCCAGCGCCGGTGCCGTGAACTGGGGTGAGCGCCGAACCCGGCAAGGCGCTTCATTCAAGGCGTTTCATTCAAGGCGTTTCAAGGAGCTTTCTGGCCAAGGCGAGGCTCCTGACCCATCCGGATGCGCTTCATGTTGCCGCGGTGGCGCCAGATCACCAGCGCCATGGCTGCCAGGGCCAGCAGCGTGTAGGGAAGGCGTGCGGCAGATCCCGTCGTCCCCCAGGCCATCAGCACCGGAAGCAGCACGCCAGCAGTCAGGCTGGCCGCCGAGACCATGCGGACACTGGCCAGCACCATCAGAAAGCTGCCCAGGCAGGCCAAGGCCACTGCGGGAGAGAGGCCGAGGAAAACCCCCAGGCCCGTGGCCACCGCCTTGCCGCCGCGAAACCGCAGCCAGAGGGGCCAAACGTGCCCAGCCAGAGCGCATAGCCCCACCGCCAATTGCTGCCACGGTGTGGCGCCCAGGCCCTTGGCCAACAGAATGGCCACCGTCCCCTTGCCCGCGTCCACCAGCAGGACAGCCAGGGCCGGCCACCGCCCCGCCACCCGCAATACGTTGGTGGCGCCCGTGGAGCCAGAGCCCTGCTGTCGTAGATCCACACCACGCAACCATTTCACCACCAGCCAGCCGGTGGGAATGCTGCCCAGTCCATAGGCTGCCAGGAGGCAAGGGAGCCAAAGCGCTTCAGGGTTCACGGATCAGAGGATCAGAGGGGGGCACTGTCGAGGTCGTCCATGGCCAACTCGTGCGCATCCGCAGCAAAGGCGAGCCAGAGGGGAAACTGGAGGATGGGGATATCAATCACCTGCTCGGCTGCGTCCACCAGAATCAAGGGCAGACGATCCTGACGCTCCAGCCGGTCAGCCCGCTCAATCAGTGCATTCGGTCGTTCAAACAGGCTGATGCCGTTGGTGCCGGGGCCAAAATCCTCCCGTGTCAGACCCAGGCTGTCCTGCAATCCTCGTCGCCACTGCCCCAGGCGCTCCGGTGTGCTGGCCAGGACCAGGGTTTGCAGTTGGTCCTCCCCATAAAGCTCCGTGAGAACGGCAATGGCCGCAGCGCCCAGCAGCACGTTGCGGCTGCGACTGCCCAGGCTGTTCTGTGCGCCCCGTCCCTGCTGCTGAAACAACCAGTTGGCGAGCAGATCCCCATGGCTGGCTTCCAAGTGGCGGCGCAACCGCCATGGCGGTGCATAGAAATCCGGAGTGTCCTGGAAGCCGCGGATCATGTCCTCGATGAGGATCTGATCGGCAAGGAAGGGGCTGGCAACGCTGGTGTCCTGGCTGGAGTCTGTTGCAGCAGGCTGATCCAGAGGCGAAGGCTGAACCATCACCTTCCGGGGGGCCAGCTCCAGGGCCTGTGCCCGGTCACTCAACTCCTGCAGGGCCCCTACGAGATACTCCTGAAACCCTTGCACGCGCCGAGACAACTCGTCGCAGGTACCGGCAAAGTGGCGGTGAATGTCCTCCTGGAGGCGGTCACGCCGTTGCTCAAGGGTGGTGATCTCCGCCAGCAATCGTTGCCGTCGCTCCAGAAGCTCAGCCAGGATTACCTCTGCCGAAGGAGAAGCCGCTTGCGGAGCCTGGGGTGTTGATGCCTCGCTGTTGCTGGATGTCATGGACGTGGATTCGTAGCGTCAGCAGAACGGGTTGCGACATTCACGTGGCCAAGCCGCTGTTCCAGTTGTTGGCGTAGCCCCTGCCCATCAACAATCACCGGCACAAAATGAATGCCGTTCACTTCACGGAAGTAGAGGAGAATGGGGAAGGGCTTCCAGAACAGGCTCCAACTGCGCCAATTCTTGTAGGGGAAACGGCGCAGCACCACGGATCCATTGTGCAGCTCCAGCGCGTCAGGGCCGAACACCAGCCGCAGCCGCACGCTCTGAAAGAGCAAAACCAGGCCCAGTACCGCCACGGCCCCACCAGCTGCCACGTTCACCAGGCAGAGCAGACTCCCCAGCAGCAGGATGCCCAGAGGCAGCCGTAGCCCGGGCGCCAGCACCACCGTCTCCGCAGCATCCATGGTTCAGCCCAAGCTTCAAGACGGAAATCAGTCTAAAGACCCGTCCACTCATCCGAAAAAGATCTGGGTCAGACCCATGTTGACCAGGGCCAACAGGACCAGGGTCATGACCACGGCGCCGGTGGTGCTGGTGCCGACTTCCCTGGGTCCCCCCCTGGTGGAGAGGCCCCAGCCACAGGCGATTAACGCGATCACCAGTCCAAACACAAACCCTTTACAGACCATGGCGGGCACATCTGCGGGTTCCATCCATTCACGCACGGACTGCCAGAACACCACGGGTGGAATCCCGTAGTACTGGGCGCAACTGATGGCGCCGGACACGATCCCCACCAGAAAGAAGGCGATGGTCTGCAGGGGCGTCATCACCAGCAACGCCACCACCCTCGGGACAACAAGATACTCGACCGGATCCGTCCGCAGCATCTTGATGGCATCCACCTGTTCGGTAACGGCCATGGTGCCCAGTTCTGCTGAATATGCCGTCGCCACTTTGCCCGTGATCAACACCGCCGACAGGATGGGGGCAATTTCCCGAGCCAGTCCTACGGCCAGCATGCCGCCAACAGCTTCGCCGGCGCCCAGGTCCGTGAGTTCCGAGGCCACTTGCACGTTGAACACGGTGCCAGCGGCAACGCCCACCAGCAGCACCACCAAAAAACTGTCGGGGCCAGCGATGTGCATCTGTACCAGCGACTCACTACCGCCCCAGTGACCACGGGCCAGGGCGGCAATGGTTTGTCCGCTGAGCAACAGGCTGCTGCCCAGGCGTTTGAGCCATCGGGGCGTCATCACAGTGGCCATGGGTTGATGAGCAAGGCGGTTAAAGGGTCGAGATCTGTTGCGCGCTCCGCCGTGGCCAGCGGCGCATCACGATAAGACCCAGGGCAATCAAGGTTCCCGGCACCACGCTGATGCACAGACGAATCATGACAACAGCCCCGGCAGGCTGGTTCACCCCCTGGCTGGCCAGATAGCCGCTCAACTCCAGCACGCTGCCCAGGACAAAGATGCCGAGTCCAATGCCCAACTTCTGGACCAGCACCATCCAGGCCGTGTAGAAGCCGGCGGGATGATCCGGGTCGGCATCAATGGCGTCGGGCAGCAAAGACCAGGGGATGAGGAAAGCTGTGGCGCCCCCCAACCCCAGGAGGACGATGGTGAGCACCAACAGGGTCAGAAACAACCCTTGCCAGGCGCCGCCCATCTGTGCGGGGAAGGGGGGCAGCACCAGGGCCAGAACAAGAGCAACACCCCAGAGGGTCACCCCCCATCGCAGGGCCAGAATCCTCCCCCGCCGCTGAGCCACCTGCCCCCAGAGCCAAAGCCCCACCATGGCCGACACTTGAAACACCATGGGCATGGCCAGGGCCCAGTTGTCCCCCAGGTGCAGCACCACCCGCAGGAACACCAGGGAGACCGTCTGCATCAGCTGCAGGGCATACCAGAGCAGCAGATAGAGCCCCAGCACCATGCGGAAGCGTCCATTGGCGGCAATCCGTCGCAGTTGCACCCAGACGGCTTCCAAGTGGGTGGCTGGTCTGAGGGCGTTCCGGGCAAACGGGCTGAGTCCAAAGGCGCAGAACAATCCGGACCCTGCAATCAGGGCGCCCCCCAGGATGCCCAGCCGCTCGTACCCCGCCGCACCTTGGCGCACCAGGGAGAAGGCCATCATCAAACCCAGGAAACCAGCCATGAGGGATCCGGTGAAGCGGGCCGCATTGAGATGGGTGCGCACACTTGCGCTGCTGGAGAGCTCGCTGGGCAGGGCGGCGTAGGGGAGATTCATGGCGGTGTAGGCCGTCATGAGCAACACCGCCATCACGCTGTAGTAGGCCAGGCGCTGTCCAGGGGCGCCGGGGGGCACCCACCACGTGGCGGCAAAACAGAACCCGAGAGGAATGGCAGCCCCCGCGATCCACGGCAGACGTGCGCCCCAGGCGGTGCGGGTTCGGTCACTGAGCCAGCCGATCAGTGGATCGCTCAAGGCATCCCACACCTTGATGACCATGAGCATGGCCCCTGCAAATCCTGCCGAGAGCCCTGCCACTTCCGTAAAAAAGGGGAAGAGGTAAAAGCCCAGCACGGTGGCTGCCAAGCCTGTGCCCGCATCCCCCAAGCCGTAGGCCAGGTAAAGACGAAGCTGCCGCCTCACTGCCAAGGTTCCGCCCAAGGGATTAAGCTGCTGCAGGCAGCACGCCATAAGCGGACATAGTTTAGTGGTAAAACCTCAGCCTTCCAAGCTGATGATGGGGGTTCGATTCCCCCTGTCCGCTTTTCCCTACCTTGGTGCATGTGGCGTGCCTGTGGTGCCTGTCATCGGTCCGGACCAGCGTCCAGAAAGGGAGGGCAGTGACGACCTGCCACCATCAATACCAGGCTGTGGGATTCCAGGTGCGCCTGGTCCCGGGGCCAGGGGCAGGGGGATGGTGGCAGGTCGTCCCCTGCCGGGAGTGCCGTATCGATGAGACAGCGCCAGCCGCTACGGCACCTGGGCAGGTCGAATTCAATGGACTTGTGGAATGCGTTGAGGCCGCACCAAAGGACCACGTCCCCGGTGGCCGTATGCACACTCCAGGCCAAAGCGTGGGACCAGGAACCGTAATCCGGCTGGTTGAGCCGTGGGCCGTGCCACTTGCGGTACGCCTGGAGCGGTGTGGCCTCGGCTTGCTCCTGAATGAGGGTGGAGGGATTCAGCCAACTGCCCAGGGCCGCCCGCAGCCGCAGCAAGCGGCGAACATAACGCCCCATGTCCTGCTCGGCCGTGCCGTGCTCCCAGGCCATCCAGCCCACAAGGTTATCCTGGCACCAACTGTTGTTGTTGCCCCCCTGGCTGCGATTTACCTCATCCCCCATCCATAACAGGGGAACCCCCGGCGCCAGCAGCAGGGAGGTGATCAGGTTGCGCACTTGGCGGCGCCGCAAGGCCTGGATGCGGCCATCACTGCTGGGCCCCTCAACCCCGCAGTTCCAGGAGTTGTTATGGTTGTCTCCGTCCCGGTTGCTTTCCCCGTTGGCAAGATTGTGCTTGACATTGTAGCTCACCAGGTCTTGCAGTGTAAAACCATCATGGGCAGTGACAAACTGGATGGAGCGGCCAGGCTGGACATCGGCTGCGGCAAATAGATCCCGATTGCCGCTGAGCCGCTGCCGCATGTTCCAGCAGGCGTTCTGGTCCCCTTTCCAGAAGCGCCGCACGTCATCCCGGAAGCGGCCGTTCCACACGCCGAAGTCCCGGGCGGGAAAGTCGGCAAGCCGATACAGGCCCCCACAGTCCCAGGGCTCACCCATCAACTTGAGATCCGCCAACAGAGGATCCGCACCCATGGCCCTGAACAAGGGGGGGTCTTTCAGGGGGGTCAGGTTGTCGCCGCGGGTTAACGCTGCGGCAAGATCAAAGCGAAAGCCATCAACACCCAGTTCCGCGGCCCAGCAGCGCAGCGATTCCAGAATCAGGTGCTGCACGTGGGGACGGTTGGCCGCAATGCTGTTGCCGCAGCCACTCACGTCCTGGTGGCAACCGCTGCCATCGCAGAAGTAATAGAGCTGCTCCGCGAAGCCTCGCCAACTGATGGTGGGACCATCGCCCCCCCCCTCGGCGGTGTGGTTGTAGACTACGTCCACAAAAACCTCCAGGTCTTCCTGGTGGCAGGCTGTCACGAATGCGCGCATCTGCTGGCGGGCTTGCAGTGGGTCATGTCCCACCACATAGCCGGGGTGGAGGGAAAACCAGTTGATGGGGGCATAGCCCCAGTAGTTGTGGAGGCCTGCGGGCGCACTGCCCGGATCAAAGCACTGCAGGGGCAACAGCTCGATCGCGGTGACCCCCAGGGACCTCAAGTGGGGGAGCAGGTGGCGCAGACCCAGCAGCGTGCCCCTTTCCTCAACGGGAACAGGCGCCCCGCGCCCACGGGTAAACCCCCCTGGATGCAGCTCATAGATGACCGTATCTCGCCAGGGCCGTCGCGGCCGGGGTGCTGCCGTGAAGTCCAACGGATGGCGCTCCGTGACCACACCCTTGAGACAGCAGTTGAGGTTGGGCAGCTTGCCGTGGCCGGCCTGGCGCTCATAGACTTGCCAGCCATCAACAGCCCGGGCACAGGGATCCAGCAACACCTTGGCGGGATTGAAGCCTGCTTCTTGTGGGCCGTACACCCTGTATCCATAACGGCAGCCAACGCCAACACCGTTCACGAACACATGCCAGACGTCACCGCTGCGATGGGCTGGTCCCAGGGGAATGATCTGGCTCGGGGCGGGGCTGCCGCCGTGGTCAAAGAGCAGCAACTCCATGTGGGTTGCCTGCGGCGCCACCACGGCAAAATTGACGCCATCCGCGCCAACTTCCGCGCCAAGTGGGCCAGGACGGCCAAGCCAAGTCAGAGTCACACCGGGTCCGGGCCACTGCTAAACCCTAAGTCCACGGCTCCCGCATCGCCACCACGTCCATGCACCCGTTTCCTCCCGATTCTCTGCCAGCGGGACGCCCCCCGCAAGAGGTGGCCGAGGGACTCTGGGTTTTCACCCCCAACCGGGAGAGTCGCGGCACGATCTCCTGGTTGCTGCGCACCCGGACAGGCCCCCTGCTGGTGGACACGCCAGACATCACCCAGGCCAACATGGCGCTGCTGGCGCGCCAGGGAGACGGTCGGGTGGTTCTGACCCATCGCACAGCCCATGGCGCGCTGCGGCGGCTGGTGCAACACCTGGGCTGGGAGGTGTGGATCCAGGAGCAGGAGGCCTATTTGCTGCCCACCATGGCCGTGCAGACGTTTGATCAAGAGCAGGAGCTGGGGCATGATCTGGCACTCTACTGGACACCTGGCCCCACGCCTGGTTCCTGCTGCCTCCACTGGCGTGGGCATCGGAGTGTGCTCTTCTGTGGCCGCCTGCTGCAACCACAACCCAACGGCCGTGTGGCGCCGGTGCGCACAGCCCACACCTTCCATTGGGGCCGCCTGCTCGCCAGCCTGGCACGGTTGCAGCAGTGGCTTGGCCCCGACGAACCTGGCCGGATTGCCTGCAGCACGGGTCTTGCTCACCTCTACGGGGCTGCGCTTGTGGACCACGGCGCCAGCGCCTTGGCGGAACTGAACCTGGAGGCGCTGCAGGCTGCGGACCGCGGCCCCAACATAACATGGTGAATTGTGCCATGCATGGCAGTCGCTGCGGCAGATCCATGCCCTAGCGTTCGCAAAGTCACTTGATTTTGGGGCACTTTGATTGCTTCTGGGAGCAGAATCTCTTAGCGTCAATTGACCGTGCCTCGGCTGGGCGTCGCCCTGCTCAGCGCATCTTTCCTCTCTTCTTCTCAATGAACAAGGCTGACCTCGTCAACAGCGTTGCCGCTGAACTCTCCGATTTCGACCTCAAGCGGGCAGATGTTTCCCGTGTTGTAGAAACAACCATTGACACCATCATCAACTCTGTCGTGAGCGGGGACAAGGTGTCGATCCTTGGCTTTGGATCCTTCGAGTCTCGTGAACGATCGGCCCGTCAAGGCCTGAATCCCAAGACGGGTGAGCCGATTCAGATCCCGGCCAAGCGCGTCCCCGCGTTTACCCCTGGCAAGGTGTTCAAGGACCGCGTGCAGGAAGGAGTTGAGTCCAACTGATTCGGGGACGTTTTGCACCCACACCCAGCGGTCCGCTCCACCTGGGCAATCTGCGCACAGCACTTCTGGCCTGGCTCCATTGCCGTCTTCAGGGTGGGGCGTTTCTGCTCAGGATTGACGACCTGGACCATCCCCGGCTCCAGTCAGGCGCAGAAGACGCCATTCTGAAGGATCTGCGCTGGCTGGGCCTTGACTGGGACGAGGGTCCCGACATCTGTGGACTCTGCGGACCTTACCGCCAAAGCAGACGCCGCTGGCGCTATCACAAGGCGTTATCCAGTCTACGGCGGCGTGGATTGCTCTTTCCTTGCCGCTGCAGTCGCCGGATGTTGGCGGCCGTCTCCGCACCCCATGGCGCCGCCACTTCCTTGTATCCGGGCACCTGCCGCAATCGTCGGGACTGGGGGCCACAACAGGGAAAGCTTCCCAGTTGGCGTTGGCGCGTTCCCAATCGCCACTGCCGTGTGCCGGAGATGCTTCGACCAGCGCCGGAAGGCTGGTTGCCCACCATGGTGGGAGACGTGGTTCTGCGCCGCGCCGACGGGTTCATTGCCTATCACCTGGCCACTGCTGTGGACGAGATGGCCATGGGCATCACCCAGGTGTTCCGCGGTGCGGATCTGCTGCCTACCACGGCTGTGCAGGTGGCCCTGATGGAAGAGCTGGGGGGAACGCCCCCGCGCTACTGGCATGGTCCCCTGTTGCTGGATCGCCATGGGCAACGTCTTGCCAAGCGGGTGGGGGCCATGGGCGTCGAAGCCCTGCGGCAAGCCGGCTGGGATGCTCCGGCCGTTGTGGGTGCCCTGGCTGCCAGCGTCGGTCTTCTTGACGGGCGGCAGCGTCTCTCAACCGCTGAACTGCTCAGTGGTCTCGACCTGCCGCGGCTGGAGGCCGCCTGTCGGACGGACAACACCACGCAACCCGAAGGGCTGCCTGCGGGGGAGCACGGCCACCTCCTAAGCTGAGGCTCCTTGCCCGTCAGCACAGCATCGTATGGCTTTCCAGCGGAACGTCTTGGGGTCCGGCCTGCTTCTTGCCTCCCTGGTGGTTGGCCTTGCCCCCGGTCCTGCCATTGGGCAGCCCTACACAGACCAGCAGATTAAACGCCTGGCGTTGGATGCCCTGCGGGAATCTCCCGAACTGGTGCTGGAGATCATTCGGGACAACCCCGAAGTGATCGCCCAGGCGGTGTCCATCTTGCAGGAGCGTGAGCAGTCCCAACAGGCCCAGGCAGCCCAGGCGGCCTTGGCCACCCACCGGGAAGCCCTGTTCAATCCATCCCATGGGCCGATGTTGGGCAACCCGGACGGGGACGTCGCCATTGTGGAATTCTTCGACTACAACTGCGGCTACTGTCGGCGCAGCAGCCGTATAATCCACGATCTGCTGGAGGCAGACGATCAAGTTCGGGTAGTGTTGCGGGAGTGGCCCATCCTTGGGGAGGGGAGCCGATTTGCAGCACGGGCTTCCCTTGCCGCTCAACAACAGGGTGGGTACCAGGCTTTCCACTGGGCCTTGATGGGCCTTCCCGGCCCAGCGACCGAGGCCAACGTCATCAGCACCGCCGGAGCATTGGGCCTGGACGTGGAGAAGCTGCGGCGGGACATGGCCGCACCGGAGGTGGACGCCCATCTGGAGCGCTCCGATGAACTGGCCCGCGCCCTCGGATTCACGGGTACGCCAGCCTTTGTGGTGGGCAACACCCTGGTGCCGGGGTTCACCAGCCTCGAACGTCTGCAAGACCTGGTGCAGCAATCCCGCTCGGGAGGCCTCCGCTAAGCTGCTCCTGCATCTTTCCCCTTCTGGTCCTGTGGCTGAAACCATCTTCAGCAAAATTATTCGCCGCCAGATTCCCGCAGACATTCTATATGAAGACGAGCACTGCCTGGCGTTTCGGGACATCAGCCCCCAGGCCCCTGTCCATGTGCTGGTCGTTCCCAGGGAGCCTATCGAGAGCCTGGCCACAGCGCCGGCGGAGTCTGCTGCGTTACTGGGTCACCTGTTGCTGAAGGCTGCCCACGTGGCGCGCCAGGAAAAGCTGGAGGGGTGGCGAGCGGTCATCAACACCGGCGCCGAAGCCGGCCAGACTGTTTTCCATTTGCATGTCCACGTGATGGGGGGCCGTCCCCTCACCTGGCCGCCGGGATAGGCCGGCTTGCCCACGCTTCCCTCAACAGACCCTCCCTGTGGGGGTCAAACATCCTACCTGTGCGCTCCTTGCTCATGCCTTTCATCCTCTTGTTGCGGCGCCAGTTCAGCAACTTTCTCAATCTCACCCGCAAGCTGCACCGCCTGACCCAACCCTACTTCCTTCCCCTGGAGGAGACCAACGGCTGGCAGTTTCTCGGCCTGCTGGCGGCCTTGATTTTCTGTGTCGGCGGTGTGGTGCTGTTTTTGCTGACAGCCCTCATGGCTGCGATCCACGGCATCCTTCCCCAACTGACGGACACCTATCTGGGTGGCGTGGAAGGGTCCCTCAGCGCCATCTGGTCCAGTCGGTGGGGCGTGCTGTTCTGTGGACTGTTTGCGGTTGGGTGCCTGTCCTTCTTTGCCCTGAGGCGTCAACTGCGACGGCGGCGCTGGTTGCCCTGGTTGTTGTTGGGGGTCATTATCTTCATGCTCCTGGCGGTGAACGGCATCAATGCGGGAATCACCTTCATTGCCCGGGACCTCACCAACGCTCTCATTGCTCGGGATGGTGAGGCCAGTTACAGGAATCTATGGATCTACGGCATCTGCTTCATTGTGGCGCTGCCTATTCGCACGTCTCAATTCTTTTTCACAGCGAAACTGGGCATTCTTTGGCGAGAGTGGCTTTCCAAAGGCCTGGTCACGGACTACATGACGGATCGCGCCTATTATCGGATTAATCCCAACGACGAACAAGCCACGGATATTGACAATCCGGATCAGAGAATTGCAGATGACACGAGAGATTTTACAGTGCAAACGCTTGACTTTACTTTAAGTATTTTTGATTCCATTCTGACATTTCTATTAAACATTCTCATTCTCTGGAGCATCAGTACAGGTTTGACACTGGCTTTATTTATCTATGCTTTTATCTCTTCCGCGATCCTGATTATTTCTGGCCGAAAACTGGTCAAGCTCACTTTCAATCAACTGCGTTATGAGGCCGACTTCCGTTACGGACTGGTCCATGTGCGCGATAATGCCGAATCCATTGCTTTTTATCGTGGTGAACAGCAGGAGCAGGAGGAAGCGGAACGCCGCCTCGGGATCGTGGTCAAGAACTTTAACCTGCTGATCATCTGGCAAACTATCATCCGGGTCATTCAACGCTCAAGCGTCTATGGATCTAACTTTATCCCCTATCTGATTCTCATTGGCCCGATTTTGAGTGGGGAGATGGACTATGGCGGTTTTGCCCAGGCGAATGTGGCGTTCAGCCTGGTGGAAGGCTCCCTTTTCTTCATTATTGCCAACATCGAAGCCCTGGCCCGTTTTTCCGCATCCATCGGCCGTCTTGCCGGCTTTCAAACCAACATCGAAGAGGCAATGCAGGAATCCCGTGCGGCCCGGCAAGCGATTCCCAGCGGAGACGGCCTTGTGGTGCGCCATGCCACCCTGGCCACGCCCCAGACCAATCGCGTCCTGATTGAAGATCTCAATCTCAGCGTGGGTGATGATGATCACCTCCTGGTGGTGGGACCGTCCGGCTGCGGCAAAACCTCCCTGCTGCGCATGGTCAGCGGCCTGTGGAGTCCCAGGGAGGGGACGGTGGCATCTCCCCAGCCGGGGGAACTGTTGTTCATTCCCCAAAAGCCCTACATGACCCTGGGGACCCTTCGGGAGCAGCTTTGCTATCCCCAGCAGCCGGATCCGGCCCTGTTTTCCGACGACCACCTGAGATCCGTGCTGGCGTTGGTGAATCTGGGAGCCCTGGTGCAGCGCTATCCCGATTTCAACGTGAAGCAGGACTGGCCACGGCTGCTCTCCCTGGGAGAACAGCAACGTCTGGCGTTTGGCCGTCTTCTGCTCAATTCCCCCCGTTACGTGGTTCTGGACGAAGCCACCAGTGCGGTGGACGTGAAGACGGAACGGCACCTCTACAACTTGTTGGCGGAGCGCAACATTGCCTTCATCAGTGTAGGCCACCGCCCCACGCTCACCGAGTTTCACGACAACGTTCTGGAGCTGGACGGCTCTGGAGCCTGGCGCTTGCTCCCTGCCAGCGGCTATGGCATGAGCCCAGCTTGAGACACGAGGGTCTTATCCAGGGCGCGGCGACGGGAGCGATCGGTGGGAGAGGGAGGCAGCGCCTTCCTTACCGTCTCCCCGGTGCTGTGGTCACCAGAGGAGCGTGCTTCTGA
>JXQG01000024.1 GCA_001007665.1 Candidatus Synechococcus spongiarum SP3 | reverse complement strand
TACCCCGCCCATGGCCATGCAAAATCCTGTATGGCACACTTTTGAAGGCCAATTCAGAGGTTCCTTAGATTACTTGGAGTAAATGAAATTTTTACAGGATCAAGGCGCAGAGAATATTGTCATTCTCAATCTGTCTCCTCCGGGCCTTGCTCCTGGCGTTAGACAGGTCTCTAAACTGCTGCCCCATCATCTGGCTGGTCTTGGGACCCTAATTGCAAGTTTGGTTTCAGGCGACCCAAAGCTGGGCAGCGTCAGCACTCTCATCAACAGGAAACACTGGAAAACCTCGAAGCGAGTCCATGTAGGATTCTGACTCCCCTGTCACAGCAAGGCTTTTCAAAAGGTCGGGACTGGGACAGAGGGGGATTTCCAGTGTTTCCAATGGAAATGCTGTCGATGAGTTTAATCAAACACTTGCCGATGGCCTTAAGGGGTTGGATCATGGTATTATTGTTATTGATGTTTATAATTTGTTGAGGACATTGCAAGCGGTCTAGAGAATGATGAGTTTACAAATATCTCCCAAGCAGCGTGTCGCCAGACATCTATACTTCAGTTCAGGATTTTCTGAGCTGCCATTTTTTAACGATGCCTGTGAGCCTGCTCACGACAGGTGCGGCCATCTCCATACCTGTGGGCAAGGCGCCAATGCGACTGACCTGTTTACCGATACCGCTTACCCCAGCGGTACGCTCAAGCGGTACAGCCAACAGGATGTTGGCCAGTCTGGTGATTGCCACCATCTCCGCTTCTGCACCGGTGTCTTTGGCCCAGGTGGATCAGCGCGCCGTGCCCAAACCCGGTACAGGCTCTTCTCTGCGGTGACCGCCCTTCATTTCCCTTCTTGCTGTGGCATCCAAACCGCTGACCCTGGGCTGGTACCCAGCCAGCATTCCTTTGATGTGCCCTTCTGCGTCACACAGATCCCACCGCTGATGGCGTGGTTGTCCCCTCTGGCCTACTGCTCTGGCTGGACTTCCCCTGGCTGGAGCCACTTGACGACTACAACGGCTGGGGCATTCCCGCATGGCCCGCATGGCCCGTTGGCTGGCGGTCCTGCTGGGTACCGCAGCCGTTCCCGTTGCCCTGGTCGCTGGTCTTTTGGATCCTGTGGCCATTGTGGTGGCCGCAGGCGTGATCGGCCTTCCTGCCTGGCTGGTGGTCCAGTAGCGTGTAAGAGACACCCGTACGTGACAATTCCCTTGTGGAAGAGTGACGATTTTGTTTCGGTGAACTTTTATGTGGCCTTGGGCAGGTGGCCGACCTCAGGGGAAGAGCCTGATAGATAGTTGTGAACGATGTCCGCCGAAGCCACCTCTGCTTCCAAGGGCATGCCCCTCACGTCTTGAAAGAAGTCCCTTTCTCATGCTAGACGCCTTTTCCCGCGCCGCTACCGCTGCTGATGCAAGTGGTTCCTTTATTGGTGGCGGTCAACTCGCCGCGCTGAAGACCTTTGTTGCAGAAGGCAACAAGCGCCTGGACGCCGTCAAGGCCATCTCCACATCCGCTTCTTGCATCGTCACCGATTCAGTGGCCGGCATGATTTGTGAGAATCCTGGCCTCACATCCCCCGGCGGCAACTGCTACTCCAATCGCCGCATGGCCGCTTGCCTGCGGGATGGGGAGATCGTGCTGCGTTATGTGGCTTACGCCCTTCTGGCTGGCGACGGCTCTGTTCTCCAGGACCGCTGCCTCAATGGTCTGAAGGAAACCTATGCGGCTCTGGGTGTTCCCACGGGCTCCGTGGCTCGTGCCGTGGCCATCATGAAGGCCTGCGCTGTGGCCCACATTAACGGGACCAACGGTGACCGTGGTCCCCAGGCGACCAACAACACCATCAACCTGGGCACTACAGCAAAGGGCGACTGCTCTGCACTGGCCTCTGAAGCTGCCAGCTACTTTGACGCCGTCTCCACGTCCATCAGCTGAAGGCACTGCCACAGCTGCATTTCCGACGCTCACAACCTTCCTACGCTTTTGCGATGAAATCCACCATCACCACAGTGATTGCAGCAGCAGATAACGCTGCTCGTTTCCCCAGCGCTTCTGATCTGGAGTCTGTCCGCGGCTCCCTGGAGCGTGCCGCTGCCCGCATGGAAGCTGCCGAAAAGCTGGCCTCCAACTACGATGCCGTGGCCCAAGAAGCAGTTGACGCGGTCTACAAGGTCAACCCCCAAGGCAACCTGGGCCGTCAGCCCCGGGTCTGTGACACCGAAGGTAAGGACAAGTGCAAGCGTGACTTTGTTCACTACCTGCGTCTGATCAACTACGCTTTGGTCACCGGTGGCACTGGCCCTCTTGATGAACTGGCCATTAACGGCGCCAAGGAGGTCTATGCAGCCCTCAGCATCGATGCCGCCACCTATGTCTATGGACTCAACACCCTGCGCAACCGCGGCTGTGCTCCCCGTGACATGAGCGCCCAGGCTCTGGCAGAGTACAACGCTGCCCTCGACTACGTGGCCAACTCCTTGGGCTGATCCGGCTACCAGGAGGCGAAACCTGGGGGGGGGAAGTTCAACCTAGCGTCTCCCCCAGGTTTCGTAACAGTTTAGCCATGTTTTCCGTGGCGCTAAAACTTGGCCCTAAAATTTCACCACTGTCCTTAAAGCGGCCAGCTTCCGATCTCACAACACGGCTCTCCTTCCATGACCTTTGGTCCAGCCTCTCTTCTTGGTGTCGAACGCTTCGAATCGACTTCTCCCCAACAACAGTACCAGGCCAGTAGCAATGAAGAGCGTGAAAACCTCCTTTCTGCTGCTTATCGACAGGTGCTTGGGAATTCTTATGTCATGGAGAGCGAGCGACAGATTGTTGCTGAGTCGCAGTTTAAGCTAGGTCGTATCAGCATGCGCGAATTTGTGCGCACCCTGGCCAAAAGCTATCTCTATCGTAGTCGGTTCTTCGATTCTTGTAATCGCTATCGCTACATTGAGCTAACTTTTAAACATTTGCTGGGCCGGTCCCCTGACTCTTTTGCCGAGATGCGTGAGCATGCCAACCGTCTGGACAGCAAAGGATACGATGCAGATATTAATTCCTTCATCGACAGCGAAGAATATCAAAAACGCTTTGGCGAAGATACAGTTCCCTATCTCAATGGTTGGAAGTCCGAGCCAGGAAAGAGTATGCAAGAGTTCACCTGGATGTTCCAACTTACCCGTGGCGCTTGCAGCAGTGACCTCAAGGGAGATCTAGCAGGTATAGACTCCAAGTTGGGTCGCGCAGCTTATCTAAATCGACCTTTGCCGATTGTGACTCCTTCAGGCGTCAACGGTAATGGCCAAGGATTTAGCTTCCGTCCCACCAATCGACTCAACGAGCCCCAGTCTCGCCTTGGTGCTGGCGCAGGTGACGAAGGCAAGGTGTTTCGCGTGGAAGTCACGGGCTACAGCGCCCCGGGCGTTGCCAAAATCTCCCGCTACCGCAAGAGCAATCAGGTTTTCTACGTCCCCTTTGCCAAGCTCTCCGAGCAGTTCCGGCGCATCCACCAGGAGTGGGGCAAGATTGCCAGTATTACACCGGTGAGCTGACTCCTTTTTTCCTTTTGCGTCTTTAACGTCTTTAGCGTCGCAACCATCCAGCACTTCCTCCCACCTGCCACCATGATCACCACCAACAGCCTCTCCGATTACCGTACCCAGAAGTACTCTTTCGGTGTAGCGCGCGACCTGGACCAAGACCCGGTCTGCCTGAGCCCCAGCGGCGATAATCTGGATGCGGTCATCAACAGCGCCTATCGTCAGGTGTTTGGTGGCATTGGCCTCTTTGAGGTCGATCGCGTCAGCAGCGCCGAATCCCAGCTACGCCGCGGTAACTTGACGGTGAAGGGCTTTGTGGAAGCGCTAGGGCAATCCAGCACCTATCAGCGGTTCTTCCTGGACTCCACCAGCCCCCACCGCTTTGTGGAACTTAACTGCAAGCATTTCCTGGGCCGTCCTCCCGCCAGCGAAGCGGAAGTGAGCACCCATGTGAAGCTGCTGCGGGAGCAGGGCTACGCAGCAGAAATCAGCAGCTACGTCAATAGTGACGAGTACCAGGATGTGTTCGGGGATGACATTGTCCCCTACTTGCGCTCCATCAACAGCTTGACAGGATTTGCCCAAGACACCTTTAACAAAACCTTCCGCCTCCGTGGTGGCGCCGCCGCCAGCGACTTGTCCATGGGACGCGGCAGCCGTACCATTGCCGAACTGCTGGGCTACCCCAATTATTCCATTCCGCTGCCCAGTCAGGGACGTCCCCTGGCAAAGCTTTTCGGCTTTGCCCGCGTCACCAAGGGTCCCCAGTCCGTTCCCCTGGCCAGCAGTCCCTACGGTGGCTTTGGCGTAGGCGAGCGGGTCCAGCCTCACTATGTGCGCCAAGAAAAGGACACCGCTATGGATAAAGCCACACTGCTGCGGCAGCTTTATCGTCACGTGATGGGAAATCCCCATCTGATGGAGACAGAGCGGCCTCAAGCACTGGAATCCCAATTCCTCAGTAGAAGGCTCAGTGTGCAGGAGTTTGTTCGTGGACTGTGCAAAACACCCCTCTACCGTGGCCGTTTCTTCGAAACAATGGCGCCCTATCGGTTTGTGGAAGTCAACTACAAGCATATCTTGGGCCGCAGTCCAGAAAACCAAGCTGAAATGGGGGCTCAATTGAACCGGGTGATCACCGCTGGCTACAATGCCGCCATTGATTGGTTAGTGGACAGTGATGAGTATAATGATGTGTTTGGAGGCGATGTGGTGCCCTATCTGCGGGGTGTGAGTAGTGGAGATGGCCGCAGTCAAGCCAACTTCAATCGCACTCTGGCATTGGTACCCGGCTATGCTGGCAGTGATCGTGCGTGCAGTGATTCCGGTACGGTCAACACCATTGCTGGAGCCTCCAGCCTGGCCATTGTCACCCGCAGCACCGCCAGCAGCGGCTCCGCTGATGCGCCCAGCAAGCGCTTCCGCATTGTTGTTCGCAGCCAGCGTGCCGGCAGCCGTCGTCGCCTCGCCACCACCACCTATGTGGTGGCTGGTGACAACATCACCAGCCAACTGGCGTTCATCCATCGCGACAGTGGCCGGATTGTCAGCCTTACGGAGATCAACTGATCTCCTCTGGCGACTTCTCACTGCACCATGGCTCCCGCTGGGTGCAGCCTTTCCACTTACTCCCTCAAACATCATGCCCCTTTGGCTTGCTGACGAATTAAACACAGAGCTGTTTAAGAGTCCCTCGGACACAGAACTCCAGGATGTGGTCACCGCAACCTACCGTCAAGTTCTGGGCAACGCTCACATCAACAGCTTTGAGCGTTGTAAAAAGGCTGAATCCCAGTTGCGCAATGGCAGCATCACAGTCCGTGAATTCGTCATCGCAGTTGGTCTTTCAGAGACCTACAGGAATCTGTTCTTCACCAACAACAGTCCGTATCGGTTCATTGAGCTGAACTTCAAGCACTTCCTGGGGCGTTCACCTCGAAGCCAGCAAGAGATTGCTGAGCATGTGCTCATCTACAACACCCACGGTTACGATGCTGAAATCCTCTCCTACATTGATAGCGAGGAATACAGCAGCGCTTTTGGGGAAAACAACGTTCCCTCTCCACGGGTTGACAGCAGCCAATTCCAGGGCAACAGGGATTACCTCCTCACCCTGAACCTGAACCGTGGTCGGGCCAGCAGCGATAGAGCACCGGCCATGGCCCAGGTGCGTCAGATTGCTGCCAAGTTGCCCGCCAAGGCCAACCCGCCTCGGACAACCAACAACCAGTACGACAACCGCATCACCCGCTACGAGGTCACCTACGACCTGCCCGGGAACAGCGCCACCAATCGTTGTGCTGCTCAGGCGGTCCAGGTTCAGTTTGCCAACCTGAGTCGGCAGTTGCGGAGTATTCAGCGCCGTGGCGGTCGCGTTCGCACGATCCGCGTCACCGGCTAAGGTCCCTTCGGTCCGCCAGCTTCAGTTTGGTTTTAGTTTCTTTCCCTGGGCTGGCGGGCCCAGGAGGGCCAGTCGATAAACACACGCTCACCCAGTTCAAGCCCATCCAACACCTGGATGTTGCTACCGCTGGAGTATCCCAGGGCGATGGAGCGGAAGGTGGGTTGGTCATCCCTGCCCACCACATAAACCCCCGATTGGCCAGAACGTGTGACAACGGCAACAGTAGGCACCACCGGGGTGGGAGAGAGTTCCTCGGTGAAGAATTGCACGTCCCCGCTCATTCCATACCGTAGCCAGGAGTTCTCGACCAAAAGCTTCAGGATCACGTCAAAGGTGATCACGTTGTCGCTCACCTGGGACCGGGGAGCGATGATGTCCACGTGCGTCTCCAAGGGTTGGTTCGGAAAGGCATCCAGCACCACCATGGCCTCCTGGTTCAACTGGAGGCGACCAATCTCGTTATCGGGCAGGGCAGCTACAACCTGGTAGCCAGTACCGAGGGTGAGCAGAGATGTCTTGTTGGCGCCACTGGTATTTCCAGCGTCCCCCCCTGAAGGGACCACATAGCTTCTCGGCTCCGCAAACCGCTCCATCACCAGGCCATCGAAGGGGGCCTGCACTGTCAGTTCTTTTTGCTCCTGCAGCAATTCCTGGAGTCGCTGCTGGCTGGCCGTCACCTGACTCCGCTGTGCCCGGTAGCGGCTTTCCAGTTGGCTCAGGGCCAGTTGGCTCAAGGCCCCTGTCTCCACCAACCCCTTCTGACGCAGGAACTCTTCCTCACGCAGGGCCAGTTCTTCCTCCGCCTGGGCCAGAAGGGCTTGTCGTTCCTTGATTCGAATGGGCAAATCGCCGCCATCCATCACTGCCAAAACCTGACCAGCTCGCACCTGCTCCCCTTCTTCCACGTTCATGGTGGCCACAACACCCGGCTGCAGGGGACTCAAGCTCACTTGGCGAATGGGTTCCACAGTGCCGGTGGCCAGCACATTCCCCCGCAAGGACTGCTGCTGCACCACAACGGTATAGGGACCAAGATCCCGGACACTTGGACGCCGTAAGACCGTGATGCTGACCCATGCTCCAGCCGCTATCAGTCCTGCCACAAGCCCGAGACGTCCAATCCGGCTCAGCCAAGTGGTCTGCCGCAAATCCGTGGTGCTGGCCAATGAATTGTCATTTTAGCTAATGACCATCCTAAAGGTGTTTGCCTGCCAGGAATGTTGTGTGGATGCCCCATGCCTGACCCATGGGATGGCGGTCCCCTGTGCATCTGGCACAAGTTGAGGGTGGCTCACCCTCGTAGGGTTGGGCCAAGGGGGAGCTCCCCCGAGAGACGTTGAGAGCTATTCTCCGCCGACCCTGTTTTCCTAGGGCGTCATGGCCGTGTCGTTGCTTTGAGAAAACTGCTGAGAGGGGGGCCGCCCCGTCATCCTGGCCCGCGTCTTGCTGGCCATCCACAGGCTGGAGAGAGCCGTGGAATGCCCAGGCCAGGCCTGCAGCAGTGTCCCTTCTGTCGTCCCGGTTTTTACCGAAGCTGCTCTGACCCCAGACGGGATCATCGGCTCCCAGTCCCACAAACCACCGCGACAACATATTGTCACCCAAGTTTTCCAACAAGGGTCGTTCGCAGCGCAGGCTGTAGATGGCTTGCAGCACAGCGCCGCCTCATTGGACAGTGATCGTATCCGCCGCAGTGGTTGCTTCCCAGGAATCCGGTCCTCCATTCAGGCAGAGGACAACAGGGAAATCCTCCCCTCTTGATGGCCTCTCTCCAACCCTTATGCCGCTAACCCATCCTGACTCTTCACGCCTGTTTCTTCAAGCTCTGGAGGAGGGCTCAATCACGCGGTGGGGAAGGGCCAAGGAGCCTGCTCATGCCACTTGGTCGCCCGCTGATCCCCATCCGTCCTAATGAGGGAGAGAAAGATCAATTGGTTGGCATTGCTTGACCTGGCTGCCGGATTCAGCAAAATCACCTTGCCCGGAAAACGCTCTCCTGGCAATTTCCACCGTCTTCGAGACACAACCTGCACGTTGGCTGAAGTGGTCGCCAAGCCATGCATCAGACCGCTTGGATCATCCACCCCATAGGCAGCTTCCTGCCGAAGTGTCGCTGGTTCCCTCCTTGGTCACTTCATCTCAGGATCACGCTCTCCTTTGTGGTTCTTCCTCGATGTTCGCGCCGCAACGATGCTGGCATCCATCATTGTTCCTTCCTTGAGTACCAGACCTTGATCAGCCAGATGCTCTTTGATGGTCTCGAATAGCACATTGCCCGGTCCATGACGCTCCAGTCGATGGTGGAAGTTGAGAATCGTCGTCTTGTCTGACACCTTCCCCAGGCGGGTACCGGTAAAGCGTCGCACGCTCTCCACTTCATGGAGCAGGTCCTCCATTGCCGAATCACTGAGATTATGGAACAGTTGAATGCAATGCACTCGCAGTGTGTCATCTAACAAGTAGGGCGCTCTACCGTTACCAGCTTGGGGGCAGTACGGCCTGATCTCCTCCACCAGACGATCCCATGGAAGCAACTCCTCCGTCCTCTTCAGAACCAGCTCCCTCCTGGTTTTTCTCTCCTTCGCTTCGTACGCAAGGTCGGCAAAGCTCCTCTCCATGCTCCTCATCTCAGGAGATTCCTTTCAAGTGCCATCAACTGCCTTCATCGCAGCTCTTCCAACACTTGTTCAGATCAGAGGCACCGTTTGAGTCCCACTTGCATAGTAACCACAAAATAATTCCCTGTATTTCTAGAATCTTGTTTTTATCTTAAGATACGCCCCTGTGCAGGCAACAGCGGGTTATTGAGACTGGTGGGAAACGATACGAGGAACAACTCACATCAGGATTTTCTGAAGACCCTGGATGGATAGAGAAGCATCATTCCACGCAATCGTAGGTAGTGTACCATTGCTTGGCAACCTTGCTGCCACCATGGTCCAGTACCCCAGCCAACATCGCCCAGATCCATCAGAAGCAAGCCAGGGGCTTCATCCCCCCACCGACCGGAAGCGTGCCAAGCCAGGGGCTGAGAGCGATGCAGGCATCATGAAGACCACTGGCAGAGGATACGGTCCCAGGGACTCAGCAAGGGCACAGGCTCTGGATGGATCAACCCTGGCGCAGGGTCTGCGTCAATGGGCCGCCTCCCTGCTGTTTGTGAGCTGGGCGATGGTGGGGGCTGCTCAGGCGCAAAGTTTTGATTCTGTTGTTGTGTTTGGCGATAGCAGCAGTGATCCAGGCAATGCGGCCCATCTCCAGAATCAGCAATTGCCGGCAAACCTTCGCTACCCTGACGGCACCAATTTCTCCACCAATCCTGACTGGGTCTGGACACAGTATCTTGAGCAATTCTATAAAGATTCTGGTCAATATAAGCCCACTGAAAGTGGTGGTACAAACTACGCCCTTGGCGGTGCTCGTATTACCAGAGATCTTCCGTCTCTTTCGCAAAGCGATCAATTTCTATCCATAGGCGGTCAGATGGGACGGTATTTCAGTTCCCCCAATGGAGGCAAGGCGGATCCCGATGCACTGTACGTCATTTGGGGTGGTGGAAATGATCTCAATCTTGCAGGATCCGATGGGGCTCTCACAAGAGTAGGAGAAGCTCTAGCATCTGCAAATGACATTCCGTCTGCTACTATTGCCAGATTTGTTATTGCCAGATTTTCTGATGACCTGGCCAACTTGCAACAAACTGCACAGATAGCAGCATCAGATTATTTAGGACAGATTCAGTATTTGCAAGAGAAAGGAGCCAAGAATATTGTGATCCTAAACTTGCCTCCCCTGGGCGACACTCCGGGTGTGTTGCAGATTGATCGGGCGCTGTCTACCATGCCTGGTGTCAATATTCCAGTTAAAGATCTTATTAACAGAAATGGTTCGCTGCAATTTAATCAGACACTTGATGATGGCCTGCCAGGACTAGATCATGGGATAATTGCGATTGACGTTCATGGCCTTTTCGAGGAAATTACGCGGGAGCCAGGGAAATATGGTTTTCAGAACATCACCGAAGCTGCTTGTACAGGCAGAGCAATTCCCGGCCTTAGCTTTAATGATGCCTGTGGACCTGCCAATCAAGGTTATCCCTATACCTATAACCCGAACACCAAGGATACCTATCTATTTGCCGATAATATCCACGCCAGCGGTGCTGTCCATAAAATGCTGGCCAATGTTGTCACTTCCACCATATCCGCACCCGTTCAGGTGTCTCTCGCTGGGGAAGGTGCTCTGAGTGTGGCCAGAGTGCATCGCGATGCCGTCGCCCAACAAGGATCCATGAGGATCCAGTTGCCCGGAACCAACCTGCAGCTCTGGTCTGCTGGCGCTCTCGCCCAGGAGGATCAAGAGGTCTTGCCCACCATTGGGAGCAATTCCGCAGACCTGGACGTGGTCACCCTGGGAATCAACCGCGATTGGTCTGCTGGCGTCAGCGTTGGCGCAGCTGTCAGCTTTGGCAACCACCACAACACAACCCGGGGCGCAACCCTGGATAGCGCAGCAGCCCTGTGGTCGTTGGATGGTCGATGGCAGCGCGGACCCCTGCAGTTGAAGGGCGGCTTGGCTTTTGGCAGAACGGGCGTTGCCATTGCGCGCAACATCATGCTGGGCCCGGCAGAACGCACGGAGAAGGGGGGCACCACCGTCAGCCATTTTGGCGCCAACGTCGATCTGGACTACACACTGCCCAGTGACGGGAATCGCTTCCGCCACGGCCTCTCGGCCGGGCTGGGTTGGATGAACCAACACACGGACGACTACCGGGAAGAGGGCAGCCGCTCCACAGCCATGAACTTTGCCGAGTTCAGTCGCTACTCTCTGATCTTGCGGGGTGGTTATGGTATAGAGGCGGCGCACAACTTCCGGGGGGTTCCCATCCGTCCCTATGCACGGATTGGCTATGAACGGGAGTTGCAGACGGATCCCGTTCGGGTCTCTGCGGGGGTGAACAGTATGCCCGGGGCCGGCTTCTCCCTGGATGGCTTGACGCCTTCTGTCGACGCCGCCGTTCTGGGTGTGGGCGCTGTGGCCAGTGTCCAAGAGAACATGGAGGCGCGCCTGGATTACACCTTGCGCACAGGAGACCAATCACACCGATCACACCAATTCGAGTTGGGCCTGGGCCTGAAACTCTAGGGTCGGGACTCATCGCCAGAAGACGATGGCTGCAGCCAGGAGGATGGCAGAACAGCAGCCCCAGGTCCAGGCCCGCCTTGCCAGAATGACATCTCGTCCATTTGGCATCATGGCCCCCTTGTTCTGCCTGCTCAATCAGGCTCTGCTGTTGAAACTGAAGCTCACCATTGTCCTGCTGCTGGGCCTCCTTCTCAAAGCCAAGGTGCGGCTGGGGGTGTTCTCCGCCCTGGGCGGCCTGGTGGCCCTCCTGAATCTGCTGGTGGTGGCGGCGCTGGTGGCGGCGCTGGTGCTTCAGCAACGACAGAAACCCGCTGCTGTGGGTTGAGTGCCCTGGTGGGGAGGATTGGGAGCAGATTCACCTCACAGGAGGTCCTGTGCAGGCCGCAGGCCCAAATCTCCCACCACGGGGATCCACCCCTGCAATCGCCATTCCACACAGCCGGAGAGAACCATGGGATCCTGTTGGATGAAGGTCAGGGCCGCCCCGTAGTTGTCTGCTTCCAGAATCAGCAGCCCACCGCCTCCTGGTTGACCATGGCCATCCACCAGATAGCCACTCACCATCACCCGACCTTGCTGCTGTTGCTGCCGTACCCAGCAGCGGTGGGCGGCCAGATGCTCTCCCATGTCCTGGTCAGGAGCACGAAACTGTTCGGTTTTGATGTACCAGGGCATGGTGGACCAGGGGATCGGTTGTTCCAGCTTGCAGCCCTCAGCTCCGGGGATCCAACACCAGCTTGGGCTGCAATTGTCCGGATGACCGGACGACGGCCATCCCGGCCAGGGCGCCGGCCGGGTTGAGCACCACCACCACGTGCCCCACCGGCAGGGCGGTGGACATGGGGAGCACCTGGCCGCAGCGCCAGCGGTTGTGCTCCTCCAGACCGAGTTGATGGTGGGGATGGAGGGCCAATAGGAGTTGCTTGGGATCCTGCACCAGGGTTGCAGGGGCTGGATGGGCCTGCAGCCGGGGGAGGGTGATGGCTTGTTTCAGGTTGAACCCCAGGGCTTCCGTGCGCCGCAGGCTGGCCATGGCGCCGCCACAGCCCAGGACTTCTCCCAGGTCACGGGCGATGGAGCGGATGTAGGTGCCGGCGCTGCAGCGCACCTGGACGGCGAGTTGAGGAGGGCTCCAGCAGCGCAACTCCAGGGTGTGGACCGTCACCTGACGCTCCGGAGCTGCCACCCTTTCCCCTCGCCTGACTTTGTTGTAGAGGCGCTCGCCATGGACCCGGACGGCGGAGACAGCCGGTGGGCGCTGGCGAACGGCGCCGCGGAAGCGGGCCAAAGCCCGCTCCAGGTCCACCGTGCTCAGGGTAGGGACAGGCCGCCGCTGCAGTACGGCGCCCGACAGGTCATCGGTGCTGGTGCGCAGGCCCAGGGTGATGGTTCCCTCATAGGCCTTATCGCCGTTGAGGTAGGGCAGGAGGCGGGTAGCGCTGCCCACCGCCATGGGCAGCACACCGGTGACCCCCGGATCCAGGGTGCCCCCATGGCCAATACGCCGCAGCCCCAGGCGGCGCCTCAGCAGGGACACGCAGTCATGGGAGGTACACCCTGCAGGCTTGTCCAGCACGAGAAAACCACTCAGCCCGGCCATGGCGCCCTCATTTCACCAGTACCTACATTTGGCGGAAGCGCTGCTCCGCCCCCACTGTATGCCGTCCCTCAACCAGCTCGATGCCCGCCGCGAATTTGCATTTCTGGTGTTGTCGGGCTTGTTTCTGAGCACCATGGGGTTGCTCAACGTTCTGGGGTTGAGCCGGTTCCTCAACCTGGGCCAACTGGGACCGTTCCCCGTTGTGGTGGCGGTGGGGGTTCTCCCTTATCCCGTCACCTTCCTCTGCACGGATATCGTCAGCGAGATCTGGGGAGAACGGCGCGCCTCCCAGCTGGTGTGGGTGGGTCTGCTGGTGAACCTCTGGATTCTCCTGGTTGTCTGGCTTGGGGGCGTGCTGCCGGGATTTGAGCAGATGGACCCCGCCACAGGCTTTCCCGCCGTGGACGCGGCAGACCGCCAGCCCCTGTTTTTTGAGTTGCGGCGACTGACGGCGGGAACTGTCATGGCCTCCATGGCGGCCTATCTGACGGCCCAGTTCACGGACGTGCGGCTCTTCCACGTCTGGAAACGCCTCACCCGTGGTCGCTACCTCTGGCTCCGCAACAACGGCTCCACCATGGTGAGCCAACTGGTGGACACCAGCGCCGTGGTGATCATCACCCACCTGAGCAGTGACGTGCTGCCCCTGGACTCCAGCCAGCCCGTCCTGCCCCAACTGGGGGGACTCATCCTCAGCGGCTACGTGTTCAAATTCCTCTGCGCTCTGGCGGACACCTTGCCGTTCTATTGGCTGGTGGGTTGGCTGCGGCGCTATCTGGCCATTCCAGGGCAAGGCCAGGAGTTGGGGGAAATCAGTTGAAGCACACCAGCACGAACGACAGGAAGGAAGCCTTCGCACGGGTCAAGATTGACGGTCTGCTCAAGGATGCGGGCTGAAACCTGGCCGACGGATCGAGCGTTCTGTTTGAGGAAAAGCTGTCCGACGGCACGAAAGCGGACTACGTACTCTGTGATCGGCAAGGCCGGCCAACAGCGGCTCTGGAAGCCAAGAACGCCAGCGTTGATATTGTCGCGGCCCAGGATCAGGGTCGGCACTATGCTGAGCAACTGGGTGTTCCCTTCGTCTTCCTCTCGAATGGTGAGGAAGTCTGGTTCCTTGATCGCGAGACGGATACCCACGCACGCAGGATTGACGGCTTCTACGGGCAGGACGACCTTGAACAGCGAGCCGCCGTGCGCCAGTTCCGCCGTGATCTGTCAACGGTGGACATCGACCGGAAAATTGTGGACCGGGACTACCAGATTGACTGCATCAACGCACTGTCAGCCCAGGTCTCGTGCCCAGGTCTCGTGCGGTCGACGCAAGCTGCTGGTGGAGATGGCAACGGGAACCGGCAAGACACGCACGGCAGCGGCCTTCATCAAGCGGCTGTTCCAGGCAAGCGTCATCACCCGCGTCCTGTTCCTCGTCGACCGGATTGCACTGGCGCGGCAGGAGGAGGACGCATTTACCGACCATCTCCGGGACTATCCCTGTCACGTGCTCCGTCCCGGCCGATGCTTCGACCGTGCAAAGCGCGTCACGATCGCGACCCTCCAGACCATGATTGCGGAGTATCGCAGACTGTCACCGGGCTACTTTGATCTCGTGGTCACTGACGAATGCCACCGCTCCATCTACGGCAAATGGAGCGCCACACTGCGGCATTTCGACGGCATCCAGCTTGGCCTCACGGCTACACCCTGCACAGCGGACACCGACATGCTCCCCGACCCCGAGGACGGGTTGTTCGTCCGTGATACCCTGCAATTTTTCGAGCTTGACCAGCCAACCTTTCGCTATACGCTGCGCCAGGCCATCCAGGAGGCCCACCTTGTCCCCTACCGGATTTACAGGGCAAGGACGGTGAAGACCGCTGCCAGAGAAGGTTTCACCGTGAAGCGGGAGGAACTGGACTGGAGCGCCATGGACCAGAGGACGCGGGCCGAGTTCAAGAATCTCTTTGCCAGGTCTGACACGATCACCGTGGACCCGCAGTCACTGGAGCGCAAGTTCACCATCCCCGAGCGCAACCGTGCTCTGGTGCGTGAGTTCCGTGACCAGGCCCTGGTGACTGGGCATTCACTGGGAAAGCCCATCGTGTTCGCGGTGATCCGCCGCCATGCAGAAACGCTGGCGCAGATGTTTGACAGTCATTTTGTAGACCTGAAACCTCGCCCCACTGTGCGCTACGCCGACTTCGTTGTGAGCGACATGGGCGGCGGCCCTGCTCCTGACGCGAGCGCGGTCATCAAGCGCTTCAAGGAAGAGGACCATCTGGCCATCCTGGTCAGCGTCAACATGCTGGATACCGGTTTCGACTGTCCGGAAGTGGTGAACCTGGTCATGGCACGGTTCACGCGGAGCACTATCCTCTACCGGCAAATGCGCGGACGGGGCACACGCCAAGCGCCCTACATCGGGAAGGAAAAGTTTACGATCTTTGACTTTGCAGGCGTAACGGATCTGCACGGCGACAACGAAGACGGCATCGACGGCAGCCCGATTGCGACTTCCAGTCATTCCCCCGGCCTGGGGGAACCCGGGATGCTGCTGACCCTTGATGTTGACGACCATATCGATCCACTGAGCCGCGACTGGCTCACGCTTGATGAACACGGCCGCATCGTGCGCTCGTCCGAACACGAGGCCCGCTGGGTGGAGCTGATTGGAAGCCGGGTGCAGGCCGACGCCATGAACATGGACGGTTTCGGGGAATGGAGTTTTGACGAGCATCCTCTCAACGCACTGGGCGGTTACGACCAGGCACGGCGTGTGTTCGGCGGCGCGGATGCCCTTGGCAAGCTGATTGCCGGGATCAATGCCGTGGTGTGCGGGCAACCGGAGACGACCGACCAGGCTGCAAACGCGGGGGAACAATAACGCCATGCCCATGCCCCCCGAACTCCGGCGCGGCATCAACCGCATCCGCGACCACCTCTTCGGTGGCGGCCACCCGAACCCGGCCCAGAACGCTGAACAGCTCAGCTTCCTGATCTACTTCTACATGTACGAGGCGGCGGACACCGCCCGGGTGCGTGCTGCCCAACGGCCAGGGGCTGCACCATACACCAGCGTCTTCGAGGGTCAATGGCGCCTGCGTGACCCGCGCAACGCCCACCAGCCCGGTGCCGATACGGTGCCGTACGAGTTTCTGCGCTGGTCCTTCTGGGCGAACGTGCTGAACGGCGAGCGGCTGGTCTCCTGGGTGCGGGAGGAGGTCTTCGCGTTTCACAGGGAAATCTCGGCAAACGGCGCCACCGACTTCATGGACGGCGCCCGGCTGGTGATTGACGAGCCCACCGTGCTCACCCAGGTTGTCAGCCAGTTGAACGACCTGCGCCTGGACAGAGTGGATGCAGATACCAAGGGCGACCTGTTCGAGCACGTGCTGCGCCAGATCAGGACAGCGGGTGAACTGGGCCAGTTCCGCACGCCGCGCCACGTGATCCGTGCTCTGGTCCGCCTCGTGGATCCACGGATCGGGGAGACGATTTTTGATCCGGCAGCAGGTACGGCGGGGTTCCTGTTGGGCGCATGGGACCATGTCCGGCTGGCCAACTCGTCGCCCGCCGGGGTTGAGGAGTTGGATGTGGACGGCAAGACTGTGAAGCGTGGTCTGGGTGACAAGCTGAGCCAGGACGCGATCAAGGCGTTACAGGAGCGGACGTTTCACGGCGCCGACGTGGACCCGCAGATGGTTCGCCTGGCCACCATGAACCTCACCCTGCGGGGTCTGGATCACGTGCGCATCCTGCGGCGCAACGCCCTGACCCGCTCCCTCGACCGCGCAACGAAAGCGGACCTTGGCCTGCCAACAGCAGGTTTTGACGTGATCCTTGCCAATCCCCCCTTTTCCGGGCGGGTGGACAAGGACCGCATCGTCGAGGGGGTCAAGGTGGGGGCGCACGGCCAAGACCGAACTGTTGTTCCTGCAATACATGCTCAACCATCTGAAAGAGGGCGGGCGCTGCGGTGTGGTGGTGCCCGAGGGTGTGCTGTTCGGCTCCAGCGAGGCCCACAGGGAACTGCGCCGCAAGCTGATGGAGAACAACCGGGTGGAGGCGGTGTTGTCGTTGCCGGGGGGCGTGTTCAATCCCTATTCCGGCGTCAAGACCTCGGTACTGGTGTTCCGCAAGGGCGGGGCAACCCGACGGGTGATGTTCCTGCACGCCGAGAACGACGGCTTCAAGCTGGATGCCAACCATGATCAACCGATCAACGAGGACGACCTGCCCGGCCTGGTCGATGCGTTCCGCGACCGTGAAGCGCGGTGGACGGCATGGCAAAACCGTGATCCATCCGGGGATTGGACTGAAAACTGGTGGTTTGCCAAGGTGGAGGCCATCCGTGCTGCCGACTTCAACCTGAGCGCCAACCGCTACCGGCCACGGAGCTGTGGGACAGTTGAGCAGCGCGACCCGCTGGAAATTCTGGAGGAATTGCGGGGCATCGAGATGGAAATTCTGGGGGAAGTTGATGAGTTGGTTGAGGCCGTGCGGGGGGTGGTACAAGAATGAGCCCGTATGCACAAGTCCCTCTCGCAGAGGTCTGTACTATTGTTGGGGGTGGAACTCCCCGGCGAAGCAATGAAGCTTATTTTGGTGGCCCGATACCTTGGGCTACCCTGACAGATGTAACTTCACTCGACTCGCTCTTTGTTGAACAAACAAAGGAATCAATCACCGAGGTTGGACTGCGCGAGAGCAGTGCCCGGCTGATACCCGCCGGGACAGTATTGATGACAAGCCGAGCCACAATTGGTTACACGGCGATTGCAACTCAGCCAATGGCGACCAACCAAGGCTTCGCCAACCTCATATGTAGCGAATATGTGCTGCCTGAATACCTTGCATATTGGCTTCGACACCAGCGCGAGAGTTTGATTCAACTCGCTGGAGGCACCACATTCAGGGAGCTTCCGAAGTCTACCCTCAAAGGATTCCATATTCCCCTCCCCCCACTTGCTGAACAGCGGCGGATCGTCAGCATCCTGAGCCGGGCAGCGAAGATCGAGCGGCTGCGGGCGCAGGCACAGGGACGGTTGCAGGAATTCATTCCTGCGCTGTTCGTCAAGATGTTTGGGGATCCGGCTACCAACCCGATGGGCTGGCCCTCTTTCAAGTTGTGTGATCTTTCAAAATATCGACCTCAGTATGGAGTCAACGCCCGTTCAATCACTCTTGTTAAGGGCCAGCCAAGATATATACGAATCACCGATATTAAGGAATCCGGAATTCTCTCAGACAAATCGGTAGGAGTTGACTTCTTGAGCCATGATGCGTATCAACTCTGCGAAGGTGATTTGCTCTTTGCGCGAAGTGGTGCGACGGTCGGGAAATCTTACCTTTACCGGCCAAAGGACGGTTTGTGCGTTTTCGCGGGCTACCTTATCCGCTTTCGCTTAGACACTAGCAAGGTTCATCCTGAGTTTGCGTTTCGATTTACTCAAACCTCCGCATACGCCAGATGGCTTCAAAACAAGCAACGCATTGCTGCTCAACCCAACGTCAACGCAAAAGAATATGGTGACCTGATGATCCCGACGCCTCCACTCGCAATTCAACAACGCTTTGCGACGATTGCAAGAGCTGCGGAGACTATCGGCGAGCGAATAACGCATAACAGCAAATTCTCTTCAGCATTGTTATCTTCCCTGATATGTCGATTGTTGGAGGACGCACCATGACCGACATCGTGGACACCAAACGACGAAGCACGATAATGGCACGCATAGGCGGACGCAACACCACGCCCGAACTGGCCGTCCGCCGCATTGCTCACCGGATGGGGCTGCGGTTCCGCATACACCGCAAGGATCTCCCCGGGTGTCCGTATCTGGTGTTCCCAAAACACCATTTGGTCATTTTTGTCCATGGATGCTTCTGGCATCGGCACCAGGGATGCAAGTATGCGTATACGCCAAAATCACGCATCGAATTCTGGACGGAAAAATTTGAGTCCGGTGTTGCCCGCGATGCACACCAGCAAGCGGCCTTGCAGGCCCTCGGTTGGCGTGTCCTTGTCATCTGGGAATGTGAAATCAAGGATGAGGCGGCTGTCAGGTCCAGGCTGGCCGCAGCCACTCACTGCGAAGAACCCTCTCCACAGCGGAAGGAAACGGTTTCGGCCAGGATGGGGTCGGCAATGGCTATTGTGGGACAATGATACGAGCATTCGACATGTTTTGTGGCGCTGGCGGCAGCAGCGCTGGAGCACGGGCAGCCGGAGCGGAAATCGTTGCTGGCGTTGATGTGTGTACTCTTGCCACAAGAACATTTGCTGATAATTTCCCTGGTGCTCAGGTCATTTCTGATTGCCTCGAAAATCTTGATCCTGGTTCACTGAAACCGGAAATTGGCGATATTGATCTTCTACTCGCCTCACCGGAATGCACCAACCACACCTGTGCCAAGGGAGGGGCTTTGCGCAGCGAGGAAAGCCGGGCAACGGCAATGCAGGTCGTCCGTTACGCAGAGGCGCTGCGTCCTCGATGGCTGATTCTTGAAAGCGTAATTCACATGCGCCCCTGGTCACGCTATGGCGAATTGAAGGAAGAACTTGATAAACTTGGCTATCATCCACATGAGTATGTGCTGGATTCGGCTGATTTTGGCGTGGCGCAACGTCGTCGTCGTCTTTTTCTTGTTGGCGACCTCGAACGTACGCCATTAGCAATTAGCAGCACGCTCCATATCCGCCCCTTCGGAGATGGCTTGGTGGAGTGCCCGTACGCCTCGCTCTACCTCGTGAAATACCACCGCCAAGTTCAGACTAGACATTCCCGCAGTCAGCAGTGTTTCCTCCATGTTTTGGTAATCCTTCTCAATCTTGACAACGTAGTTCTCGAACTGGTTCTGTACCCCTTGTCGTTTGAGTTCACGCCGCAGGTCCTGTATCGGCTGCTCGATCCTTGCTGATACAGGATCTGCTGCTTTTTTCGTCAGCTTGCGGATGCGCTCCTTGTCGTCTTGCCGTTCTGTCTCAAGGGCAGCAAGTGTGCCAAGAACGATGCGACACAATTGCTGGCAGGCTTCGTTGTCCACGAAGTCTTCTCGGTTGGTCTTTTCGACAAGTCCAGTCGATTCTTTCAGGGACAGATGGACGGCTCCCAGGATGATATTGCGGCTGATCCGCCGTGTCGGTATGTTCACGCGGCGCAGGTCGAGGCCAAGCCAGTCGTCTCCCTGCTCTCCATAGTTATAGACCCGGATGCCGTCGCCGTAGACACGTACTCCTCCCGCTTCATCCAGGTACTTTTCCAGCAATTGGGTATTGGGCATTCGTTTACGGACCTCCCGATCCCGATCCCGATCATAGATATAGAACTCTCCTGTGACAGGACCAATGCCTTTGAAGACTTCCGCATCTGCGACAACCTTCTTCTCCATGCGGTCATCGCCTGAACGGGGTGGGAGCTTCAATCGGTCACCGGTCTTCTGGACGACTTTACCATCAAGCGCCAACCCTGGAACTTGGCGGAATTCGTAGGTCTAGTCGAAAGCCTCGCCTTCGGCCCGGAAAGAAAACTTCCAGATGGCACGGTCAAGAATCTCGTGAATGTCCGGCAAATCTTCGATCCAGTTTTCCTTACCAGGCACAAGCAGTTCTGCCTCGAAGCCTCCCGGCTCCTCGAATGGTGAGCAAATGGAGGTGATCTGATTGTGCAGACGCCTGACCTCGCCACGGGGCCAGCCGGCCCGCAACTGCCGGATTTCAATCCTGGTTCCTGTCCGGTTGTCAAGAAAAGTTTCGGGACGCCGGACCTGGATTGTTACAGGCGCTTCATCCAGAAACTGCTCGCTGATCAGCGTGTTCCAATCGATTTCCACGAGACACTCGTTTGCATCCTGAGCCCGTGTCACCAGGGTGATGCGGTCGCCGAGCTTGTGGACAGCGAATCTGCCCAGGCCCTTTTCTCCGAGCGGAAGGCGCTGATGCTTTGCAGTCCTCGTGCCGGACAGGCGTTGTTTCTGGCGATGATCATCCCCTGGGATCAGCCAGACTGAGCGGAGCCTCTCTACTGTCATGCCCTCACCATCGTCCTCGATGGTAATTCCGGGCTCATGCTCTGACCCAGGATCAATGGTCACGACAACCTTGTTTGCGTCTGCGTCATATGCATTCTTGACCAGTTCAAAGACCGCCAACCGGGCGCTACCGATCAACTCATCTCCGATCAACTGGAGCAACCTGGCCCGCGGCTTGAACGGCTGCTGAAATTCGCTCAGAGCACGGTCGCTCAAGGGGGCGCCTTCTCGGGATTGTCCACTGCCTTGTCAGGCCCTGGAAAACCTGGCATCTCCTCCAATCCATGGGTTGTTCCAACTCAGTCATAGCCCGGAAGATCGAAAATCTCCCAGCTCTCCAGGGACTGGACACCTCAAGAAGTCGTCGGGTCAAACCAGCACCTGTTGCACTTGCAACACGTCAAGGCCACTGAGCCTATGGCCAGGGAGAATGGTTCATTGGTCATCAGATGCCTGAAGCCGCCCCAACTGATGCCAGAAACCCGGATAGGACACCCCGGCAGCATCGGCCCCCTCAATCCGGCTGGAGCCTTGGGCATTGAGGGCTGCAAGGGCCAGGCTCATGGCCACCCGATGGTCGGTTTCACTGTCAAGCTGGGCGCCCCATAGTGTCTGGGGACCGTCAATCACCAGCCCATCGGCGGTTTCCTCCACCACGGCCCCCATGGCTCTCAACTGGCGGGTCATGACCGCCAGCCGATCTGTCTCCTTGACCCGCAACTCCTTGGCCCCCTGGATCCGACTGGTGCCTTCCGCAAACAGGGCGGCCACAGCCAGGACAGGAATTTCATCCACCAGTCGCGGCACAAGATCGGCATCAATGGAGAACGGCCCCAGCGGACCCTGTTCGATGATCAGGTCTCCCACCGGCTCACCTGTGATCTGCGTCCGGTTCTCCACCCGCAATTGGGCGCCCATGGTCCGAAGCACCTCCAGCACCCCTGTGCGGGTGGGGTTCAAGCCCACATGGCGAAGGCATAGCCGGGAGCCGGGGGTGACGGCGGACCCCACCAGCCAGAAGGCAGCGGAGCTGACGTCCCCAGGAACGTGAACCTCCTGACCCCGTAGCGGTTGCCCTGGTGTGATCCGTACATGACGACCATAGTCGCCACTCACTTGCACGTCCGCCCCGAACGCCTTCAACATGCGTTCGCTGTGGTCCCGTGAGCAGTTGGGTTCAATGATGGACACATCACTGCCGGCCGTGAGGCCCGCCAGCAGAAGGGCAGATTTCACCTGGGCCGAGGCCACGGAGGTGCCGATCAAGCCCCCTTGCAGTTGGCAGCCGCTGACGCTCAGAGGCGCCAGGGCGCCGCTGGCCCGCCCGTCAATCCTGGCGCCCATGGATTGACAGAGGGGGCGGCTGACCCGTCCCATGGGTCGCTGCCGCAAGGAGGCATCGCCGGTGAGAACAAAATGGCGGCCTTGGCGGCCAGCCAACAGGCCCAGCAGCAGCCGCATGGTTGTTCCGGAATTGCCGCAATCCAGAACATCTTCAGGCTCCTGCAGACCGTCCAGTCCCACACCCTCCACAACAACGGGCTGATCCTTGTCCCCCAAGGGGCTGATGGCTACGCCCATGGCCCGCAGACACTCGGCAGTGCTGCAGGGATCTTCCGCCGCCAACATCCCGTGAATCGTGGTGGCGCCCTCTGCAACGGCGCCAAACAACAGGGCTCTGTGGGAGATGGATTTGTCCCCAGGGACTCTGACCTCACCCTGCAGGCTGCGGCCTGGTTCGATGGTGATGCTATTTCCTTCCGTCTGGAGAGGCGCGCTCATCATGGCTGATCTGGACACAACCCCGTCCAACACAGAGTTTCGTGGGCTCATGGTGACAACAGAAACCCGGCACGGCAAGGGCCTTCCCCCTTTCAAGCATCAAGTCAAAGCATCAAGGCGTTGTCGTCTTCCAGAATGGCCTGCCAGGAGCGCAGGTCAAGGAACAACTCTTCCAAGGTGGTCTCCTGTAAAGTTTTGGCCAGGGAACGCTGTAGACGCTGCTCCAACACAGCCAGTACCTGGTCAGTGGCGTTGTCTTCATGGTTTGCAGAGGGCTTCGCCTGCCGCAACCGCTCTCCTACGGCATCTGCCACCTGCTCCAGGCAAATGGCGCCGGCCTGCTGTGCCAGCCCATAACCACCAGCACGGCCCCGCTGGGCCACAACCAGCCCAGCGCGACGCAACTGCAACAGAACCTGTTCCAGCATGGCGGCAGGAATCTGCTGGCGCTGGGCAATCTGGGACACTGAGCAGAATGCGTCCTGCGCCTGTGCCAACTCCAAAAGGGCCTTCAAGGCATAGAGGGTGCGACGTTGCAGCACGGCTGGTGTTCGGGGAGCGGCACAAGCACTCACTTAAGAGCGGCCCAGGCGAGCCAGCACGTTCTCCATGACGTAGCCAAACAGAACGGGGTCCGGCGGGGCTTGTCCCAGGTCCTCCAGCCCCAACTCCGACCAACGCTCTCTAATGCGCGCCTCGGTGGCCTCATCCCTTTCCAGAGGGTGTCCCCAATCGTGGCGCCGCTCCGGGCCGATTTTGGTGGTGGCGTCAATGGCCATGCGTCCCCCCAGGCCCATGCGTTCGCTGGCAAAATCCAGGCTGTCGAAGGGACTGTCCGCAATCACCAGCAGGTCCCGTTGGGGGTCCACCTTGGCGCTGACGGCCCACAGCACTTGGCGCGGATCCCGCACGTTGATGGTGGCATCCACCACCACCACAAATTTGGTGTAGGTGAACTGGGGCAGCACTCCCCAAAACGCCATGGCGGCCCGCCGCGCCTGGCCCGCATAGGCCTTGTCGATGGCAATCACCGCCAGCTTGTAGCTGAGGGCATCCATGGGCAGGAAAAAGTCTTTGATCTCCGGGATCTGTTTGCGGAGGATGGGGGTGTAGATGCGGTTGAGGGCAATGGCCAGCATGGCCTCCTCCTTGGGTGGCCGCCCGCTGAAGGTGGCCAGAAAGGTGGGCTGCCGCCGATAGGTGACGGCCTTCAGGCGAATCAGGGGAGAATCCTCAATGCCGCCGTAGAAGCCCATGTGATCCCCGAAGGGTCCATCCGCTTGGCGCTCGCCTGGATGAATCTGCCCCTCCAGCACGATTTCACTTTGGGCGGGAACTTCCAGGTCGACGGTGCGGCAGCGGGCCAGCCGAACCCCCTTGCCACCATACAGTCCCGCGAAGAGCCACTCCGAGAGGTTGACGGGAATGGGGGTGGCGGCGGCCAGAATCAGCAGCGGATGCACGCCAACGGCCACGGCCACCTCCAGGGGCTTGCCCATGGCCTCCGCCTTGCGCAGATGACGGGCCCCGCCCCGCACCGAGAGCCAATGGACCGTCAGGGTGTGTGGAGACTGGCGCTGCAGCCGATAGACCCCCACGTTGGGCACACCCGTCTCTGGATCCCGGGTGATGACCAGGCCCAGGTTGACAATGAACCCCCCATCCCCCGGCCAGGGGCGCAACAGGGGCAGGACATCCAGGTTCGCCGCATCCCCCTCCAGCACAACCTGCTGGCAGGGCGGTAGCAGATCCCGGTCCGGGCGCGCCCGCAACACGTCCCACAGCAAGCCACCCATGGCCACCAACTCCTTGGGACGCTTGGGGGGCTGAGGTTGCTGCAGGGTGGCCAGGCGTTCGCCAAGGCGCTCCAACTCCTCCGGCTGCTCCATGCCCATGGCCCACACCACCCGCTCCACTGTGCCCAGAAGATTGATGGCCACCGGCCATGGGCTCCCCACCACGTTGTCGAACACCAGGCCGGGGCCACCCATGGCCAGCACCCGATCGGCAATGCCCGCCAACTCCCGATCGGGATCCACGGCGGCCGTGATGTGCCGCAGTTGGCCCCGCGCCTCCAGGAGCGCCAGAAATTGGCGGAGATCTTGAGCCATCGAATCACAGCCCACCACCCAGCTACTGTGGCAGGCCATGGATCCTGTGGCGTGATGAAGGTTCGGTATTGCCCCACGCCGGAGGCGGTGCCCGGCAGTGGCCGGCCCGATGCGGCGGTGGTCATCGACGTGCTGCGGGCCACCACCACCATTGGCTGGGCGCTGCACAACGGCGCCACGGCGGTCCATGTCTTCGCCGATCTGGATGACCTGCGGAAGGCGGCGGCGGCAGTGCCCCAAGAGCGACACCTGCTGGCGGGGGAGCGGGGCGGTCAGGCGCTGGAGGGTTTCCATCTGGGCAATTCTCCCGTGGCCGTGACCCCGGCTGTGGTGGAGGGCAAGCAACTCTTCCTCAGCACCACCAACGGCACCCGCGCCTTGGAGCGGGTGCAGGCCGTTTCCCGGGTGCTCACCTGCTCCCTCAACAACCTGGCGGCGGTGGCTGAGCGGTTACAGGCGTTGGCCATGGACCATGTGTGGATTGTGGGCAGTGGTTGGGAGGGGAGCTATTCCCTGGAGGACAGCCTGGCCGCCGGCGCCCTGCTCCACGCTATGGCCACGGTCCTGGACAGCGATCCCCACAACCACTGCGGGAACGACGAGATGACCGCTGCCGCCGCCCTCTGGCAGACGTGGCGCCACAACCCGGAAGCCTGTTTGCGCCTGGCTACCCATGGTCAACGCCTGCAACGCCTCGGCAACCACGACGCGGATTTCCGCTGCTGTGCCGGCGTCAATAGCCTGGCGGTGGTGCCCACACAGATGCGCCCTGGGGTCTTGGGGCTGGTTTGAGGGGAAAGGTGCTATAGCGTCTTTAACACAGTCCTGACTCCAAATCTTCGCGGGCCATTGCGACAATCCGAATAGCAATGTTCACATCCCTGCACCTGAAGCAGTTCAAGTCCTGGACGGACACCGGCCCAGTCACCTTGGCGCCGGTCACACTTGTGTTGGGCGCCAACTCCTCGGGAAAATCTTCCCTCATCCAGAGCCTGCTACTCCTCAAGCAAACCGTGGCATCGACGGATCGCACCATTCACCTCACCTCAACCTGGGTGGGGATCCCTCCACGGACCTTTTCAACTTTGGAGACTTCAAAAGTATCCACAAACGTGGGGCAGCGGATGATCATTTCTCCATCGGTTTCTCCTTCAAACGGGTCAGCACTGGAAGCAGGGAGCGAGTCAGCAGTGGACGCTTTGCAGCTAGCTACGGTCAAAATTCGGCGAGATCAACGGTCATCAAGGACCTTCGTCTTGGGGATTCCGCTGAAGCTGAACATGGTCCTCGTTTCCGCATTGAACGAGAGCAAAGGGGGGCGTTTTCCATCTTTGTGTACAAGCCCGAGAAAGGAGTCTGGGACTACGAACCTAACGAAACTGTCTGTACCGCTGCTCCACTGGGACAAAGTCGGGACTATGCCCCCGAGCGCTCCATTGCCTTCTCCCGTCCAGCCCTTAGCCTGCTGGGGAATGACGGCAATCTGGCTGAAGACATCAGCCTGGCCATTGACAGCGAACTGAAGGACTTGACGTACCTGGGTCCACTGCGCTGTCAGCCGGAGCGGGACTATGTGTGGAACAAAGCCCAACCGGGAGAAATCGGTATCGATGGTCGTCGCACCATTGATGCCTTGCTGGCCAGTGCTTTGCTCCATCGCTCCAAAAGTCCGGAGCGTAACCGCACCCTCAACGGCGTCTCCAAGTGGCTCAAAAAAATGAACTTGGCTGACCGGTTCAGGCTTCGCCAAGTTGGTCGCTCCAAACGGTATGAAGTCGTTGTTGATTCCCATGGAGTTTCCGCAAATCTTCGGGATGTGGGCATCGGCGTCTCTCAGGTGCTGCCCGTTCTCACCGTTGCCTTCTTTGCCCCAAGTGGCTCCACGGTATTGCTGGAAGAGCCGGAGATCCACCTTCACCCCCTGGCCCAATCCTTGCTGGCAGAGCTATTCGCTGAGGTGAGTAGTGAGCGTAAAATTCAATTCATTGTGGAAACCCATTCGGAACATCTTTTTCGTCGGATGCAAACATTGATCGCTCGGCAGATCATCAAACCTGAATACTGCGCCATGTATTTTGTGGAGAGAGATCGGAAGGGATCCCACCTTCATTCGCTGGATCTGGATGAGTACGGGAGAGTGAAGAATTGGCCTCCTCAGTTCTTTGGTGACGCTTTGGGAGAGACTGCAGAGCAGGCTCGTCTGATGTTTGAACGACGCATGGGGGAGAGCACATGAAAGAGCGCTACGTTGTGGATACCAACGTGCTCATCGCCGCCAGTGCAGGAGATCCGCAGGATCCCAAGGACCTTGATGCAACTCCGGAGGATCCATCCTTACGCTTGAAAATCTTTTACTGGCTAGACGAGTTCATGCCATCATCATCTCATCTGGTGCTTGATTCTGTCGAGAAGATTTACAAAGAATACAGGAACAAGTTGAATGACCAGGATTTTGGCATCCAGCTGGTGATCCACAAGTGGAGTACCTCTGCTGTCGATAGCGTCAGCGTTGAGTATGATGCCAATGGTCACGGCTGCTTGCCAGGCACTCTGGCCCTTACAATTCATGACAGGGAAGACCGCAAGATGGTGGCTGCTTGTCTGGCGGCCCTGGCCACCCATGGCCCTTGCGTGATTGCTTTTGCTGGTGACAGCGACTGGATTGGCTGGGGAAGGACGCTACGTGAGCATAGGGTGGAGTTGGAACCCGTCATTGAGATCTGGGCGCACCAGAAGTATGGCGAAAAACAGAAGAAAAAGATAAGCCGGCCGTGAGTGGCCGCTTCTGTTTGGGTTCAAGCCCGGTGCTGAGATGGAATTGGTGGGAGGCCCCAGCTTGTTGATGAGTGCCTTCCGTTTGGGAATTACATGTGTGAATGCACTAGCCACTCTTGACGACGGATTTCTCACCATCATATGGCAAAAAATATCGTCCAACGGTTGGCGGTACGAGTGTCACATGGATGAACTTAAGAGGCTGAAGAAAACGGAACTGGTAGTCAAGGGCTTGACAAGTTGAGAGGGGGCGGACCATAGGGTTGCCCCTCAAGG
>JXQG01000023.1 GCA_001007665.1 Candidatus Synechococcus spongiarum SP3 | reverse complement strand
ATGGACCGTTTGCTCTGGCTCAGTCAGCGCCAGATGGAGAGGATCCAGTCCTTCTTTCCCAAGTCTCGTATCGTGAGCCGTGGGGGGAACCGCAAGGTGTTGAGCGGCACCATCTACGTGCTGCATCACGGCCTTGCACTGGGTCGTGGATGCTTCAGCGGCTGATGGACCCTGCACAACCCTCTACAACCGTTTCCGCAACTGGTCGGAGAAGAGTGGATTCCAGCGGCTCTTCTCTGAGTTGGTCCGATCCCGCTGCCACAGAGCCGGAAGCTGGCACAGGGCCAGAGACTGGTGTAGCGCCAGAAGAGGTGCTGATGATGGATGCCACCTATACCAAAGTACGTCGCACCACCTCCAGGCTCAAAAAGGGGGCGCTGCACCTCGGTGGATGGGTCGCACCAAAGGTCCTGACCAGCAAGCTCCATGGGGTATGGGACGGGAAAGGACGCCCTGTCCGCCTTCACCTCAGTAAAGGGCAATGCAGCGACTGCACCAGTGCCGACGTGCTGTTGCGGGATCTTCCCGAAGCGAGCGTATGGCTGGGAGACAAGGGGCACGACAGCAACAAGATCCGTACCCTGTTGCCGGAGCAAGGCCTCCCACCCAGGCGGAACCGCAACAAGAGAGAGGGTCCCTTCCAGCAAGATGCTGTACAAGATGCGCCATACAGTTGAGAACCTGTTCGCCCAGAGCAAGGACTGGCGACCCATGGCAACCCGCTACGACCGCTGTGCCCATATCTTCCTCTTTACCGCCCTCCTGGGGATTGTGTCTCGAAGGTGATGGAAATTACCAGAGGGTGATTCTCCGAGCAATGGGATTGCTGCCGAATCAGGCAGCCACGTCAAGGGTCATTAGCTGGATGGGGTGGGACAAGTGTGCCCGACCATCCACCTTGCGCATCTGGATCTGTCCTGATGCCAGCAATGCCCAGAAGAGCATGGGCACGGTCTCGGCACAGGGGAGGAGGGTCTGGGTTTTGATGCGGCGGCGCAACTCCCTGTTGCGCTATTCGATGGCGTTGGTGGCGCGCACTGCTTTCCACAAGGCTGGAGGCAGGCGGATGCAGCAGAACCATCGCTCACCGGCTTCTGCAACACTGTCGGCGACAGCGCGGCATTGGAGACGCCATTTGCGCAGAAAGGGCTGTGCGCCGCTCCTGCACGTCGGCGACGCTCGGGGCATCGATCATGTCCCGATCATCCGTGTCCAACTCGTCATGGAGCCACCTTGGCCCATGGGCCAGAAGGTTGCGGTTCTTGTGAAGCGTACAGCGCTGAAGGGGCAGGTCCTCTCCCCAGAAGGCAGTGACTGTGGCCTCCCGACCGGGCGCACCATCGATAGTTACCAAGGCGGGCGGCGGCAGGCCACGGGCATCAAGATCCTCAAGGAACTGTCGCCGTGGGGCCGTACTCTCCCCTGCCATGGGCTGAACCGCCAAGCGAACCTTCTGTCGGCCCCGTCGCCCACCCAAGACCACCAGCACCAAGATGACGGTGGCTTTCCGATCCAGCCGTGTCTTGACCGCCCTGCCGTCCAGTAGCAGAGGGACGATGTCGTCCTCAGCCAGGCTGCGGTGGCGCCATGCTTGCCAGTCCTCCTTCGCCGTGCGCCAGGCACGGCTCACCACGTCTTTGCTGACAGCTCCTTTGCAGAGTGCGAAGAACGCCTTCTTCATCCGCCGCGTATGGGCGCCTGCCAGATCAGCCGATGTGAGCAACGCCTCCACCCGCTGGGTACGAGGTTGATAACGGCCCAGTGCCCTGGAGTGTCATTGGCTGCTGTGACCTGAGCGATCCTGAAGGCGGGCACGGGGCACACTCACCGCCTCAGTGACCAAGGTACTGGTGAGTTGACGCTCCCGCTGTCCACGGCGGTAGTCCTTCCCCTCCCCCTGAACGCGAGTGTACTTCACCCGAGCGAGGAAGGCGTCCAACTCCTCATCCACCACCGCCTCAATGGTGTTGCGCAGGTGGGTACTGGTCACAACCGCACCCAGGAGGAGCAAAACTCCCACAAGGCTATGCTCGGCCCGGGCCGAGCTCAGGCTGATGACGGCCCAGTTCAGAGCCAGGGCCACGGCACAGGCCGCGGCAACTACGACGAGCCTGCCAACCATGATCTTCCTTGGCAGAATTCAGGTGGTGCATGGAAGAGGACCGCACCGTGACACAGACGATGGAAGCGAGAGCGTATCGCTGCTTACTTATAAGAAGGACAACCTTCTCCCGGTTTGATGTGTTTCTTGACGGATGTTTTGCATGGGTGGTCTGACCGCAGCCGGTCAGCAGCTTCACCTGCAGTCGCACAGCATGTAGTGCGCTCCCCTTGGCAGTCTGGAGGCATAGCAGAACCGCTGAATTTCATATCGCTTGATGGTTCCGTTACGCAAAATCTTCGTCAACAACCCAGACGATTCGTCTTCTCGTCATCCATGTTCCAACCTTGCCTTGTCCATGCCTGGCAAGGAGACGAAAACCCCAGGGGAGCCCCTTGGACCATTCTCTCTGACCACCATGGGATGCCCCTTTTGACAACTGAAAGCCCAAGACTACCAATTCCGAAACTGATTCCCTTCACGTCCCGGTCCCGTAAATAGCTTAATACAGCACCAAGGGTAAGGACAATCGCGTCAAGAATTGTGGTTTCTCCGGAGCCATTTTCGCCCATCAGCAGGGCCAGTCTGAAGCCCAGCATCAGACTGGCAACCTGGATGACGTTGCCCGTGGTAGAATGAGCAACAGGGAAGCCAACCATAACTCTGGTGGGCGTTTGGCCCTCCGTGTCCTTGATCCTTACTCAGGAGCGGGGAGGCTTTGCCTTGGACCATGACAACACTCCTTTGGCTGCTTGGCCCAGCGAGAAGCTGGACTGGCGGACGGATCGCCGCCGCATTGGCGATAGCCACTGGTGCGCTGATCTCCAGGCGTTGATGAAGCGTGCCGTCGGCCATCCCGGCTGTCTACGCTAATTTGCAACACTACGGTCGTGAATTCCGTTCAAAGCCGCATGGGCTGAGAGGACAGCGCCTTCCTGCCAGCCAGGCAGAGCCGTCACCTGGCTACCGGCAAAATAGAATGGACCGTCAGGCTCTCGGAGCACAGCGGCAGCCTCCTCAACAGACTCCGTTTCCCTGGCCCACGCTCCCTTCTGAAGTGGAGCATTAACCCAGGCATAGCTGACCCCGCACTCCATTTCCGTCGTATATCCGGGATGAAGCTTTTCCCCCTCTGCCAAGGCCTGCTTCAGGCGCTCCGTTCCTGTCATCTCTGAATAGCGGAGACCGGGCTCACGGTCCCAGATATAAGCCCCAAGAACAACACCCTTTTCCCGGTGATAACCGTTTGCAGGGTACCAAACCTGGGTGATGTCCTGATTTGTCCAGGAAATTCCCCCATAAATTGCCTGGTCTTCTTCCCAGAATCGTCGTCGCGCCTGAAAAGCGATCTTCACGGATTCCACAAATTCAAGGGATTGGATGGCATGTTGAGTTGTGGCGGAGAAGTCGTTGGGAATGTCCTTCAAGACGGGAGTGGGAATGGTGCAGATCGCGAAATCACCTTCAATAGCTTCCGTTGTCCCCTGAGCATTGCGGAAGAGAATGCGCACACCTGTGCTGGTGCGCCGCAGTTGCTGAACATGGCAACCAAGGCGCACCAAGTGCCCGACTCGCCGTTCAAATGCCCTGGGGATTGCATCCATCCCCCCAATCGGCTGGAACAGGGTGGGATTCTGGTTGAGGAACTGGCTGAAATGCAGCTTGTACTCCCAGAAGTCCGAGGTGAGCAGTTCGCCCAGATCAAGGGGCGCCTCCGGCTCACCGCCACCGGCAAAGCCAGCGTTGTCACGGTCCCGATAGCCCGACCGACCGGAGCCTTCATAGATAAGATTCTCCCCCTTCAGGTCACCCGACTCCTTGAGCATGTTCAGAATCCGCTCCTTGTCTTCGGCTGTGAGCTCCCGATCCAGTGCGCCACGGCCCACAGCCTTGGCAAGCAGTTCCGAGAGGTAGCCCTGCACATCGGTCATCACCCGCCGCGCCGTGACCGGTTTGCCGGCAAAACTCCGGCTGTCATGGAACAGCGCCGCACGGTTGTCGTTGGTAAATACCTCCAGCTCAATGCCGAAGGCTTTGCAGTAGCCCAGGAGCGCCCTGTGGTGGTGGGGGATCCGGGCTGGTCCGAGATTGGCGTAGAGGTGATCCTCCGGATCGAAGCAGACGTCCTGGCGCAAGGCGCCCTCATGGAGGATGTCGCCGCTGCGCACGGTGAGACTGCGCCCACCGACCCGGTTGGATGCTTCCAGCACCACGCAATCCCAGCCGGCCTGGGAGAGCTCCCAAGCAGTCACCAGCCCGGCAACGCCGGCGCCCAGAATCACCACGCGCTTTCCCTTGCCGGGTGATCCCGCCGCAAGATCCACCAGCTTGGACGTCTTGGCCGAGGCCGCCACCATGCCCAAGGCTTCCATGGTCCGGTAGGCGGCGGCTGACCCGGCTGCCGTGCCGATTGCACGCAGAAGGAAACGCCTGGTCATTCGTTGCATGGGGCAGTCCGTCTGCCAACTTCCCGTGAGATTAGGTCACCTCTGCGGAGCACAGGATTCGGCCTGCGGCCCATTGGCAGACGTCGCCACCCAAGTTCCGGATACGGCCAGGAGGCGCTCGGGATGCTGGGCATGGGCTTAGGAATACCGATGTTGCCGATGTTCACTTTGGGTTGCGCCAGGGTGGAAGCCGTCAGACATGAGAGAGCGTGAACGAGGGCATGGATGGGGAACCGGTGTCGGGTGTGCTCCAGGCCCATGCTGGACTTGAGCTTGTCAAAGAGGGTTGCAAGGATGAATCGCTTGCACAACAACACCTTGTCCAGCAGCGGCGTCCGGCCCTGGCGTGGGCAGTTCTCCACAGCCGTCCCGGTCCTTTTGTGGGAGGCCGTCGAGTCAGAAATGCTGGAAATCCTTGTCGGCCGAGACGGGGAACAGCATCTTGCCGCGGGAGAGCCTGCCAAGGCGTCGGCGCTGGCGATGGGAGGGGATCAGATGGTGACGCTCCCACGCCTCAACAAGCTTGGCACAATCATCAAGACAGCAGAACAGGGCAACGATAAAATCCGTCAGGAGGGGCCTTCCACTTGCGTGAACTCCATGAATAACCCGAGTTCTGGATGAGGGCGTCACGAAAAGTCGCCGTTTCCCCACCTGAACAAGCTACCGGTCCCTGCAACCCCTCCCACAACTGACTTTCATGGGAGAGAGGGCGCACATGCTGCTTTCCCCTCTTCCCGCCAGGTTTCCCCAAGCCCCAAGCCGCCTGAGCAACAGACCGTAGCAGGGTTCCCTTCCCCCATCTTCTCCTTATTCAGAACTCGGGTTCACCAGGGTCCTCAATCGCTGCCTCAGAGCCGGATCATCCAGGGAGAGGTTGCCAAACAGCTTCTGCCCCAAGGCAACAGCATCCACGGCGCCCGTCTGTAACCACTGGAGCGCAGTCTCCGGACTGAGCCCACCCGCAGCAATGCAGATGGGGAGTGGACCAAGGGGAGCACGCAACTGGGACCAGTAGTGAACCCCCAGTGCGGTGGCGGGGAACAGCTTCACTATGGTGCAGCCGTGACAACGGGCCTGATGCACTTCCGTGGGCGTGAAGACACCCGGAACCAATGTGATGCCCAGATCCCTGGCGCGCAGTAGCAGCTCTGGCTGCCAGACGGGCATGAAGGCATAGAACAATTCAGCGGCCGCAACCTGGTCCAATTGCTCGGCAGTGGTCACACTGGCGGCCCCCAGATGCACCTGGGGGCACCGTTCCCGCAGGATGGGGATCAGCTGGGTCAGCCAGGGGGCTGTCCAGGCCAGTTCCACATGGCGCCAGCCCACAGATTGCAGCAACTCCACCTCCGCCAGGGCGCGCTGGGGATCACGGGGGCGCAACACAGCCAGGAGGGGCTGACGGGCCAGGCTGGCCGCCAACGCCGCCGGGTCCACTAAAGGTAAGCCGCTGCACGCACATCCCTGGCCACCAAAAGGTTTTGCAACTCGTCCGCATCAACGGTTTCCTGCTCCACCAGCATCTGGGCCAGTTCATCCAGAATGGACCTGTTTTTGACGAGCACGTCCTTGGCACGACAGTAGGCCCGATCCACCAAGCTGGCCACCTCTTCGTCAACGAGGGCAGCCGTGTCGTCGGAAAAGTTCCGCTCGCTGGCCAGATCACGGCCCAGAAACATGCTGTTGTCCTGGCGGCCCAGCGCCACGGGGCCCAGACGGTCACTCATGCCAAAACGGGTTACCATCTGACGCGCCACACGGGTGACCTGCTGCAAATCATTGGACGCACCGGTGGTGACCTCTTCATCTCCATAGATGATTTCTTCCGCCACCCGCCCCCCCAGGGCAACAGCCATCTGGTTTTCCAGATAGGCACGGGAGTAGAGGCCGGAGTCCAGCCGCTCCTCGCTGGGGGTAAAGAAGGTAAGGCCACCGGCCCGGCCCCGGGGAATGATGCTGATCTTTTGCACAGTGTCGTAGTCCGGCATGAGGGCGCCCACCAGAGCATGGCCACCCTCGTGATACGCCACAAGGCGTTTGCGCCGCTCGCTGATCACCCGATCCTTCTTCTCCGGGCCGGCCATGAGCCGTTCAATGGCGTCGTTCATCTCATCCATGGACACCTCCGTCAGGTGACGGCGAGCAGCCAGGATGGCGGCCTCGTTCAGCAGATTTGCCAGATCAGCACCGGTGTAGCCGGGTGTGCGCCGGGCAATTTTGCTCAGATCCACCCCTTTGCAGAGGGTTTTGCCCCGGGCATGAACCTTGAGGATTTGCAGACGTCCCTTGTAGTCCGGTCGGTCCACCACCACTTGGCGATCAAAGCGACCTGGACGCATCAGGGCCGCATCCAACACGTCCGGCCGGTTGGTGGCCGCTACAATGATGATGCCGGTGTTGCCCTCAAAGCCGTCCATCTCGGTGAGCAGTTGGTTGAGGGTTTGCTCCCGCTCGTCGTTGCCGCCCCCAAGACCGGCGCCCCGCTGGCGACCAACGGCATCAATTTCGTCGATGAAGACGATGCAGGGGGAGTTCTTCTTGGCCTGCTCGAACAGATCCCGCACCCGGCTGGCCCCCACGCCCACAAACATCTCCACGAATTCCGAGCCGGAGATGGAGAAGAAGGGAACCCCAGCTTCACCGGCAACGGCTTTGGCCAGAAGGGTTTTTCCCGTTCCCGGGGGACCTACCAGCAACACCCCCTTGGGAATTTTGGCTCCCACCGCCGTGAAACGATCCGAGTTCTTGAGGAAGTCCACCACTTCGGTGAGCTCCAGCTTGGCCCCCTCAATCCCGGCAACATCATCGAAGGTGACCTGGGTTTTGGGCTCCATCTGGACCCGGGCCCGGCTCTTGCCAAAGCTCATGGCGGGGTTCCCGCCGCCGGACTGCATCCGACGGAGCAGGAAAAACAAGCCTCCCAACAGCAACAGGGGAAACGCCAGGCTGAGGAGCGCAGCCTGCCAGGCTGGCGGTCCGGAATCCGGCAGCACGGCAATGTCCACCTGGTGCTGGCTCAGCAGGGGCAACAGGTTTTGGTCAGGGGCCAGATTGACCAGAGAGCGTCGGTTGTCCGTATGCACCACCTGTGCACTGCGTTGATCCGAAGCAATGGCTACTTTGGCCACCTGGTTGGCCTCCACCTGGTCGATAAAGTCGCTGTAGCGAAGAGGTTGAGGCGCGTTGGATTGCCCCCGCTGGGGAATAAAGGCCGTGACGATGGTAATGAGGATGACAGCCAGCAGGACATAGAGGCCTGCATTACGCCAGCGCTTGCTCACTGTCTTGTGTGCATTGAGGTGAAGCAACCCTAACGAGCCGCTGGGGCTGCTGGGTTGGGACGCGCCTGTGGTTGGTTCAGGCGGCGCGCAGCGCCTCCACGACGGAACGGAAGGCAAACCACTCAGGAATCGCCGCCCCGCTGCGCAGCATCTGGCGGAACTTGGTGCCACTCAGCGTCTTGATATGCAGGTTCTTCTCTACGGCGCGGTCCGCACTGATGTAGCCCTCTTCTTCTGTATACACCAGGTTGAGGGATGGCACCACCTGCATGCCCAACTCGTGGCAGTGGGTTCTGGCCAGATCCTGAGCGTCGTAGGGGCCGTAAAAATCTGCGCCGGTCATGGAGGATTTACAGCCGGCCATGTCCCGACCAATGATGAAGTGGGTGCAGCCGTAGTTCTTGCGGATGATCATGTGCTGGAGCGCCTCCCGCGGGCCGGCCATGTGCATGGAGTAGGGCAGATAGCTCCAGTAAATGCTCGGGTTCTTCACCTCTTCGGCAAGGCGCTCATAGGTTTTCACCCGCACTTCGCCGGGAATGTCGTCCCCCTGGGTGGGGCCGCAGGTGGGATGCACAAGCACCACCGCATCTGATGCCACGTTCTCTGCCTCCAGTGCCCCCGTGAACAGAGCATAGTGGGCCTTATGGATGGGGTTGCGGCATTGGAAGGCCACCACGTCACGCCCTTTGGGAAGGTGGTCACGCAGTTGTGGAGGGGTCTGGCAAGAAAATCCGCGGTGGGGCAGGCTTAGCCCGTGAACCGGGCCACCCAGGTAGTAGCGGCCTCGCTCCCCACTGATCATTCGAACCGCAGGGTGTTCAATGGAGGTTGTTCCGTAGCACTGCTGGGCTTCCCAAGGCTTGTTGGGGAGCCACTTGCTCGCCACGTCCATCACGGCCAGAAACTGGCCCCGATAGGTGAGCAGGAGGCGATCCCCTGGCGCAATATCCTCCCGATTGGTGTGAAACACGACGGGCAACCCGAAGAGCAGCCCGCTGCTGATGCGCATGGTATCGATTACGGAGTGATAGTCCTCCTCGCCCATAAAACCGCGCAAGGGTGAGAACCCACCCACCAGAATCAACTCCAGGTCGCAGGCTTCCCGGTCGCCACAGGCCACGGTTTTGGTGACGGACGCCATCAGGGCGGGCCGGTCCGCTTCCGAGACCATCCGGTTGACCAGGCTGTTGCCGTGGGGAGCAATGTGGGACGGAGGACTGATGGTGGCGGTCATTAGGTGCTGATGTAGTCGAAGGGGCTTGCTGCATTGTGCAGCAAGCCCCTTCGTGCCGCGAGCGTCAAGGTGGTGATGACCAGAGAAGCCACCGCCACCCTCGTCCTCCAGGCGGCCAAGGTTGACTCAGGCCTTGTCCACACGCCCGTAGAACTCTCCGGTGATCTTGAGTTCCAGGGGCTCCTTGCTACCCATGTCCGTGTCGGACTTCTGGAGCGCGGTGAACAGGCCACTGAATTCACTGGTCTCCCCATCCACACGGGTGATGGACAGACTCAGCATGCCCTCGCTCTCCAGATAGCGCTTCACGTTTTCCCGCTCCAGCTCCTCGGAGGCGCCCACTGGCACAAGCCCAACAGCACTGCCATAGCCTGTTGTCAGGCCACGGCCCTTGGGATCGAGGAAGTTGCTGGTGCGGTAGCTGGGAACGATGTAGGAGCCTTCAAAGTCGGTGCTGGTGGTGATGGCCTCACCGGGGGCTGTGGCCACCAGATCCTTGCTGCTGAACACAAAGGGCACTTCCTCGCCACCGGGCATGATGACGGTGATCAACTGGAAGTCCATGCCGCCTTTCTCGGAGAAGGTGACCTGGTCGTCGGCAACCGTCAGGTCACCAAACACCTCATCCAGGGACGAGGTGTAGCGGGTGAGGATTTTCCCATCCACAAAGCGGGGTTCCTGGCGCTTGTTGACGGGCTCCACCAGCACCTGAACGGAGGAAGGATGCATGCAGACGCTGGTGAACTGGTAGCTGGCCTCCGGGTCCAATGGGATGGCCCCCCGGGCGGACTCATCCACAGTGAAGCAGTCATTGGCCAAGCCGGTGTTGCGGATTTCATCGTAGGTAAGGCCGGCGCGGGTCTTCGCCTTGGCGTCACCGCCACAGGCGGTAACAAAAATCAGGCACAACGCCAGAACAGCCGCGACCAGGGGGCGGAATCGCATTGCTCGAAAAGCACGATCGGTCCATGATCCTACAGGTGAAGACCGGCCATCATGCTTACGATGTCGCAGCTTGCAACAGGCCTCAATGACCAATCATCCTGGCCCATCGAGTCCGTGTCGGAGCAACACAGCGTCTGGGCCAACGGCTGACCGCCGCTTGCAGGTTCTTCGGGACACCGTGCAGGCCCTGGTCGCCGATCGCCGCGGTGATCGTGTAGGCCTGCTGGAGCTGTTGCGAGAGTTGGAGCGCTTCCACCGCCAGATTGAACAAGGTCCCTTCCGTGAAGCACTCCCTGGTGAGCGCAATGCCCTTTATGAGTTTCTGCAAGACATGGAGCGATCAGGCGGCTGGCCTTACATCCCGCGCCCCCGGCTGCGCAGCCTTCTCAAGACACTGGAGATTTCCCCAGAGCGCCCAAGGCAATAGGACCGCAGGGGATCCTTACGTCAGCGTTGGTCAGGGTCCGGACGGTTGTAACCGATGGAGTTCCCCGGCCAAGGCCGACCAGATGGCGCCAGCCATGGTGGCCTTGTCCTGGCTGGCCAACCCCTGCTCCCGACCGTCGGCCCACAGGAGAACGCCGCCATTGGGCTGGCTGCCGAAGCCGCGTCCTGCACGTCCAACAGGGTTGAGGACAATCCAGTCAAACCCCTTGCGCCGCAGCTTCTCCAGCGCCCGGTCCCGGTCCAGGCCATGCTCGGCAGCAAATCCCAGCATCCACTGACCCTGCCTCTTCCGAGCCGCCAGGTCCGCCGCCAGGTCCGGGGTTTCCTGCAGGGGCAGGGGGTTGGGCAGGGAGGCCTTGGGCCACTTCACGGCATGGGTGACCCCTGGGGCGTGGTCCGCCACAGCCGCCGCCATGACCAGCCCATGAACCTGGAGAAGACGCTGGGCAAGCGCCGCGCCCATCTCCGCAGCTGACACCACCGGACAGGTGTCCAGCGGTTCCAGCCAACTGGCGGGTACGTTGCTCAGGGGGCCATGGACAAGATGCACAGCAGCGCCCCGCAGGGTGGCCATGAGGGCCATGGCCACACCCATGCGACCACTGCTGGGGTTGGTGAGGCAGCGGACCGAGTCCAGGAACTCCCACGTTGGCCCGGCGCTGCAGAGAATGCGCAAGCCCTTGAGATCGGCAATGCCTCCTGTGGTGAGGGCTGCTCTGATGCCCTGCAACAGCAGTTCCGGTTCCGGGAGCCGACCCCTGCCGCGACTGTCGCAGGCCAGCAGGCCACGGGCGGGCGCCATGGGGAGCAGACGGGGCCGCTGGCACAGGGCCTGCCAATTGGCCTGCACGGCGGGTGCATTCCACATGGCTGTATTCATGGCGGGGGCCGCCAGCAGAGGGGCCTGGGTGGCCAGAACGGTGCTACTGAGTAACGTGTCCGCCGTTCCATGGACGAGCCGGGCCAGTGTGGCGGCGGAGAGTGGAGCCACCACCACCACCTCGGCCCACTCCGCGAGGGCGATATGCAGTGGCCGCGGCTGACAGGGATCCCATTGGTGGGCCTCAAGGTTGCAGGGCTGGCGGGAGAGGCTGGCCAACGCCAGAGGACTGACGAAGTGCTCCGCCTTGGGAGAGAGCACGCAGCGCACCTGTGCATCATGCTGCACCAGGCTGGACACCAGTTGGGGCAGCTTGACGGCGGCGATACTGCCGCAGCCAGCCACCAGAACCCGCCGACCCGCAAGGGGATCCATGGGCGCCCGGTCTTCAGATGCCTGGTCTTCAGTCTTCGTCAAAGGGCTCTTGATCAATCAGGTGGCGATAGGGGTGAACCAGATCGGGCCGGTGGATGGCCACAGCCCGTAGCAGGTGCCAATCCTGGAGGCCTGCGAAGGCATCGGCATAGTCATCCTCCTCCAAACGCCGGGCGATGATGGCAACACCGTCCCCGTCCATGGCGGCCAACTGCTGCTCAAGTTGCCGGGGTGCGCTGATCGGATCGGAACCCATGATCCAGAAAGGTGGGTATTCACAGTCTGGGGCCAGGGGCGCGTATGGTGGGCATCCTCGGGGAGTTAGCTCAGCTGGTAGAGCGCTGCGATCGCACCGCAGAGGTCAGGGGTTCGACTCCCCTACTCTCCATGGTCCCCACATGGCCCCAAGTGCCGCAACACTGTGATAAGATGCTTTTATGTCTCAGTCCAAACGCGAGCAGGTGGTTAGCCATCTGCGCTACATTCGGCAAGAGTTGCGGGAAATGCATCAGGGCGTCCAGGAAGATGGCCTGCTGCCTGATCCCGGCGAAGTTCGTGGCGTCATGGCCCAGATGGAAGCGCTCCTGGAGTTGGTTGCCGGTCGCTCAGCCCGCAAAGCCAAAAGCTCCACCAACCAGCCTTGATCTCTCCTTCGCCCTTGCAGGGGGAGTCCATGGCGCTTTCTGGTCTCGGCAAGTCGGCCCCGGGATACCGTCGCGAAGAATGCCACAACTTCTGCCGCCCTTGACCAAGCCTTCGTCTGCCATTGGTGGGTGCTGGCGTTGGCCTCCTCAAGCCGCGCCTCTGATCATGACGACCTCTGACCGGCGCCTGCAGGAACCGTGCGCGATGCTGCATTCGGCCCTCAGCAGCGTGTGGTAGGCTTAGATCCAAATTGATGGTCCGCCAAAAACCAAAATGAGTATCCCGGCCAACGCCACTGAGGCGCCAACTTTCGCCAAGGTTTGGTAGCAGGTAAAAAGCAATGCTCCCACCTTTGCCGTAATCTGGGGACTCATCTTGGTCACTACGTTCATTGACACCGTCTTTTCAATATTTCTCCGTTTCACACCCTATTATTTACTGGAAGAGAATATCGGCCAATATTCTGATCTACAAGCAGAAGTTATTGCCAGCTTTATTTCTGCGATTGGTTCGCTGCCCACAACGATTATAGCCAATCTGGCCGGTATCCTGATGATGGCGGTTCCGGCAATTTATTACACCACGGATCGCTGTCCCAATCCTGGCGAGATTGCTAGTATCCTTAGTCAAAAGCCATTGCGCTACTTATTAGCCGGCTTTCAGTTCGTCATCGTCGGAGTCGTTGGCTTGCTGCTCTGCATTGTTCCAGGCATCTTGGTATCTTTAACAAGCCCACTCTATGTCCACTACGTCTTTACAACAGATCTCGACCTGATCACCTGCCTGAGCAAGTCATTCAAGGGGATGTTCCAGGATTTCGGCTCCTATTTTGTTGTCTCGTTGCTATGCTCCCTGGTTGTCATCGGCTCAACACTGCTCTGCTTTTTCCCCGTCCTGGCGGCCTTGCCAATGACAGGACTCTACATGCAGAACTACATCCACCACAAAGGGCTGGTTCGTGCCCGGGAGCTTGCCTGAGTTCAGTTGGCGGGGAACGTGTTCCAGCCCAGCAGGGTCCAGCCCGCCACCCGCAACACCCAGTAGCCCAGCAAGATCACCACAAGCACGGCTATGGCGCGACCGGAAGGCAACGGCAGCGCCGGGCGGTGTTGCCGCAGGGAACGCCAAGCGGCCCAGCCCAGCCAGACCACCAGGGGCGGCCCGAAGACGTGATGATGCAGCGCCAAGCTCAAGTCTCCCCGCAGACTGGCCATGGCCGAGCGCGTGAGATGACAGGTGGGGCAGGGAATGCCGGTGATACTCCGGAAAGGGCAGATGAGCCCGGGCAGGTGGACCCCTTGGCCACGGGCGGCGAGGTAACCGAGGGTGGTCAAGGGCATGAGAGCAAGCCAGCGCTGGTGACCGACCATGGCGCGCAATTCCCGTCTTCACGACGGATGAAATTTACCAGTGCGCTTCCGCATCCCACAATGACGGGGAAGCTGGACACCACCACCGGGGCGCCTGTGACGGGCAGGAGGATGGGCACAGATGGATCATTTCGGAACTGTGACGATCAGGCCCTGTGGACAATAAGATCTTGTCAGATGGATATAGCGGATCGTGGCGTTGCCGCAAGAGACAAATGTCTGCTCCTCGAAGCTGTTCTCTGGAGGGTGGGCGCCGTCGCCCCCTGGCGAGACCTGCCGGATGGCTTCGGCCGTTGGAGCAGCCGGTTCCGCCGCTCTCCCGCCGCTGGGCAACCAGTGGTGTGTTGCAAAGGGTATCCAAGGCCCTCAGCGGCCATCCCGATTGGAGGTTGCGCTCATCGACGGCGCCATTGTCCCGGTTCACCAGAAATCAGCAACCTGACCTTTTGTTCAGGGAAGTCTGCAAGCGGCGCCATCGGATCGAAAATTTCTTTGCCAGGATCAATTTGCCAGGATCAAGGAGTACCGGTGCATTGCCACCGATTACGACAAAACCGCCGGCAACAACGATGCTGCTCACGGGAACCCCATGACAACTTTTCTTGCAGAAAGGTAACGCCCATTTGTCCACAGGCCCTAGTGTATTGACCACAGGGTGGTGGTATGGACACGTGGTATGGACACAAGTGGTATGGACACAATGATTGTGAAGGGTTGGGTTGTGGCGCCGGATCGCCGGATCCTGACTGCGGATGAGATGGCTGTGATGGAGGGTGCCCGTGGTTTCGGAGACCAAGTGCGGGAGGTGGTGGATGGGCTCCACTGACCTCCCGGCCCAAAACCACAGCTACCTGGAGCGTGTTCTGCGGGCCCAGGTTTATGACGTGGCCATCGAAACCCCCCTGGAGGTGGCCAAAAACCTGAGCCGTGCATTGGGCAACCAAGTGTGGTTCAAGCGGGAAGACCTGCAGTCGGTGTTTTCCTTCAAGTTGCGGGGGGCCTACAATCGCGTCCGGCTGTTGTCGGCAGAGGAACTCAGTCGGGGTGTGGTGACAGCCAGCGCCGGGAATCACGCCCAGGGCGTGGCCCTGGCGGCCCAGCGCCGTGGCTGTCGCGCCGTGATTGTGATGCCCAGCACCACCCCTGCAGTCAAGGTGCGCAGTGTGAGCCGCCTGGGGGCCCAGGTGGTGCTCCATGGCAACTCCTTTGACGATGCGTGCAGCCATGCCCGGAAACTGGTGGAGGAGCAGGGGCTCTGCTTCATTCACGCCTTTGACGATCCGGAGGTGATTGCCGGGCAAGGCACCATCGGCATGGAGATCCTGCGCCAGATGGCGGAGCCCCCCACGGCCATCTATGTGGCCGTGGGGGGAGGGGGATTAATCAGCGGCATCGCCGCCTATGTAAAAGCCCTGTGGCCCCAGGTGGAGATCATCGGCGTGGAGCCCGTTGATTCGGACAGCATGACCCGCTCTCTGGCGGCTGGCCGGCGGGTCCGCCTCGATCAGGTGGGCATCTTTGCGGATGGCGTGGCGGTGCGGCAGGTGGGAGAGGAAACCTTTCGTCTCTGCCGCCAGTACGTGGATCACATGGTGCTGGTGGACACTGACGCCATCTGCGCAGCGATCAAGGACGTGTTTGAAGACACCCGTTCCGTGCTGGAACCTTCCGGCGCTCTTGCCGTTGCCGGGCTCAAGCAGGACGTGATCAACCGTAGCCGCCGGAATCAGCGGTTGGTGGCCGTGGCCTGTGGCGCCAACATGAACTTTGACCGGTTACGTTTTGTGGCGGAGCGGGCGGAGTTGGGTGCTGAGCGGGAAGCCTTGCTGGCCGTCACCATTCCGGAGCGTCCCGGCAGCCTGCTGCGATTCTGCGCCATGCTGGGCAACCACAACCTGACAGAGTTCAGCTATCGTATGGCCGACCCGCAGCAAGCTCATATCTTCATTGGCGTGGAGGTGAACGGTCGGGAGGATACCGATGCGCTGGTGCGGAAGTTGCACGAGAGCAACTTTGCCACGGTGAATCTCAGCGACGACGAACTTTCAAAAATTCATATCCGCCACATGGTGGGCGGTCGCTGCCCGGAAGCCAGCAGTGAACTGCTCTACCGCTTTGAATTTCCCGAGCGGCCTGGCGCCCTGATGCACTTTGTGTCCCACATGCAACCCAACTGGAACCTGAGCATGTTCCACTACCGCAATCAAGGGGCAGACTATGGCCGTATCGTGGTGGCCGTGCAGGTGCCTGAAGCAGAGCGGCAAGACTGGCAGGATTTTCTGAAAACCCTGGGGTATCGCTATTGGGATGAAACCGGCAATCAAGCCTACCAACTCTTCCTCGGCTAAAGCGGAGGATCCTGCGGGAGCAACTGCAGCAGCAGTGCTGTCCCTCCCTGCCCGGCTGGAGGCGGTTCTCTACTTGAAGGGCCGCGCCGTGACGCTCAAGGAGTTGGCCCAACTGACTGGCTGCTCCTCGGAAGAGGCCTCCACAGCCTTGATGATTCTGATGGCGGACTACGCCCATCGGGAGACCGCCCTGGAAATTCGCCAGGACGGTGACGGCTATAGCCTGCAACTGCGAGCAGATTTGGCGGAGCTGGTCCATACGCTGGTGCCCCTCGATCTGGGTGCCGCCACCCTGCGCACCTTGGCCACCATTGCCCTCAAGCAACCCATCCGCCAAGCGGTGCTGGTGGACCTGCGTGGCTCGGGAGCCTATGACCACATCAAGGAGCTCATGGCCCGGGGATTCATTGCGCGGCGCCGGGAACAGGAGGGGCGCTCCTACTGGCTCACCCTCACCGAGAAATTTCACCGCACCTACAGCATCATGCCGCCACCCCAGGAATCACCCCAGGAATCACCCCAGGAGCCCACCGCCTGAAGGGCTCCTGGAGCCAAGGCTTTTTCCCCGAGCGAACCCGTTGGCCTGTGGGAGCCACAGGGAAAGCCACGGACCCATATCTAAATCATGACGTCCAGCACACCCACGCCAAAACCCGAGCAGCAACCACCAGCCATGGCCATGTGTGTGGCCAAAGCCTTGGTGGCGGCGCTGGTTTACGTCGGTTCTGGTGGTGACCGCCGTCATCGCCTTGCTCATTGCATGGCTGACCGGTGGAGTTCGCCGTGCTCCAGTCTGTCAAGGGTGACGTCCGTGCCACCGAGGCCAGGGTCAGGGAGAGGATTGAGGCCAGCGAGATGAAGCTCCGCGAGGACGTTCAAGCCAGCGAGGCCAGGCAGAACCAGCGGATTGACGAGGTCAAGGCAGGGACCAAAGATCTCGGGGCGGAGCCAACGCAGGATAACGCGGAACTCAAGGCAGAGTTCACAGCCGACATGAGGGCCGTGAACAACAAGCTGAACCGGGTGCTGGAAGCGCTGCTGGCGGCCGGTCCTGAGGTGGAATGAGGCATCAGAGGCCCCTTGGTTGGTGGGACCGGCGGAGCACTGACGTTCTCATGGTGAGGGGCATCCCTCGGGAAAAGTTGCCTGGCACTTCGCGGTGCCTGCAGAACCCGCTGGAAAGCCCCAAAACACATCCCTTTCCCGCCATTCCCCCATTTCCCAACCATCGGGGACGAATCCGCTACATTGTGGAGACCATGTGGGCAGCCATTGCCCCATGTCTTGACCATGACGTCCAGCACGCCCACATCAAAACCTGAGCGCCAGCCCCCGGCCATGGCTGTGCCTATGGGACCGAAGCCCTGGTGGCGTCGCTGGTTTGAGCCGATTCTGGTGGTGACCATCATCGTCGCCTTGTTCACTGTATTGGCGACCGGCGGAGTAACCATGTTCCAGTCTGTCAAGGGTGACATCCGTGCCGCCGAGACCAGGCTCAGCGAAAGGGTTGACAGGGTCAATGAAAGGATTGAGGCCAGCGAGATGAAGCTCCGCGAGGAAATTCAAGCCAGCGAGGCGAGGCTCTATAAGGAAATTCAAGCCAGTGAGGTGAGGCTCCATGAGGAAATTCAAACCAACGAAGCCCGGCAGAGCCAACGGATTGACAAGGTCAAAGCAGAGATCAAAGATCTCAGGACCGAACTGAAGCAAGACAACGCGGAACTCAAAGCCGACATGAAAGCCATGGACAACAAGCTGGATCGGGTGCTGGAAGCCCTGCTGGCGCCCAGTCCTGAGGTGGGATGAGACATTAGCGGCCCCTTGGGGGGACCGTTGGGTAAAGATAAAGATCAATGGGCGGCTGTTGCTCTTGGCTAACCGGAGCAATCACGGTTTCCCCAGTCTCAAAGGTTCAGGCACTCGGGCCGCTCGTGTGCAAGTCTTTGTTCAAGCTGCTACGACGGATTGGTTTCTTGGTCTTGGAGCAGTGCAGCAACTCAGATTAGACAGCCCCCGGAATCAGGAAAACATCCTGGTGTTCCGGAGCGTGGCGCAAGACAAGAGATGTTGGCAGCCTGGAGATTGCGGAGGAGGATAACTTTAATTTTCGTAATTAATCCGAATACCGGATAAGGTCAGGAGGTGGTTGGGATACTCTTCATGGAGTTGGGAATAAGGATTTTGCCCATGTTGACCTTAGGTTGTGCCAGGGTGTAGGCTGCCAGGCAAGAGAGAAGAGGCACAAGGGCATGGATGGGTGAGCGGCATAAGGTAGTTTTTCATGTTGCGGCGAATGCCGGTAACCAAGTGTAGATCGCGCTGCCAGAGGCGCACCAGGAGCAACTGGGAAAGATAGCCCTTATCCACCTGAGTTCTGGATAAGGGCACCACGAAAAGTCGCCGTTTCACCACATGAAAAAGGCTGCCGGCCCTTAGAAAACCCTTCCAAAACTGGCTTTTCATGGTGGGAGGGCATCTCATGGGGAAAGGTGAGTCAGGCGGCGCCTGATTTTGGAAGCTCCCTCTCCCCCATGGCAAAGGCTGGAAAGCCTCAACAACAGGCCACAGCAGCGGAAATCGGTCTGGGGGACCACCACGTCTGCCCTGCCGGGGGGACAGTGTCAGCGGAGTTACCGACAACGGCGGCGCCACCCGCTTCGTCGCAGACGGCCGCCTGGAAGCGGAACTGGGCTACGGCCTGCCCCTTGTGGGACAGCGCCTTCGCCTTCTCGGAGAACGTCCGTGACTGCCGCATCGGCTGGAAATTCTCCCCTGCTTCACAGGGCAACACCACCGCCCCCCACAAACTGGAGCTGGACGCCACACGCTCCGAGAGCACTGGTGGTGATATACCTGCCGAGCACGGGGTCATGCTCAGAAGCACGCTCCTCTAGTGACCACAAGCTCCTGGGAGATGGTATAGGAAGGCACTGCCTCCCTCTCCCACCGGAAGGGGGAGGGACCACCACGTTGCACCGACCACTGCCATGGCGAGGCCACGGGCTTCATGGAAGCCTTCGCCATCGGATGGGCTTTGGCATGAAAGCTGTCACCCTCAGCCCACGGCTACCCTATCCCACCCCCTCGGCGCAATGGGGAAAAGGGAGCCCTGCTGTGGCCTGTTGTTGCGGCTTTCCGGCCTGTGCCATGGGGGAGGGGGGAGCTTCCAAAATCAGGTAGCGCCTGATCCAACCTTCCCCGTGGGATGCCCTCTCTCCCCCATGAACGTCAGTCGTGGAAGAAGTTTACACGAAGAACCGGTAGCTTTTCAGGGGGACGGCGACTTTTCGTGATGCCCTTATCCGGAGCTTGGGTTAACTACGAGAAGACCCATCATCAGGAATTGACGAAGAACGAGAATCGGCTGATGCTGCCTCTTGAATTTATTAATCTGCTGCGTGCTCAGTCCTGTATGGTGGGCACCACGAAAAATCGGAAACCTAACCTTCTTCATGAGATGACCTCGAGCCATGAGAAAGTCAGTCATGAAGAGAGTTTGCATGGGCTAATAGGGTTATATTGAGAAATCCACCAGGGAAGAGTTTACAAAGTAGCGCTTACGATCATCATCAGAAGCCTTGTCCAAGGCTGCTTGTCGTACACCTGCCAATCTCTGGTCGCTCCCAGGAGCAGCTTCCTGATGTACCGAATCATGCTGCACAGAAGATGGCAGCATCATGGGAACTCTGCTGTGACGGGCCGCCTATCAGCTTGTTGTTGTGCTGCAGAATCACTGCTTTGCTTTGGCTTTGCCGGTACGAAGCCTCCACTTGTAATAGTCGGAGGCAATGCTGGACGCTGATTCGCACACAACACCGAGGGCCAGAAGTGTTACCGCAAATTGCAAAATGGGGTCTAACCTCCAACCCTGGAAGAACATAATAGATGCTGCAAATGGCATACAAATCAATCTTCTAAGTGACCGAAAGATAATGAAGGCTGCCTTTATAAAGATTTCTGGGTATGCATCCGTCCTTCTCTGTAGTATAAAGGAAATTTGAGCAGTGCCCATTGCGGCTGCCGGAACTGCATAGAGGAACAAGAGAAGCCCAATCAAGCTGACCCAGTTCAGGCTGGTGTTGACCATTGCCGTCCCCGTCCAAACGAAGATAAACAATAGCACAGCAAAGAAGGTCAAAATCGAGAGGGCCACGGGACCCTGCTGTTGAGCGTCTCTTTTGCAAGCGACCAAAGACTCAGCTAGATAACGCAGCAGCGGAAGTGGTCATGCCGCAGGGTCGATTGCCAGATACCCACCGCTCACCTGCGTGGCCCAGTTCTTTTTTCCAGAAAGGGGCACGCCGCTTCAGGGCTTCCAGAATTGCCTGACAACTGGCCAGGGCCTGACCCCGCCCATCCCCTGCCGTGGCCACCAGCACAATGGGCTCACCCACCGCCAAGGCGCCCACCCGATGCCACACCAGGGCCGCGCAGGCGCCGTGGCGTTCCAGCTCCTCACGGCAAATGGTTCTCAGCACAGCTTCCGTCATGCCGGGGTAATGCTCCAGCCACAGACCCCGCAGGGGCGCGCCATCCACGCCTGTGCCCCGCACCCGACCGATGAACTGGGCCTGGCCGGCATCGCTGCGCTCCCAGGCCGACAACACCTTCAGGGGCTCAAAGGGGTGCTCCGGCAGCCGGACGGTAGTGTTCATTCCTCAATGTCCATGCCTAAGCCCTCCTAAGCCCTGTAGAGGGCATCAATCTCCCCTTGGTGGGTGGCGGCGATGCGGTCTCGCCGCTGCTTGAGGGTCTCGGTGAGCAGGCCGTTGTCCCTGGTGAAGGGGTCCACAAAGGCCAGGGCGCCAAGGCGCTCCTCCCGCCGTGAACCACGCCGTTGGGCCAGTAACTGGTTCAACTCGCGGCGCAACGTGGGCATGAGTCGGGCTGGTTCTGTGGGCCCACCACCTGTCTGCTCCTCCAGGGCCGGTTGATCCAGCACCACCAGGGCTGCCAAGGCGCGGCGATCCTGGCCCACCACCATCACCTGCTGCACCAGAGGATGGGCCAGAAGGGCATCTTCCAACGGCGTGGGTTCAATGTTTTCCCCATTGGCCAGCACAATGGTGTCCTTGGCGCGACCTGTGATCATCAGGGATCCATCCGGCAGAAGGTAACCCAGGTCACCGGTGTCGAACCAGTTCTCCCCATCCAGGACCCGAGCTGTGGCCTCGGGCCGATTCAGGTAGCCCGCCATCACCTGTGGACCCCGGGCCTGCACAATTCCCGTTTGTCCCCACCCCATCACTTCCCGGGGGCCCATTGTCTGTTCCGTGGCCACAATGCGGATTTCCGTGCCGGGCAGGGGTTGGCCAGCACTACCCCGCCGGTTCCACCAGGAGCGCCGCACCGTGAGCACAGGGCTGGTTTCCGTGAGACCGTATCCCACCAGCAACTCGATGCCCACGGCCTCGAAGAAGCCGTCCACAGACGGGCTCAGGGCGCCGCCACCGCTGATGGCAAGGCGCAGTTGCCCCCCCACCAGCTTTTGCCGCAGCTTGGACCAGAACAGCCCCCCCGCCAGACGGTGGAGAGGGAAGCTCACACTGGCCAGCATCAGGCCCAACAGCCGCTGGGCAGGGTTGAAGGGAACGGGGTGAAGATTCCGCCAGACCCGCCACTGTCCACAGTGGAAGCGGCTGCAGGCCAAGGCAGAGCGCACCAGCGTGCGCTGGCTGGGCGACGCTTGGCGCAGCTTACTGTTAAAAGCCTCCTGAACGCTTTCCCAGAGGCGCGGCACGCTGGTGAGAAAATGGGGCCGCACATTTTGCAAGTCGTCCCGAAGGTCACGGATGGTGGTGTAGATCTGCCGGCAACCACAACTGAGGAGGAAATATCCCGCCGCCCGCTCATAGGAATGCCAGATGGGCAACACACTGAGGGCCCGTTCCCCTGGGCTGGCCTGAACCGCCACCATCATTTGCTGAATCAGGTAGATCAAGTTGCGGTGGCGCAGGGGGACGCCCTTCGGTCGGCCCGTTGTCCCCGAGGTGTAGAGGATGGTGGCCACGGCCTCGCCACTGAGCACAGCAGCGTTCTGGATGGGCTTGCCCTGCGCCCGTTGCTGCAACTGGGACCATGACAGCAGTGGCACCGGGTTTGCGTCGGCCGGTGGCTGCTGGCCACACCACAGGACGTCGGCAGGGTGCGGCTCATCCGTCAGCAGCACCACAAAACGCAGTTGCTCCCAAATGTTGTCACTGAGCGGCAGGCTTTGCAGACGCTCCAGCAGGGCATGGTCTTGCAAGATCAGTCCACAGGCGTTGCAGTCCTCAATGATGTAAAGCAACTCCTCCACCGGCGCTGTGGAGCCCCGCACAGCGTCGGCGGCTCCACAACTCATTACCGCCTGGTCCGCGATGAGCCAGCGGGGACTGTTGTCCGCCAAAAGCGCCACCACGTCATCGCCCCCCAGTCCCAGGCTTCGTAGCGCTGTTCGGGTGGTTCCGATGGCCGCCTCCAACTCGAGAAAGGTGAAGGTCTCTGGCGGTGTGGCGTGGGGCCCATCCAACGCCTCAAGGGAACCATGGCGGCGGGCCAGCTCCGGCCAGAGGTCATGGAGTTGCTTCAACCCGCTCCAATCAGGCCCCAACTGCTGTGCCCGTGCGTCGGCCCGGGTTGCCTGCCAGGCAACATGGGCCTTGGATTGGTTGCTCATCCTGCTGAACGTCGGCACACAGATTCTTCATTACTATCCCACAGCCGGACAGGGGAACAATTCAAGATCAAGTTGCCGCGCTACAGCCGCCAGTAGCAGGGTTTCCACGTGGGCACAGGTGAGGCCGGGGCGCCAGTCCAGCAGACGCCCCACCGGGTGATCCCTCAATCCACAGGGAACAATGGCGTCAAACCCCTGCAAACTACAGTTCACATTGAGGGCCAGGCCGTGGCGGGTCATCCAGCGGCGACAGCCGATGCCCACGGCAGCCACCTTGCGGCCACCGCACCACACCCCGGTCAACCCCGGCTGCCGCTCACCAGGCAACCCCAACGCCGCCAGCACCTCCAGCACAACGGCCTCCAGACGGCGCAAATACCAATGCAGGTCCGGGGTGTGGTGTTGCAGGTTCAGGACGGGCCAGAGCACAAGCTGGCCAGGGCAGTGGTGGGTCACCTCGCCACCGCGATCAACGCGGTGCAAGGGATGGCTCAGACCATGAACACCATGGCGTAGATGGGCGGTGCTGCTGCCCCGTCCCATGGTGTAACAGGGGGGATGTTGCATGAGCAGAAGCGCCTCGCGACCACCGGGCCGGAGCAGGAGTTGCCGCTGCCGCTGCTGCTGACGTGCCAAGGCATCCGTGATGGACACCAGACCTAGCTGCAACAGATCCGCTTGCTGCATTGTCCAAGGGGGAGTCGGGTCGTTACTCTGAAGTCAGTACCTGTGTTCGGGAGCAGCCTATGAAGCTGTTGATCCATGGCCGTAATCTCGAGATCACTCAGGCCATCAGTGACTACACCAGGGACAAGCTCAGCCGTGCCGTGGCCAAGTTCGAGGGCCTGATCAGCGAAGCCGACGTCCACCTTTCCGTGGCCAAGAATCCCAGTGTGCAGCAGCAAACCGCGGAGGTGACCATCTTCGCCAACGGCGCCATCATCCGGGCCGAAGAGCGCTCGGAAAACCTCTACGCCAGCATTGACCTGGTCTCCAGCAAGCTGAGTCGTCAGTTGCGCCGCTACAAGGAGCGCATCAAGGATCACCACCGGGCCGAAGGCAATCGCTCCGATGGGGATAGCGCTGCCCGTGCCGCCCTCAACGGCAGCAGTGAGGCCATCGCACGACTCGATGAGCAGGGGCAATCCCGACCGGCCCTGCCCACACCCGCAGTGCGCCGCAAGTACTTCGCCATGCCGCCCATGACCCTGGAGCAGGCCATCACCCAGTTGGAGCTGGTGGACCATGACTTCTACGTCTTCCGGGACCGCGAAGACAAGCAGATCCGGGTGGTCTACCGCCGCAACCATGGGGGCTACGGCGTGATTGAACCCCGCGGCTGATGAACCACCGTGCCGCCGCAGAAGATCACACAACCCTGCAGGAGTTGCTGACCACCATCGACCTGCCGTCCGTGTTGGATCACGCCTGTCTGGACCCCCTGCAAAGCAGCAGTGCTCTGCGGGAACAGGTGGAGGCAGCCAAGTTCTGGGGTTGTGGAGGCTTCTGCGTCCCTTCCGGGTGGGTCAGGCGGGTGCGTTCCCACCTGCCCCCCACCGGACCCAGGCTGGTGGCCGTGGTGGGCTTTCCTACGGGCGCCGTGCCGTCCTCCGTGAAGCTTGCGGAGGCGGAATGGGTGGCCGAGGCTGGCGCCGCCGAGCTGGATGTGGCGCCGGATTTTGCCGCCCTTGCCGATGGCAACACGGAACAGGTCTACGGGGAGTTGGCTGCCATTGTCCAACTGGGCTTGCCGGTGAAGGTGATCACGGAGGCGGCGCGTCTGTCCACCCCTCTGTTGGAGACACTGGTGGAGGTGGCGGTGGATGCAGGGGCCCAATGGCTCAAGACCAGCGCCGGCTATGGGCCAGGCGTCACCCCCAAGGTGGTGCGTCAGTTGGTAAAGCTGGCCCGCAAGCGGGCTGCCGTGAAGGCGTCCGGAGGGATCCGTGGCCTGGAGCAGGCCTTGCGGTTGCTGGAGGCCGGCGCCCAGCGGTTGGGACTCAGTGGTGCTCCGATGCTGCTGGAGGCCGCACGCCGCGGCGAGGCCGGCAGTCTGCGCTGACGGGGCCGCCAGCCCATGGCCCAGCCACGCCTGGTTGAAGTCAGCCTGAGCCTTAAAGCCTCGGCCTTGGGAGAGCGGGACCGTTTGCTCACCGTGATCACGCCTGAGGAGGGCGTCATACGGCTGGTCGTTCCTGGCGCACGGCGACCCGGTTCCCGTTTGGCGGGGGCGGCCCCCTTGCGGGAGCTGCGCCTTCTGGTCGCTGGAGGGCCCAGTTCCCTGGGGCGGGTGACGCAACTGGAGGTGCGACAGACCTTTGCAGGCCTGGGACGATGCCTTGAATCCCTGGCGGCAGCCCAACTGCTGGCCGAGCTCACCCTCCTGCTGGTGCAGCAGGGGGATCCGGCTCCAACCACCGTGGCGCTGCTGCGGCTCCACTGGCAACGGCTGGATCAACTGGTTCCGGAGGCGCAGGTGCTGCGGGAGACGGTGGCTGTTGCCGTTCAGGGGAGCATGCATCTGCTGACCAGTGGCGGCCTTGCCTTGCCCACAGGCTGGTGCTGCAGTGATCACAGCTCTCTGGTCCCCCCCTTGGGGAACCGGGACTGGCGCTGCAGCTTCTTTCCGGCTCAAGGCTTCTGCAAGGGTCGGCAGCCCGGCGCCGCCATGATGCTCAACGCGTCCGAGGTGGCGCTGCTGCAACGGCTGCAGCATCCGGACCTGCCACGGCGGCGGGCGGACGGAGACCTGATGGGACCCTTGCCGGTGTGGCAACGGCTGCTGCAGTTGCTGCGCCTCTGGATGGGCCAGCACGTGCAGCGGCAACCACGGTCTCTCGGTTTTCTGGAGCAATTGGCGGGCGCCCAACGGCCCTGCTAACGTGAAATTCGTAGGCGCAATGGGACCAGTGCATGTTGCCTGGCTTGGCAAAAAGTCCCCGTTCTGCGGCAACGTCACCTATGGACTGGCCATCACCGAGGCGCTGCGGGAGCGGGGTCACGGGGTGTCTTTTTTCCACTTCGACACACCGGCGGCCCAGTTGAGCCTGGGGCGGATGTTCCGCAATATGCAGCAGGAGAATGCCACAGCCCTGGACACCAGCCACGGAGCCGAGAGCGATTGGGACGACGGGCAAGGCGCCCCGGCCACGACAACGGCCTTGGCGGACGATTTGCCTGAGGTGGCCCTCCCTTATCTGCTCAGGTCACAGATGTACACCATTCCCAGCCCCAAGGCTGCCCGTGACCTGCGCCATGCCCTGCAGCGCCTCCAGCCGGATCTGGTGCATGCCAGCCTCACCCTCTCCCCCCTGGATTTTCGCCTGCCGGAGATCTGTCAACAGCTGGGGCTTCCCCTGGTGGCCACCTTCCACGCCCCGTTTAACGCCCGCCTGCGCAGTGCTACGGCAGCCACCATGCGGCAATTTTACAAGCTTTATGCTCCGGCGTTGGCCCGCTACAGCAGTGTGGTGGTGTTTTCTGAATTGCAGGCCCGGGAGCTGGCGCGGCTGGGTGTGCCCCAGTCCCGCCTGGCCGTCATTCCCAACGGTATCGATTCCCGGTTGTGGTGTCCTGGCCCCGGCGCCATGCCCACAGTCTTCCACGGGAAGCGGCTGTTTCTGTACATGGGTCGCCTGGCGCCGGAGAAAAACGTGGAGGCCCTGCTCAAGGCATGGCGAACCGTGCGACCGGAGGGTTGCATGTTGGCCGTGGTGGGGGATGGACCCTTGCGGGCTTCCCTCCCCCTGGCCAGTGACGACGGAACAATTTACTGGTGGGGCTATGAGCAGCGCTCGGAGCAACGCCTCAACTTGCTGCGCAACGCGGAGGTGTTCATTCTACCGTCGCTGGTGGAAGGGCTGTCTCTGGCGCTGCTGGAGGCCATGGCTGTGGGCGCCGCCTGTGTGGCCACCGACGCAGGGGCCCACGGGGAGGTGCTGGCAGGTGGCGCCGGCATCGTCTTGTCGACAGATAACGTGGCTGCACAACTGCGCACCGTCCTGCCCATTCTTCAGGACCAGCCGCGCCTGACGGCCGACCTGGGACATCAGGCCCGACAGCGGGTGCTGGAACGCTATACCTTGAAGGACAACATCAGCGCTCTGGAATGTCTCTATCGTCGGCATGCCCTGGTCTAGGGGGCTGTTGAGAAAGTTCTGGACGGGTCGTAAAGGGCTGGAGGGTAGCGCTGGAGCCATGGGGCCCCACAGCGAAAGGATAATTCCCACGAATACAATCCGCTGAGCAGCGAGGAGTTGGGCGGTTGCCTCTTCGGCGGGAACTTTGCAGATTATTACATTTTGTCAATTTCACCTCTGGGAATTGGATTTGACATTCAAGGCAACTTAGGGTAAACTTGGTACGATCTTTTCTCGCCTCTCGTCTCTACATTACGCTGCCACGCTGGCGATATTGACTTGCGCCATACCAGCAGTTGCGCAAGGACAATCTGAGCTAGAAGAGCTATCCGATACCAGACACCTCACCGTCTACGCACATGTAGGACGCGGATCAGATAAGAATACTACCTACGGTGCCGGATTACTGGCGATTCCTAATAGTCCGAGAGTTGCTCTGGGAGTAGATTTCGGGAGGGAAGGCAAGCGCAAAGACCAAACGTACGGCAGCGAATCGATAGAAGATGCGTATTCATTTAACATACTTGTCGGGGTTCCCATCTTTCACAGTGAGACTTTCCAGATCGTACCCTTTGCTTTGTTGGGCGCACGAACTGAGAAGACGACTTGCCCAACTGGGGATTCCTATCTTGGACACCAATGCTATGCTGATTACGAGCCTGAACAGCATTGGAAGCTCAACTATGGCGGTGGTGCTGTCCTGTACCTTGGTCGTGTGGTTGTTGGCGCTCGCATAACCGATCAGAACGTCGCAGGGATTGCAGGTTTCGACTTCCGTCTCTGAAACCGGCTGACCCGGTTTCAAGCGGCTGGTGGCAAGCCACAGGGTGGTGAGCAGCGGCCACAGGCCCACACCATGACCCTGCATCTCCAGCAGCCATCCCGCCACCGGCGGGGCCACCACTGAGCTGATGCCCCAACACTCGGAATAGGCGGCCATGGCCCGGCCTTGCAGAGCCGCAGG
>JXQG01000099.1 GCA_001007665.1 Candidatus Synechococcus spongiarum SP3 | reverse complement strand
GTTCACCCCCCAGGGGGATGGAGTTGGCTCCATGGACTTGCCCTCTGGACCTTGATCTGTATGGGCTGGGGCATAGTGGCCATTCGGCAGGGCAGCGTGCGACGCCATGCCAATTTCATGAAGGGCGTCATGGTTGGCGCCATCGCAGCAGGGACGGCAGCCCTGGCGCCGGGCCGTTTTCTGGCCGGGGTCTTGGGGTACTGAGTCAACGGCTAACCTGTCGCTATCGTCAAAGCCGGTCCCGTCGCCCCAAGTCAGGATTTGGCCCCCAGCAGGGTTTCCAGCACCTGGTCCAGCTTATCGCCCATGTCCCTTGGCCAGTTGGCCCGAATCACCCCTGCCGCAACACCAGCCGATAAGCCCCGCTCCGCCCCCGTCCACAGGGGGCCAAGGCTCCCTTCTCCACCAAGTCACTCAAATCCCGGTAGGCGGTGGCTCGGCTCACGCGGGTGAGGCCAACGGCCTTACGTACGGTGAGATCGCCCTGAAACCCCTCGGGCTCGGCATCCCAGAGGCGGTTCAGCAGCTTCCGTTGCCGTGGATTGAAATCGGTGGTGCGGTGGGTCCACCAGAACAGGGCTTTGGCTTTGACAGCCTCCACAACAGCGGCATTGGCCACGGCGGCAGCCCTCACCTGCTCCAGAAACCAGTGCAGCCAACGGGTGATTTCCAACTTACCCCGCTGGGTGGCTTCCAACATCCGGTAATACGCCTGCCGCTGGCGCAAGAGTTGGGTGGACAGACCGAGGGCATGAATCACCAGGGGGGAGGTGTTGACCTCCGCCAGGCCGGCTTGCGCGAGAACCCGTTCTGTCAATGCCCGGGCCAGGCGGCCGTTGCCGTCTTCGTAGGGATGGAGGGTGACAAACCAGATGTGGGCCACCCCGGAGCGCAGCAGGGGATGGAGACCTTGCGGTGGGGTGTTGAACCAGTGGAGAAACACCGCCAGCATCCTGGGCAGTCCGCAGCTTGGTGGTGCTTCAAAGTGAACCCGCTCCCGGCCGATGGCGCCAGACACCACTTGCATGGGCATGGCCCCACAGCGCAACACGCCAACGGGAACGGACCGCAGGCCAGGGGTGCCGGCGCTGAACAACTGCCGATGCCAACTGTTGAGCCGTGCCACGGTGAGGGGCGTCGAAAGCTGGGCAGTGGCGGCCATGAGCAAGTCCACCAGGCCTTCTACCTGGGCCGAAGGCTGAAGCTGGCCGGACTGCAGAGGGAGTTGCAAACGGCGGGCCAGGGAGGAGCGCACCATGGCGGGATCCAGCGTTTCCCCTTCAATGGCGGTGGTGTTCAAACCCTCGCGGCTCAGCAGGGAAGCGGCAGCCTCCTGCTGGAGGGATGGATCCAGAGCCTCCAGCTTGGCCAGCAGGTGTTGCCGGGCCTGGTCCGCTGCTGCCAGGCCGGGGCGCAACTGCTGGTCGTCCCAACGGAACCGGGGCCACTGGGGTTGCTCCCAAATCCAACGGCCGCCGGGTAGGCTGTCCATGGTGTGATGGTAATCGCTTCACGGGGTGAGGTGATTAGACACACCGAATCGCTTCACGGCCTGGGGATCGGTGTTGATCCGGATGGCCTCCATGCCGATGTGACCCACCATGGGACGCCCTCGTCCAACCGCGAAGAAGTCTTGGCGCCCCCAGTGATCAATGGTGCGGATGGGGAGACTTGAACTCCCATGGCATTGCTGCCACTAGAGGCTGTGGACAATAGTGTCTTGCCGGATGGGTGTAGGGGTGCGTGCCACGGATCAGCAACCTGCCCTTTGGTGCTCTGCTGGCTGACAAGGCATCCCAAGGGAAGCCTGCAAGCGGCGCCCTCCGGTCGAGAATTTCTTTACCAAGACCAAGGAGCACCGCGGCATTGCCACCGTTAACGACAAAGCCGCCAGCACCGATGCTGCCCACTGGAGCCTCGTGGCAACCCTTCTTGCCGCAAGCTGACGCCCATTTGTCCACAGGTGCTGGCAAATTTTCTCTCCTTGATTTCTTTCCGGCGATTGGGGCCCATGGATGACTCTGGGGGTATAGGATTTCAAACGGCTATTGGGGTGGTTCCCCCAATCCATGCCTGCGGATGTGGCGGAATCGGTAGACGCGCTAGTTTCAGGTACTAGTGGCAGCAATGCCATGGGAGTTCAAGTCTCCCCATCCGCATGTTGGTCACGGTTGCCCCAATCAGGCAGGCAGAACGGCCGTCGGCGCACACGCGGGGATGGCGACGGTCGAATCCCAGGCCCTCCGCGCCTCGTTCCTGTTCCCCGCACCCGCGGGGATGGCCCGTACGTTGCTCCCATTGAAGGACTTTTACAAAGCTCTTGACCTGTGGATTCCCGCCACTTGCCTTTACACCAGCCCACGACCACGGTTCAGCCCAGCGTTTCCGTGGTGATTCCCCTCTACAACGAAGCCGATAGCCTGGGGCCTCTGGTGGAGAAGCTGCTGGGGGTACTGAGGCCTATGAAGGAGCCCTTTGAGCTGGTGCTCATTGATGATGGCTCCACCGATGGCACCGCTGAGCGTCTGCAACAACTGACCCGGGGCACGCCGGAACTAGTGGCTGTGCTGCTGCGCCGCAATTACGGCCAGACCCCGGCCATGGCCGCCGGATTTGATGTCTCACAGGGGTCTGTGGTCGTAACCATGGATGGGGACCTGCAAAACGACCCTGACGATATTCCCCGCATCATCAACCGCCTGCGAGAAGGCTACGACCTGGTGAGTGGCTGGCGGCATCAGCGCCAGGACAAGATCCTGAGCCGCAAGCTGCCCTCACAGTTGGCGAACCGCCTGATCGGCAATGTCACAGGGGTGCGGTTGCACGACTATGGCTGCTCCCTCAAGGCCTACCGTCGCGAGTTGGTGGAGGACATGAACCTCTATGGGGAACTGCACCGCTTCTTGCCTGCCCTGGCCTCGATCGAGGGCGCCCGCATTGACGAGATCAAGGTCAACCACAGGGTCCGGCAGTTTGGTCATAGCAAATACGGCATCGACCGCACCTTCCGGGTGTTGATGGATTTGCTCACCATCTGGTTCTTGCAGCGCTTCCTGACCCAGCCCATGCACGTGTTCGGCTTTGCCGGGCTCCTGGCCATCAGCACCAGCTTCCTGATGAGCTTCTACCTGCTGGTGGTGAAGATCACGGGAGAAGACATCGGTAGCCGTCCCTTGCTTCTGTTGTCCGTAGTGTTGGGGCTGGCCGGGGTGCAACTATTCTGCCTGGGGTTGCTGGGGGAGTTGCTGATGCGCACCTACCACGAGAGCCAGAACCGCAGCATATACAGGGTTAGGCAGGTGGTGAGGGGCGGTAGCCCCGTGGCCGGTGGGGGCGCCGTGGAGGATGCCTGAGGCGCTGGCGTGGGCCACGGAAGCGCTCCAGACCACGGGCTGCCAGGCCAACCACACGAAGGTCCGCATCCCGCAGGCCGCGCCGCAGGAGAGGGAGGCATGCAGGGTGTCCCCAGGCCACCATCTCTTCCATGGCGGCCAGCCGGGCACTTTGCCCCTTGTCATAGGCAGATCTCAAATACCGCAGCATCTGCCGCCGCTGTTGCGGACCCATGGGCTGGGACCAACCCACTTCGGCAACCGCTGCCGGTTGTTCAGGGGGAGGGGAAGGAGGCAAGCCCTCCTGAACGAGAACTGCAACAGCACCGGTCTCCTGTTGTGGGCCGGTTGGGGGCTGCACCCTCAAGGATCGTCGGCGCCGGCGCAGCAGAACGACTCCAATGAGAAGAATGATGCCAACACCAGCAAGCAATAGGGTCTTCATCGTCCAATCCTATCCTCCTGCCCAGTGTCCAAGGATTGAACTTTTATGTCACCCCCAGGCTGTGATCCCTGCTGTCAGCGGCTAGTGCGCTTAGGGTGTGAAGCATCGATTGTGGGCATGCCGTCCTAAAGCTTGCTGGGGCGCTGTCAATGATTGAAACAACCCTTTTGCCTTGTCCAGCATGATTGGCGATTTCAGCATGATTGGTGATTACGCCGCAGCATGGATGCCATCGGTGTTCATCCCCCTTCTGGTGATCAGTGCTTTTGCGGCCATGGGGATCCTGTTCACTGTTGTTGAATCCACGGATTGATCCGGCAGCCTTCCCGCGGCGCCTTGTCTGCGGCTGCTGCACTTTTTTCCCTAACGTCTCCCTCGCTAACCATGACCGTCACCCCCGTCGCGGATCCTACTGTCGGGAACCTGGCCACCCCCTTCAATTCCAATGACTTCATCAAGGCCTTCCTGAATGCTCTGCCGGCATACCGGCAAGGCCTCTCCCCCAACCGCCGTGGTTTGGAGGTGGGCATGGCCCACGGCTTTTTTCTCTACGGTCCCCTGACCGTCACCGGTGGTCTCAGAGCCACCGAGGCGGCCGGCACCGCTGGCCTGTTGTCCACGGTGACCCTGGTGACCCTGCTCTCCGTTGCGCTGTCTCTCTATGGAACCGCAGGCAGCAGTCCCAAGGTACAGCCTCCTTCCGTCACCATTCCCAGCCCGCCAACCGATCTCTGCACCAAAGCCGGTTGGGAGGAATTCGCCAGTGGCTGGTGGCTTGGCGGCTGCGGTGGCGCTGCCTTTGCCTGGTTCCTCTGCGGCACGGACCTGGTTCGTCCCCTGGTGGATATGGCCGCCGGCGTTTGGAGCGTGGGCTGATCTCAGTCCTTCCCCTGGAGAACGGGCTCTTCTTTGCGCTGCACTACAGCGTGCAGCGCCAGAACGGCCATGACTGGTTCCGTACATTGGGTCTGCCCATCTAAATGGAGCGAGGGGCTCCGCCCTGCAGGGCGGAGGGGGATAGGGACCAGTTGCGCCGCGCCAAAGGCGGGTCCGACGGCTGTGTGCGCCAGTATTCAAGGAGCGCTGTCAAAGGGCTGCAACCCTCAAGCGCTCCTCAAACCCGACCCAGGCACAGTCATTGGCACAGTCATTGGGTTTACGCCCGTGTGGTCTGGAACGACGCCCTGGCCCTGAGCCAGAATCTAGCGACCCATGGATTTGGCGCTTGGCGCTCCTGTTGCCCAAGCAGCTTTCTGGTGAACCCGAGGCAATGGCGCCGTCGGTGAGCACCGTCTGACGGGGGCTGACGACCTCCTGGAAACAGGGCAAGATCTCTTTGTTCCTCAAGTCTCTGGCCCCTCGCTCCATTTCGGTGGGATCATTGGTCTCCCTGTTTCTTGCGGGGAAAGACAGCGCCGATCAAAGAAGCGTAACTTCCGGCAACGACAGAAGGTAGCCACTGTTGCTGAGTTGCTGAGTGGTGACAGCAGACACGATCACAAACAACAGCAACAGCACACCTGGGTAGAAACGGAAAGTTTCCCTTTTGTGCTGATGCTGCTGTTCCCTGCGGTTGAGATCTGCTGCCGCTTCTCATTTTTCCCGTCCTCGCTGCCTTGGCTTAATCACCAAGGACCTTGACCTCGGTCTTGTTCCCTTGGA
>JXQG01000002.1 GCA_001007665.1 Candidatus Synechococcus spongiarum SP3 | reverse complement strand
CCATGCTTGACAAGGAGAAGAAAACTCCAGGGGAGCCGTGGAAGATTCTCTCTGACCACCATGGGCCGCTCTACCCAAATCTCTCATCAGCCCTAAACTACCAATCCCGTTAAAAAATAGTCTACACTTGTTCTCAAGTATATCGTATAAATATGATACAAAGCGAAAACCCATGAATACATAGATTGTTCCATGTGGTTTCAAAACACGTGAAGCTTCAGAAGTTCATGCATGAAGGAACTGCAAATACTCGTATTTGTCAACGCTATCAACCATTGTTCCGTAGTCCTTCCCCACATTGTATGGCGGATCAGCGACGATGAGATCAAAGGTGGCCGAGGGCTGTTCTTTGATCCACTCAACAGAGTTAGCTTGTATAGTGATCTGATCAGTCATCTTTGATCCACTGGTGCTGCTTCGCGTATCGAAGCAATTCGTCATATCCTTTTTTTGAATCGACGCATTTTTTATCTAAGAGCTGGCATAACTCCCATGTCGTTCGAGATGTTAAAGTAATGTAATGAATATATGGTCCTGCAATTTTATTGATATTTTCCATGGGCAAGCCAAATTTCAGGTTTGTGTCTATCAAAATCTTGTTTTGACCAGAATCCATAGCAGCAGTGATGATCGCCTCTATTTTCTGGATGACAAACGCTGAGCATTCAGCATAGTCTCTCGATTGCTGCGATACTTTGAAAACATGGGTGTCGTACATTGGCTCAACTCCAGTAGAGGCAGAATGACATTCTAAGCGTTTTGGACGCCATTTTGCGCATTCGCATTCGCTCGTGAGGAGGGTGTGAAGCCCAACTGTTTGTGAAGAATCTCATCAAGGGTGTGCATGGACCGAGTAAAGGGCAGGCGTTAGTAGTCATTTCAGAGTGGACGAGCGTAAGCTACCTGCCCACCCCCTTATCCCCCCTAACCCAACCAATCCCGCAGCGCCAACGTCTGGGCCATGAGCCGTTGCTGGGCCATGGGGAGTTGTAGCCGTTGAGCCACGTCCAGGGGGTCGGCGGCACCCATCAACAGGGCCGGGAGCAGGGGCAGGTTCCAGCGCGCTGCCCGGCGCAGGCGGCGGCGCCATGCTGAGTCCCGCTGCAAGGCTCCCGACCAATCCACCAGGTCCAGGGCTCCCCAGCGTTGCAGGAGGGCGAGGCCCTGCCGCCATGGCTCTTGCTGGAGCAACAACGCCAACTCCATGCCCAGGCGGCTCCCCAGGGCTGGAGGGCATGGAGGCTCGCGTCGCCATGGCCATAGCGCCATGGTGTCTTGGAGTTGTTGGCGTGCTTCAGGGGCCAGGTCCATGTGCAGGCGGGCGCCGTAGCGGGCGGCGCGAATCACGCGGGTGGGATCGTCCTGGAGGCTGGCGGCATGGAGAAAGCGCAGCAGGCCCCGCTCCAGATCCTTTTGGCCACCGTGGGGATCCAGCAGTGGACCCTGGGGCCAGGGCAGGGCCATGGCATTGATGGACACATCCCGGCGACGCAGATCCACCAGGGCCGCATCGGGTGCCGCCGTGAGCACCACACGGGGATTCTCCCCTGGGGCGGGATAGTGCTCGGTGCGGGCCATGGCCACGTCAATGGTGAGCAGCACCTGATCCGTGGGATGGGGTTGCTGGGGCAGGGCTTGGGCGGGCTGCAGCGCCAGATGGGCCGTGCCGAAGTCGCCATGCACCTGGGCCTTGAGAGACCATCCCGCTGCCGCCAGCGCCTTGCCCCAGTGGGGCACCAACTGGGGCAAGACAGGTTCCGGCGCCTGACGATCCGGCGCCAGCAGCAGATCCACATCCATGGGATGAACCCTGCTGTGGTCCTGGCCTGCCCCTTTGCGGCGACAGTGGAGCCATTGATCCCGCACCACCCCACCCACCAGCCACACCCCCAGGGGCTGGCCGCTGAGGCTGGCCAGGAGCACGGTCAAGGCCTGGGTGGTCTGCCGGCCCAGCAGTTGTTGCAGCTCAGGGGCCAAGTTCAGGGGCACAACGGCGTCACACCTCAGCCGGCCGTGCCGATACGGCGGATGGGGGCCAAGCGGGGATCCAGCACCTTGGCGGACTTCTCGCCAAACTGCACCGCCAGGAACAGCCTGCTGCCTGCGCCGAAGCAATGGGTCACCTTCCCCTGCCCGAACTGCTCGTGCTCCAGCACGTCCCCGACCCGCCAAGTGGTCTGGCCGGCCCCGGTGTCAGCGGATTCCGGCTTGCCCTCGGGCCGATCACTGCGCAGGAGCCTGTCCGGGTACACTTGGCGGCGCAGGAACACGCCACTGCTGCGGGGACGTTGAATCTCCACCAACTGCTCCGGGAGTTCCTCCAGAAAACAGGAAGGCAGGGCAGTTTCCCGTCCGCCACCCCAGAGCCGGCGCGCCCGGGCATGGAAAAGGTGCAGCTCGTCCTTGGCCCGGGTGAGCCCCACGTAGCAGAGGCGGCGTTCCTCCTCCATGGCGGCTGGATCCTCCATGGCCCGGTGGTTGGGGAACAATCCCTGCTCCAGACCCACCAGGGCCACAAAGGGAAACTCCAGCCCTTTGCTGGCATGAAAGGTCATCAGCACCACCCGGTCCGCCTTGAGATCCCTTCTGTCCTTGTCCGTGTCCTCGCTGGCGAGGGCGGCGGCGGTGAGGAAATCCCGGAGTTCGGGTGCATCAGCCTCTGCCTGGTATTGCAGCGCCGCGTTCACCAACTCCCCCAGGTTGCGGAGACGCTCCTCCGCCTCGTCGGTGCCCTCCGCATTCAACTGGGCCATGAGGCCACTGTCTTCGATTACCCGTTGCACCAGCTCCGCTGGCGACAGGTGCTGGCCCTGCTCCTGCAAGGTGTTCACCAGGTCCACAAACTGCAACGCGGAGCGGGCGGAGCGCCCCGCCAGAGTTTGAACCGACTCCCGCTCGGAGATGATCTCCCATAGGGGCGCCCCCAACTGGGTGGCGGCATCCACCAGGCGCTGGAGGGTGATTTTGCCGATCCCGCGGCGGGGAACGTTGATGACCCGCAACAGGCTGACGTTATCCGCTGGATTGAGCACAAGGCGTAGATAGGCCAGGGCGTCCTTGATTTCCCGGCGGTCATAGAAGCGCAAGCCGCCCACAATGGTGTAGGGCACCGAGGAGCGCACCAGGGCCTCCTCCAGAACCCGGGACTGGGCATTGACCCGATAGAGGACGGCCATCTCCCCCCACCGCAGCCCGGGGATCCTCTGTCGGGCCGCCAGCATGGTTTGCACCAGGGCATCCGCCTCGGCCAACTCGTCGTCGCAACAGTTGAGCTGGATGGGGCGGCCACGGTCCCGGGTGGGGTGGAGCACCTTTTCAATGCGCTCCTGGTTGTTGGCAATCAACGCATTGGCGGCTTCCAGGATGGTGGCGGTGGAGCGGTAGTTCTGCTCCAGCTTCACCATGGTGCGGGTATCTTCATCCGCCTGCCCATCCCCGAAATCCCTTTGGAAGTCCATCAGGATGGTGAAATCCGCCGCCCGAAAGCTATAAATGCTTTGATCAGCGTCCCCCACCACAAAGAGGGACCGATCCTGCCATGGCTTGCAGGTGCGGGGATCAGCGCCGTTGGTGGCCAGCAATCGCAAGAGTTCGTATTGGGTGCGGTTGGTGTCTTGATATTCATCCACCAGCAGATGCTGGAAACGCTGGTGCCAACGCTGCCGCACCTGGGTATTGTCCCGCAGCAACTGCAGGGGAATCAGCAGCAGGTCGTCAAAATCCAGGGCATTGTTGGCGGCCAGGGCGCGGCGATAGCAGCGGTAAACCTCGGCAATTTTTTTGCCACGGTGACCCTGGTGTGCTGCCGCATAGGCATCGGGCAGGAGGCCGTGGTTTTTGGCCTTGCTGATGGCCCAGCGCACCTGCTTGGGTTCAAAGGAACGGGGGCCCAGGTTCATCTCCTGGGTGATGATTTCCTTCAACAGGCTGCGCACGTCCTGCTCGTCGTAGATGGTGAACTGCCGGGTCCAGGTGAAGCCCTCCGGATCCTGGTAGCGATCCATCTCGATGCGCAGGAGCCGGGCAAAGAGGGCATGGAAGGTGCCAAGCCACAAGAATCTGGTCACCTCGTGGTAGATCCGGCTGCGCAGTTGCCGCTGTTGCGGCTCCGCCAAGGTGCTCCAGGGCTGACCATGGGTATCCAGGGCCTGTTGCTGGGCCAGCAGCAGTTCCAGACGTTCCTTCATCTCCCGGGCCGCCTTGTTGGTGAAGGTGACCGCCAGGATCGCCTCCGGGTCCACCCCATGGTGGCCCAGCAGGTGGGCAATGCGGTGGGTGAGCACCCGCGTTTTGCCGCTGCCGGCGCCCGCCACCACCAGCAGAGGACCGCAGTGGTGTGCCGTGGCCTGCTGTTGGCTGCTGTTGAGATGATCCAGGATTGTGCCCATCCTGTTCCTGGGGGTGTTGACAGTATGCTCCCTGCGGCTCAGCGCCAGCGCCGCAGCCAGCGCTTCCAGCGGAAGACGCCCAGGGGCCCCGAACGGGGGGTGGGGCGCAGCGGCCGTTCCCCGGCCGCGAGGCGATCCCAATGGGTGTTCACCTCTTGCAGCACCTGTCCCAGTTGGTGGCGCTGGCGGTTATCCCTCGGCGCCAGGGGAGAGGCGGGGGTTGGTGTCGTCTCCATGCGGCAGATGGACCAGATGCGCTCCACGTCCGTCGCCAGTGTGCCCGCACCGATCTGGAAGCAGTTGACGCCAGGGGTGAGGTGATCCGCCAAGGCGTGATTCAAGCTGGAGAACACCACACAGCCACAGGCCATGGCCTCCAGGGGCGGCAAGCCAAAGCCCTCGCTCACCCCAGCCTGGCTCCAGTGGTCGGCAGAGTCGTAGAGGTAGACCTTGCTGTGGTTGAACAGGTCCCCCAGGTCGTCCACCCAGTCCTCTTGCACGTGGACCCGCAACCCCCGCTTCCGCAGGGCCGGCGCCAGGGTGTGGAGTACATAGGCGCTTGTCTTGCGGCGCTGCACCAGCACGTCAAGGTCCCGGGCGCCACCACGGTTGTGGAAGGCGGGATCCACGGCATTGGTCAGCAGGAGCAGGGGATTGCGCGGCGCCTGCGCTCCCCAGTAGGCCATGGTGTTGCGACTCACCGCCAACACGGGCACGCCCGGCGGCAGGTGAAACCCGTAGCCACTGCTGTGGGCGTGATAGGCAGCAGCGCGCCCCCGCAGCCGCCGCAGCAACCGGGGCACGTGAAATCCCCAGCTCACCAGCCAAAGGGACGCCTGCCGCTGAATGCTGGCCGGTTCTTGTCGCAGCAGGTCGTCCAGAAAGGGAGCATCCGGCTGCCGCTGCTCATAGGTGACTACCTCTGTGGGCGCCAGCGCCCGGGCTGTGGCCGCCAAATGGAGCTCCACCGCCAGGCCGCCACACTGAAACCGCGGCCCTGTGCCGGGCAGGAGCACCTTGAGGGGGCGCAGGGGCAACTCCCCCGGCTGCCCCCAGCGGGAGGCCACCAGTGGAGAAGGGTGGTTGAAGCTCACCGGCTGGTTGTTCTGGTTTTGGGGACAGGCCAGGCAGGCCGCAAGGTGCAGACCCTCAAGCCGCCGTGGCGGTGGCCTCTCCTTCCGTGCTGCCGGCCCGCTGGCGGCGGGTGAGGAAGCCAAAGAGGGTCTTGCCAATGGCCAGGATCAAGTTGCCTTCCAACTCCTTGAACACGTGCATGTTGAGGCCGAAGGCATGGTTGGCCTCTTTCACGATGCGCTCCGCCGTGGCCTGATCAATGGGCAGGCTGTCCATTCTGGCGCGATAGTCCGCCTTGAACGCCTTCTCGTCGGCAATGGTGTCGAAGTTGTAGAAATTGACCCCATCCCGATCCCCCAGGTTCAGAGCCTTCTGGGCAATGGTCTTGAGAATCTGCCCACCGGAGAGGTCCCCCATGTAGCGGGTGTAGGCATGGGCCACCAGCAATTCCGGTTCCTGGGCGGCCACCTGATGGATGCGGGCCACATAGGTCTTGGCCGATTCCGAGGGCTGAACCTGGCTGTCCCAGTTATCGCCGTAGTAGTAGGTCAGGTCCTGGGACAGGCTTTGCTTGCGATTCAGCTGGTCAAACACAATGGGACCCACCACGGGATGGTCCTTGAGCTTGGCCATTTCTTCCTCCATGGCCCCATAGACGAAGTAGAGATCGCTCACCAGCTTGCGATAGCTGGCTTTTTCCACAACTCCCTTGAGGAAGCAGCTCACAAAGCCGGTGTTCTCAGCCATGGTGTGGGACTTCTTGGTTCCCTCCTTGAGCAGTGCGGCCAGGGCAATAGCCATGGGGCGGAAAAATTGATAATGGTGCCCAAAGCTACAGGCACAGTTTTGAGATCCAGCGCCATCCGTTAAGAAGATTCACCTGACGCACAGATGAAACCCGTTGTTGAGTCGGATCAGACCAGAAACAGATTCAATTTGGACGTGAGAGCAAGCTTCAGCGCTGGCTGGAATTCCCGCTGGGTCGCCTTGCTGGATCCCCATGGGGCCACTGTGTTGATGGAGTGTGCTGATGGAGGAGTTCACCGGGTCCTGCGGCCTGCCTCTGGTGGGGGCATCCGCGGCCCTGGCTCTGGCCACCGTGGCCCGTGGACACGGCTGGCTGCCCCAACCGAAGGCTGGGGAGCCTCGTTGGCGGTGGCGCCGGGTGTCGGTGGGGGAGCTTCCAAATCAGATAGCGCCTGATTCCACCTTCCCCGTGGGATGCCCTCTTCCCCAGAAAAGTCAGCCGTGGAAGGGGTTTGCAGGAACCGGCAGCCTTTCCAGGTGGGGGAACGGCAACTGTTCGTGATGTGCTGATCCGGAACTCGGGTTGGAAAAGGTTCACAATCGGTTGAAGGAATGCCCGCAACGGCCTTGCTCAGGGGTTCCTGGGTTGCTCGTAGTCCCTGCTGAAGGCTTCCATGGAGGTCCCTGTTCTTTGCCTCCCTGGCGCCAGGCGCAAACCGCATGGTCTCCCTTTTAAGACTGCTGGGCTGTCAGGAGTGCTTCCACCAGCCGATCCAGCTTCTCGTTCAGAGCTCTGTTGTCTTCCCGCTGCTCAGCCCTGCACTGGGCAAAGCCTTCCTTCATTTCAGCCCGAAGCTCCTTCATATCTTGCTGTTGCCTGGCTTCACTCGCCTTCAGGTCAGCCCGGAGTTCATCAATCCGCCTGCCTTGCTCGTCAATCCGCTTGCCTTGCAGACCCAGGATCAGCCCCAACACTGCCAGGAAGACACTTGGCGCTAACCACTCACCGAGCTCAGGAGGCAGGGAAGGCATGGGGAGCGGATGGATTTGGCAATGATGCTACAGGACTTATGGCGAGTTGCAGGGCTTTGGGAAGGGAATGCAAGAACTCCATCTGCACCACACAAACAGAAAGCCCACCGATGGGAGATTTTGCCATTGCCTTGTTCTGCTGTCTGAATGATTTTGCCAAGACCTTGGAGGAGTGGGAGCGTCACCGGTTGCTCCCCTCAGGTCGCCAGCGCATCAGAGGGGGCAAGCTCTCCCTCGGGAAGCTTTAACGTGGTTACTCGATTTTTAGCTAATCTCACTTTATCAGAGCAGAGACTGCATCTGTGGGAAATAGGGAGACCCCAGCAGTGGTGAAGGCTTTGCTGGATGCTGGCGCTGATCTCAATGCACGGAACACCTATGGACTGACACCCTTCGAGCTAATTCAGAACAATTACTCCTTAAAAGGTAACGATGTCTACTGGCAACTCAACGAGTCTCGTTTCTAGACGCATGATGGATGATGCGCCTCCTTCATCCTTGCAAACCAACGCCGCAGCGTCCGCACAAGCAGTGACGTAGAACCTCCTGGATGCTATCGCTCAGGACTCATAATCAGAAGATGATGGTGGCCTCTCGGGGAACGACAGAGATAAAGTCAGAACCCTTAACATTCGCCCAACTGGTGATCTGAACTATGAGCGGCGAGGTAGTGGGTTCTGATTGCTGTGGTGGTGCCTCTTTTATGGTGGATTCCAGCTTGAATGACATGTGTCTGTTTGAACTTTAAGTAGATATGAAGATTTTATTGGCCAATCACAGCATAGGTGTCTCAGGAGGCCAGGGAAGTCCCTGTAGGTGATCATCCTCATTTCTCATCTACCCCTATAGCAACTTTTTGGGGCTTACATACATATAGTTCCGAAGCGCTGAAATCCTCGATCAGCACTTGCTTTTAGCAAGAATCTTATAGATATTATTTTGGTCTCAAAGGCAACAAGGTCGCTGGCGCCGCTCTTCAACATAATCACCGTCAAGCATGACGCCCGTGTTGTCATGCCAATCGCTTCACACAGTGAAACAATTAGGTGACCTAAATCACTTCACCTTCAGTCCCGTTATGAAAGCTCTTGCTGAAAAGCCTGTGCTGAAGCAGCTTTTGAGATCCTTGGCACGTACGTACACAAGTCCCATCTCCCTATTCTTCGAGGTTCCCTATCGTAATGCCTTGCTCAAGAGTATGAGAGAAAGGGTCACTTCATAGCTGTCTTAAGGGCTAGCTCTACGCTCTAATTTTTTGCCATTCTTGCACGATTCGGTGGAGTATCGCCATCCTTGTTTGTAGCATGAAGGTTAAGCGCCAGCATTGATGAGGACCTGAGCGACTTCTGCATTGTCACGCAAACTCGCAGTGTCTAGCGGGGTCTTGCCATCCTCGTCTGTAGCATGAAGGTTAGCGCCAGCATTGATGAGGACCTGAGCGACTTCTGCATTGTTCCAAAAACTCGCTATGTATAGCGGGGTCATGTCATTCTTGTCTGTAGCATGAAGGTTAGCGCCAGCATTGATGAGATACTGCGCTGTTACTGAATCTCCCTCACTGGCCGCCACGTGCAGTCGGGTCCAGCCGTTTTCGTCCGCGGCATCCAAATTAGAGACAGTCGTTCTATTCCCAAGTTCTTCCTGATCATCTGTATTATGCAGCGGAGTCTGAGTCACAACCTCTCCACACTCGTTTTCAATCACATGGACAATGCCCCACTGTTTACCTGCTCGTGCAACGTCAAGAGGGGTCATGCCAGATGAATCTTTGGCATTGGGATCAGCACCGCTCCTGGCCAGAATTTTAGCCACTTCCAGGTGTCCCTTGCTGGCTACGATATGTAGGGAAGTAAGAGACCAAACGAGTTTCTAGCCTCCAGGTCAGTACCGGCATCAATCAGAATTCTGACCACATCCAAGTGTCCATTGCTGGCTGCGATATGTAACGGAGTGGCGCCGGCTGACATCTGAACGTTGAGGTCAGCCCCGGCATCGGCAAGAACCTTGACGACTTCCCCATGTCCTTGCGCAACTGCCAGATTCAGTGGGGTTTGTCTCCTCTTCTCCGTGGCGTTGATGTTGGCGCCAGCCTGGATGAGCGCCTTCACCACGTCCGGATTTCCTCGCTTTGCTGCCTCGTGCAGTGGCGTTCTGCCCTCGTGATCGACGGGATTGGGATAGGCGCCAGCCTGGATGAGGGTTTGGACGATGTCCCCATGCCCCTCCGTGGCTGCCACGTCCAACGGCGTATTGCCCACCTTGTCTGCGAGATTCAGATCCGCGCCAGCCTTGATAAGAGTCTTGACAATGTCTGGGTATCCTTTGTATAGAGCTTCGTGCAGCGGCGTCTTGCCCCCTTGATCGACGGGATTGACATGGGCGCCAGCCTTGATGAGCGCCTTGACGATGTCCCCATGCCCCTCCGAGGCCGCCACGTCCAGTGGCGTGTTGCCGCCCTTGTCCTTGCAATTCAGATCAGCCCCGGCGCTGATGAGCGCTTTCGTCATCTCCATATCTCCTTTCGTCACCACTGCGTGCAACGGGGTCATGTTATTTTGATCTTTGACATTAATATCAAATCCCATATTGATAAGAGCTGTCATGATTGTCAAATCTTCTTTCGCAACGGCTGAGTGTAGAGGAGTCACGTTGTCTTTGTCCGTGATGGTAAGCTTCGCACCTGCATCAATGAGAGTTTTCGCGGTTTCTCCATGCTCCAGAAAAACTGCAATGTAAAGCGGAGTTGTGCCGTCCTTATTTGTGGCGTTCAGGTCAGCCCCAGCCTCGATGAGCAGCCGGGCCAAGCCCGGAGATCCGTCCCTGGCTGCCCTGTGCAGGAATGATGGATTCAACACCCTCCAGAGCAGCGCCAGAAGAAAGCACCCGATGAAGACCCAAAACGGTCCACCCACGACCCCGCCCATACCAAGGCCAGAATCCCTGCGGTGACGGACACGGTGGTCACAGACAGGGTGGGTATGGATCTGGACATCAACCGGGGGGACAATAAATGGTTGCGACTTTACCACCACTTCATTGAGCATCCAGCACGGCTCCTCTGGCAGCAGCGCAACAGCGAGCAGGAACAATAGAGCCAGTGGCACGACAATGACGATGGCGCACCCCGACGAGCAACGCTTTGACCTGGTGGTGTTGGGGGCCGGCTCCGGCGGCCTGGCTGCCGCGAAACGGGCCGCCTCCTACGGGGCCTCTGTGGCGATTGTGGAGGGCAGCCGGGTGGGGGGGACCTGTGTGATCCGCGGCTGTGTGCCCAAGAAGCTCCTGGTCTATGGCTCGGCCGTGGGGGAGCAACTGGCGGATGCGCCGAGCTACGGCTGGCCCGTGCCCCCTGTGGCGCCCCAGACCCATGTGCTGCTGGACCACGTGCGCCGCGAGGTGGATCGTCTCAACGGCATTCATGAAGCGTCCCTCGACCGTGCGGGGGTGGTGCTGGTGCGGGGGTGGGGCCACTTCCTGGATGACCGGCGCCTGCAGGTGGGGGAGCAGGTGCTTCGCGGGGAGACCGTCCTCATTGCCGTGGGAGGGCAGCCGGTGCGCCCCAACCTCTCTGGGGCCGACCTGGCTCTGGTGAGTGACGACCTGTTCCTCCTGGAGCGCTTCCCCAACTCCATGGTCATCGTTGGCGGCGGCTACATTGCCTGTGAATTCGCCTGCATCCTGCGGGGTCTGGGTGTGGCCGTGACCCAGGTTGTGCGGCGTCAGTTGCTGCGGGGGTTTGATCAGGGCTGCGTGGCCAGTGTGGAGGCGGGCATGATCGAGAAGGGCCTGGTGGTGCGCAAGGGGGTGTCTCCCCAGGCCATCGGCAGCACCGCCACGGGCCGCCGTGTAGAGCTTTCCGATGGCGGCAACGTGGAGGCGGAAGCCGTTCTCCTGGCCACCGGCCGCAAGCCGCGGCTGGATGGGTTGAACCTGGAGGCCGCTGGCGTGGCGGTGGAGAGGGGGCGCATCCCCGTGGATGGCGACCAACGCACCAACGTTGCCCATGTGTTTGCCGTGGGAGATGTAACGGATTGGATCAACCTGACGCCTGTGGCGGTGGATGAGGGGCGTGCCTTTGCCGATTCCCGGTTTGGCCGGAAACCCCGCCACACGGACCACAGCCTGGTGGCCAGTGCGGTGTTCACCCAGCCGGAGTTGGCCACGGTGGGGCTCTCGGAGGAGGCAGCCAGGCAACGCCATGGGGAGCAGGTGCAGGTGTGTGAGGCCCGTTTCCGCAGCCTGTCCCGCGCCCTGCCCAAAACCGGCAGTCCCTGCCATTTGAAGCTGGTGCTGGGGCCCCAGGAGCGGGTTTTGGGCTGCCACATGGTGGGGGAACACAGCGCCGAAATTATTCAGATGGCCGCCATTGCCCTGGGCATGGGCGCCACCAAGGCGGATTTTGACCGCACCATGGCCCTGCATCCCAGCGTCAGTGAGGAGTTTGTGACCATGGGATGAGGCTGGACCCGGCCCTGGGGGAAGGGTGGGTAAGCTGGCGTCAGTCTGCACCCGATGGCGTCCATGCCGATCCCCAACCATGAATTGTTGGCCAAAGTCGAACGCCTGGAAGCGCGCCTGGAGCGCCTTGAACGGCTGGAGATTTCCCCCGCCGATCTGGAAGAGCACCTTGCGCGGCTCAAGCGCCTGGAGGGGTTTATGGAGTGCATCGAGGGCTACCTGGATCGCCTGGAGCGTTTGAGCTTGCCCCTGTCTCGTCTGGAAGAACGCCTTGACCTGATGGAAGGCCGACCAGCCGGCAGCAAAACCGTCCAGCGGCCCCGGCGTGCCCACCTGGTGCAATCCAAAGTCGAGATCAGGGCATTCCTGTCCCAGATTGGGGGATCACCGTCCGGGCCCCAGCATGGCTTCCCCTTCAAGACCTTCAGGACGTGGTTTCTGCGGCGCCTGGGGGGACGCTGAAAGGAAGCGGACCCCCTTTTTGCACCCGTTCTCAGGGGCTGCCCAGGCTCACGGCTGTGGACTGGAGGCATTCCGCCGGCGTGTTCTGCTGAACGCGGAAGCCGCAGTAGTGGTCACCCTCCTGAATCCAGTGAATCCGCTCCACGTGGCAATCAGGGAAGATGCTGCGGTAAAGCTGTAACTCCTGGCTACAGATCACGGGAAACTGCTCCGCAATGCGGGCCACAGAGCAGTGGAAGGCGGTGAGCAGCCAGCCGCGTTGGTCCTGACACGGTTGATAGTCCGCCACGTACCCTTCCCGGCTGCGCAGTTCCACCAGCCGCCGCAGACGCGCCTCCAGGGGGCAATCCCCGAGGAGAGTGCGGTAGCGCTGGGCCTGGGCCGCGGCGTGGTGACCCAGGAGGGTCTGCAGTTGATCGGGGCCAAGGCAACTGGCCACGGTGTGGAGGAGTCCTCGGGCAAACTCCTCCCCCCCATCGGGGAAATGATCCCGGCCCTGGTCTGTCAGCCGCCAGAGGTTGCTCGGCCTCCCCGGACCGGTGGTATTACAGGGGCTGTCCACCAGCCCTTCCTGTTCCAGGCCGCGCAGGTGGCGGCGCATCACCTGCACAGAGACCCCCAACTGGCTGGCCATGGTGGCCGCTGTGGCCTGCCCCAGCCGCAGCAGGATGGTCAACGCGGCCTCACGGGTGGATGTGACTGGTTCTGACGACATCGCACGGGAAGCGGCCACAGGGCCGTGCATATGGTTGTAGTCTAGTTAGGAAACCAATCGGTTTCGTTACTCTGCTGCCCATGAATTCGGACCAAGCCCCTCAGCCCAGCCCCGAGAGCCTGGAGACCCTGCGCAAATTCGCCCAGACCTACGCCCAGCGCACCGGCACCTACTTCTGCAGTGATCCCGGAGTCACTGCCGTGGTTCTGAAAGGTTTGGCCGCCCACAAAGACCAGCTTGGGGCGCCCCTCTGTCCATGCCGTCACTATGACAGCAAACCCGCGGAGGCAGCCCAGGCCTTCTGGAACTGCCCCTGTGTGCCCATGCGTGAACGCATGGAATGCCACTGCATGTTGTTTCTCACCGAAGACAGCCCCTTCCGCGGTGACAGCCAGACCATCACCACGGAAACCATTCAGGCTCTCGCCAACTAAACCCTTCCCTATCCCACGATGAGCAGTGCCGCCGCCGTAGAAGCCCTTAACAAAACGCCTTACCGCTACGGCTTTGTCACAGACATTGAGACCGAGAAAATTTCCAAGGGCCTGGACGAGTCGGTGGTGCGCCTGATTTCGTCCAAGAAGCAGGAGCCGGATTTTCTGCTGCAGTTTCGTCTCAAGGCCTATGCCCAGTGGCAAGCCATGGAAGAACCCGACTGGGCTGCGCTGAGGCGCCCTGCCATCGATTATCAAGATATCGTCTATTACTCGGCCCCGCGTCAAAAGGAACAGAAAGCCAGCCTGGAGGACGTGGATCCTGCTCTTCTGGAGACCTTTGACAAGCTGGGCATTCCGCTGAGTGAACAGAAGCGTCTCAGCAACGTGGCTGTGGATGCGGTGTTTGACAGTGTGTCCATTGCCACCACCTATCAGCAGAAATTGGCAGAGCACGGCGTGGTGTTCTGCTCCATGGGCGAAGCCGTCAAAGATCACCCGGAGCTGGTGGAACGCTATCTGGGTTCCGTGGTTCCCCTTGCCGACAACTTCTTCGCAGCGCTCAATTCCGCAGTGTTCAGCGATGGCTCCTTTGTGTACATTCCCAAAGGGGTGCAGTGCCCCATGGAGCTCTCCACCTACTTCCGCATCAACAGCGATGACGCGGGACAGTTTGAGCGGACCCTGATCATTGCCGAGGAAGGGGCCAGTGTCAGCTACCTGGAAGGCTGCACAGCGCCCATGTTCGATACCAACCAGCTCCATGCAGCCGTGGTGGAGCTGGTGGCGCTGGACGATGCCTCCATCAAGTACTCCACCGTTCAGAACTGGTATGCCGGCGACGAGAACGGCAAGGGGGGAATCTATAATTTCGTCACCAAGCGGGGACTGTGCAAGGGCAAGCGCAGCCGCATCAGCTGGACACAGGTGGAAACAGGTTCAGCCATCACCTGGAAGTATCCAGGCTGTGTGCTGCGGGGTCAGGATTCCGTTGGCGAGTTTTACTCCGTGGCCCTCACCCATCATCACCAGCAGGCGGATACGGGCACCAAGATGGTTCACATCGGCCCTGGCAGCCGCTCCACCATTATCAGCAAAGGCATCAGCAGCGGTCACTCTGTCAACAGCTATCGGGGACTGGTCAATATGGGTCCGCAAGCCCGTGGAGCCCGCAACTTCAGCCAGTGTGACTCCATGCTCATCGGGGATCAGGCAGCAGCCAATACCCATCCCTATATCCAGTCTCGCCAACCTGAAGCCACCGTTGAGCACGAGGCCAGCACGTGCAACATTTCAGAGGATCAGCTCTTCTATCTACAGTCTCGCGGCATTGAGCCCGAGGCGGCAGTTTCCATGCTGGTGAGCGGATTTTGTCGCGACGTGTTTAACCAGCTGCCCATGGAGTTTGCCGCTGAGGCCGATAAGCTCCTGGCCCTCAAACTGGAAGGTTCCGTTGGATAAGTCCCACCAGGTTTGCTGTTTCTCCGATTGACTCCCTGTTCTGATTAGGCCCTTGACGTCCACCGAGACCACGCCCATCCGTGAATCCCCTGTCCAGACCGGGGATGTGCTCCTATCCATCAAGAATCTCCATGCCTGTGTCGAGGGGAACGAAATTTTGCGGGGTGTCTCCCTGCGGGTTCGCGCCGGTGAAATCCATGCCCTGATGGGGCGCAACGGCAGCGGGAAAAGCACACTCTCCAAAGTGATTGCTGGCCACCCTGCCTATACCGTCACTGCTGGCAGCATCCACTACAGGGGCCGGGATCTGCTGGCGCTGTCCCCGGAGGACAGGGCCCGCTCGGGCGTGTTCCTGGGCTTTCAATACCCCGTGGAAATTCCCGGTGTCAGCAATCTGGAATTTCTGCGGGTGAGCTGCAATGCGCGGCGGCAGCACCGGGGACAGGAGGAGCTGGACACCTTCGCCTTTGAAGACCACGTGCGGGAAACCATGGCCATTGTGCAGATGGATCCGGCATTTCTTGAGCGGAGCGTCAACGAAGGCTTCTCCGGCGGGGAGAAAAAACGCAACGAAGTGCTGCAGATGGCGCTGCTGGAGCCACTGGTGGCCATCCTGGACGAGACGGATTCCGGTCTCGACATTGACGCCTTGCGTATTGTGGCCAACGGGGTGAAGAAGCTGGCGTTGCCGACAACCGCCACGCTCCTGATCACCCACTACCAGAGACTGCTGGATGCCATCACCCCGGATTTCGTCCACGTGATGGCGGAGGGTCGCATCCTGCGCACCGGCGGCAAGGACCTGGCCATGGCGCTGGAGCAACGGGGATACGACTGGATGGACGAGGAGACGGATGGAGCGGACAGGTCGGACACGCCTCAGCCATGAGTACTGCCACCCAATCCCCACCCTGGCTGGAGACGCTGTTGCAGGTGCTGGCCCAGCGATCTGGCCACTCTGTCCCTCAGCGGGCCAGCGCCCCTGACTGGCGCTGGCCCACGCGCCGCAGTGAGGCGTGGCGGTTCACGGATCTGCGTTGCTTGACCCAACTGGATCCCACCCGTCTCCATACCCGAACGGCATCTCCCCCCTGGCCGGATGTTTTGCGCCAAGGGTCTTCGAGACACGTGGCCCTGCAGCTTGATGGCCGCGGCCACTGGCGCGACCCCCAGGGAGAACCACCCCCATGGCCCCACGGCCTCATGCCCCTGCCCAGCGAGGAGATCACCCCAGGACAGGTGGCCCACACCGTCATCCCGTCAGGGACGTTGCCTTTGGGGGCCCAACTCAATGGGGCAACCCCTGGTCCGTCCCTCGGCCTGCAGGTGAGCGGGCCTGCTCCCGTCCATCTGGCGTTGGCGATTCAGGTGGAGCAGGCCCAGACCTGGCTGGCGCCCCATGTGCTGCTGGTGGTGGAACCCGGCGCCCGGTTGTGCCTGACTTGGCACGTGGCTGCAACAGCCCAGGCGGCGGTGCTGCCCATGGTGGAGGTCCAGTTGGGGGCTGGCGCCAGGCTGGAGGAGGCTGCCATGGCCTGGGGCTGTCCAGGGGCCGCCTTCCTGGGCAACAGCTTCGTCCATCAGTCCCCCCGGAGCGTCTACCGCCGCATCAACGTGACCTGGGGATGGGGTCTGAGCCGTGACGAGCCCTTCATCCGCCAGTCTCAAGGGCAGGCGGAGACCCATCTGCATGGTCTGGCTGTGGCCCGAGGGCAGTCCCTGCTGGATACCCATAGCACGGTGTCCTTTGGCGGCCCGGCGGGCCAACTGCGGCACCAGCACCAGGCCCTTGCCGATGATCGGGGCCACAGTGTCTTCAACGGCCGCGTTGTGGTGCCGCGGTTGGCCCAGCAGACGGATGCCAGCCAACTGAGTCGCAATCTTCTACTCAGCACCAGGGCCCGGATCGACACCAAGCCCCAACTGGAAATCGTGGCCGACAACGTGCAATGCACCCACGGCGCCACGGTCAGTTGTCTCCAGGATGACGAACTCTTCTACCTGCAATCCAGAGGCATTGGTCGGGAGCAAGCCTCCCGCCTTCTCCAGCGAGGCTTCTGCGAAGAGATCCTGCAACGGCTGCCCAAGGCTGTCCTGGCCTGGCCCTCGCTCCAACGTCTTCTTGAGATCCCCGTCCCGGATCAACCATGACCACCATCACCATGAGCGCCGCCACGGAGCGCCAGCTTGATCTGGCCCGTTTGACCCGCCCCGACTTTCCACTGCTGGAGCAGACCTTGCAGGGTCAACCCCTGGTCTACATGGACCATGCCGCCACCAGTCAGAAGCCCCGGCAAGTCATTGACGCCCTGGTGGACTACTACCGCCGCCACAACGCCAACGTGCATCGTGGCGCCCATACCCTCAGTGCGCGGGCCACGGAGGCCTTCGAATCAGCCCGCGCCACAGTGGCCCGCTTCGTTGGCGCCACCGATGCCAGGGAAATTGTCTTCAGCCGCAATGCCACGGAGGCCATCAACCTGGTGGCCTATAGCTGGGCGCTGGATCATCTCAAACCCGGTGATGAAGTGGTGCTGAGCGTGATGGAACACCACAGCAACCTGGTGCCCTGGCAGTTGATGGCCCGGCGCACCGGCGCCGTGCTGCGCCATGTGGGCATCACCCCCCAAGGGGAGATGGATCTGGACCATTGCAAGGCGTTGCTCAACGACCGCACCCGGCTGGTCTCCTTTGTTCACCTGAGCAACACCCTGGGCTGCCTCAACCCTGCAGCGGAGATCACCGCCCTGGCCCATGGCGTGGGGGCCCATGTGCTGGTGGATGGCTGCCAGGCCCTGCCCCATCGCCCTGTGGACGTGCAGGCCCTGGGCTGTGACTGGTACGTGGGCTCCGGCCATAAGCTCTGCGGTCCCACAGGGATTGGTTTCCTCTGGGGACGGGAGGACCTTCTGGAGACCATGGCCCCCTTCCTGGGTGGCGGCGAAATGATTGCCGCGGTGCAACTGGGGACCAGCACCTGGGCGGAATTGCCCCATAAGTTTGAAGCGGGGACCCCTGCCATTGCCGAAGCCATTGGCTTGGCAGCAGCGCTGGACTACCTCACCGCCCTGGGCCTGGAGAAGATCCACGCCTGGGAGCAGCAGCTCACCCAACACCTGTTTGATCGCCTCCAGGCCATTGACGGCCTCACCATTTACGGCCCTGACCCCCGGCAGCAGCCGGATCGTGGGGCCCTGGCCAGCTTCACCGTGGCGGGAGCCCATGCCCATGACGTGGCCGCCCTGCTGGACAGTTCCGGCATTTGCATTCGCAGTGGCGACCATTGCACCCAACCCCTGCACAGGGCCCTCCAGGTGACGGCAACGGCCCGGGCCAGTCTCAGCTTCACCAACACCATGGAGGAGATTGACCGCCTCGCCCATCAACTCCAGGAGGCGGTGAGCCTGCTGCGGCAAGATAGGGAGCCTGCGCTGGGGTGACGACCCCATGCCTTGATGCCATTTCCCCTGGACTTGGCGCTCATCGCCTTGCGATGGGGAGCAGGGCAACCACCCAACAGGGGGACTTTGGCGTCAGCGGGGGTGATGGGCAGCCGTTGAACAGACCTCAGCAGGAGGGTTCACGTCAGCCTCTGTTTCCGAAAGGCCCCCCTTGCACTCAGTTCAGTTTTTTGTAGTCTACACTAAAGAAGTAGGCATCCCCTTTGCCCATGCCTTAAATCCAGCCCTGCAAGCCCATGCTAAGACATGAGCCGAGCTTTTGAAAACCTCTGAAACAGCCTGTTGGCCCATGCAAATCCCTCCACGACTGACCTTCCAATGGTGAGAATGCACCCCAGAGGGAGGGTTGCCTGGTTTTTCGGGGTGTTCTTGAGTCGAGCCCTCTTTTGTGACCAATGATGAGCCAACGATTAATTGTTGCGATTTTTGCTTCACTGGTTGCCACTGCGTCTCCTGTCAATGTCCTTGCCAGTGAATTTACCTCTCAATTCCTTCCGCGAGAACTCCAAGACTCTGAATCCATTCACTTGCCCCCTGAGCCTTGGATCGTGGCCTCAATCTCCTGGCTTGACCAGGAGCAGGTGGATGTGGATGAGGATATTGAGTTGAATGCTGTTGCCGACGACCGCCTGATGGATGGGCAACAACCCATGCGTGTGAACCTGAGCGAGCTTATTTAGCCGCCTCTGAACAAGTCCCCTTTGCATCTACAGGGCTTCTCAAAAGCCCGGTACAGGCGGTAACTTTAGAGCTTGCCGGTGTGTGATTCCGGCCTTGTTCAGGGGTGGGTTCTTGCAATGTAGAGGTTTGTCACGCTGGCATGAGGGGTAATTAAGCCATACCACAAAAGTGTCCTCCTTCGCAAATATGACCTCTTCTTCCACCCCAAAGCCTTGGAAGAGTGGAAAAACTTGACCAAGCCACTCCGAGAGCGCTTCTTGAACAAGCTGGCCGGAAGACTTCAGGAACCACGTGTAGAGGCCGATCGGGTCAGGCGGGCTCCGAACCGATACAAAATCAAAATAGGACGTCCTGCTTTCCGCCTCGTTTATGAGGTTGCGGGCCGACAGCTAAAGGTTCTGGCCATCGTCAAGAAGGGAGACAGGGACAGTGCATACCAGAAGGCAAACGAGCGCTCTTGACCGTAGGGAGCCTGCACTAGGGTAACGCTCGATGCCCCGTTAAAGGTGCTTCCGGAAAAAGGCTTCCGTGCCCAGGAGCACCTCCTGCTGCACCCCGCTGTCACGAAATCCATGGCCTTCCTCCGGGTAGACGTGGACCTCCACGGTGACCCCCTGCCGGCGCAGGGCGTCAGCCATGCGCTCCGTCTGCTCCGGTAGGACCACCCGATCCTTCAGACCCTGGAAGAACACCACTGGCCCTTGACCCTGTCGGACCCGATGTAGCGGCGAACGGTCCCGATAGCGTTGGGCCATGGCCGGCCATGGTCCCACCAGGCTCTCCGGGTAGCCGCTCTCGAAACGGTGGGTGTCCCGGCTCAGGGCGGCCAGATCGGTGACCCCATAGCGACAGGCCCCCACCCGAAACAGATTGCTACTGCTGAGGCAGCTCAGGGCCGTGAACCCACCGGCACTGCCGCCGCTGATGGCCACCCGCTCCGGATCCACTCGATCGGCTTCCACCAGAGCCCTGGCCGCCGCTGTGCAGTCCTCCACGTCCACTATGCCCCAGGCCCTGTCCAGCCGCTGGCGATAGGCGCGACCAAACCCACTGGAGCCGCCGTAGTTCACGTCCAGCACGGCCCAGCCCCGGCTGGTCCAGAATTGGGTCTCCAGGTTGAAGCAGGGGCGCGCCATGGCGGTTGGGCCACCGTGACAGCGCACCAACAGGGGCGGCAGGCCAACGGAGGCAACAGGGCGGTACAACCAACTGTGGGTGCGGCGCCCCCCGTAGCCGGGAAACCAAAACGCCTCGGGCGTGCTGACGGGGTCTGTGCCCAGGGGATTGGCGCCAGTGGGCGTGTGGCGCCAACGGCCACTCCCCAGATCCACCTCCAGCAATCCATCCGGTTGATGGGGGCCTGCGGCAAGGGCAACGGCCCGCCGACCGTCGGCCCGCAGGTTGGAGAGTTCTGTAAAGGGCAGCTTCAGCACCTGCCAATGGGGGGTGGGGCCGGAGGACCACTGAAGCTGGCCCAACCTCCAGCAACCATGGCGGCAGTGGGCAGCCACCAGCCCCTTCTCCCCAACCGCCGTGGTGCTCATCCCCGCCACCCACTGGGGCAGACCGAAATCCGCTTCCATGGGCAGCAAGCTCCTCCACGGAGGCTGTGGGCTGCTCAGGTGGTCCGGGGCCAAATGCTGCAGGTTCCAATACCCACTGCGGTCACCGGCCATCACCACCCCCCCGTCGGGTAGCCATTGGGGCTGAAAGACAGCCTCCGGGGCGCCGTCATCCCCCGCCAGGCACCGGGGCTCCCGCAATCCTCCGTCTTCATCCAATTGGGCCAGCCAGAGGCGGCTGCGTTGCCACGGCATGGCGGGGAGATCCCATTCCAGCCACAGCAGGTGACGTCCATCGGGGGAGAGGCTGGGGCTGCTGCAGAAGTCCGCTGCGGCCCGCAGGGGCCGGCTGGCGCCGGTGTGCAGACAAACCCGGGTGAGCACGTCCTGGCTCTCCTGCTCCCAGACACCGATCCAGAACTGGCCCTGCTCATGGAGGCAGCCATCCCCCACGGCCACCACCCCCGGTTGGCAAAGCTGACGCGGCGGTGCGGCGCCGTGAAGATTCAGGAGCCAAAGGGCAGGACCTGTCTTCATCTGGTTGACAAGAACGGCGTGGTGGCGCCCAAAGGCCACGGGCGCCCCGCCAAAGCCATGGAGAGACGTGCGCAGGTTCCAGTTCCCCGGGGTCAACTCCCGACGTTGCCCATCCGCTTGGGTCATCAGGGTGGTGCGGCCTTGCTCCCGGGGGCGCTGCTCCAACCAGAACAAACGCCGACCCACCAGCCATGGTTCTTTCCAACCGGGCAAGCTTCCAGCAACTGCGCTAGCCGGCAGCGGTTGGGCGGGATCCAACACCATCACGGGACACCATGTCCCCTTCATTCTCCTTAAGATGGAGGATACACGCTCTACTGCAAAGGAGTTCTCCATGGCTGGAGCCAGCTTTGCCAGCCTTGCCCACCGCGCTGCTCGGCGTGAAGCCTCGGTGATGGTCGAGAAGCAGGTGAATGGGCCGGCTCCTCTCGCCATCCACCACTTGGGAGATCAGGTGCTGCGGCAACCCGCACGACGGGTGTCCAGGGTGGACCACGGCATCCGCCAACTCTGCCGCGACATGCTGCGCAGCATGTACAGCGCCCAGGGCATTGGTCTGGCGGCAACCCAGGTGGGTGTTCACAAGCAGGTGCTGGTCATTGACCTGGACCCCGAAACCCCCAGCACGCCCCCTCTGGTGCTCATCAACCCGGAGATTACGGCCTACGGCGCCTCTGTGGACTCACGGGAAGAGGGCTGCCTCAGCATTCCCGGGGTTTATTTGCATGTGGTGCGGCCCACGGTGGTGGAGGTGAAGTTCATGGACGAGCTGGGGCGCAACCAGCGTCGCAAGGCAGATGGCCTCCTGGGCCGCTGTATCCAGCACGAGATGGACCACCTCAGCGGGATTTTGTTTGTGGATCGTGTCCGGGATGCGGAGGCCCTGGAACGGGAACTTGACCACCATGGCCTTGTCTCCAGTGCGGTCCATGCCGTTGTCTAGCTTGCGACCTCTGCCATGCCCATGAAACCGCTTGCAGGGCTGTTGCTGGCCCTGTCTTGCCTGCTAGGTATTGCCGCTACGGGGTCGGTATTCGAGTTGGCCTATGGGGACCCTCGGTTGGGGGTGGCGTCCACCACGCTGATCCTGGTGGTCAGCGCACCGGGGACTGTGCTCACCCTGCTCATGGCCATGGCCTGGAACAGTCGATCCTCGTGAGGACTACACTATCTAGCCTGTTTTGTCAGGACACCTTTTTCTGCATGGCTCAAGTCACTGTTGGGGAAAACGAAAGCATTGAGTCCGCCCTACGCCGGTTCAAACGCCAAGTGTCGAAGGCGGGCATTTTTGCGGAGTTGAAGCGCCTTCGTCACCATGAAAACCATTTTGAGAAGGCCAAGCGCAAAGCCATGCAGCGCCGCCGCCGCCGTTAAGGCCTCTTCCTAAGTCTTCCTTAAATTCCCATGGACCACGGTGCCACCCGGTCTGAACTTGCAGCAACCTGGGGATAGATCTCTTGGTTGTGTCATGAACAACAACGTCTCGCTGACGGGCAAGCTGCGCCGCTGGTTTGCAGAAGGTCTTGCCCACTCCTTCGGTGAGCCCGATCAGGAGCACCGCCTCGAACCACCTCATATTGGGGTGCAACCGTTCCATGACGATCCTCCCCGCCGGGCTCGTGCTTGAAGAACCAGTCGCCAACCAGCCTGGTTGGCGACATGAGACACGATGGGTTAAGCTGTGAGTGTACCACCAGTGGTTTTGATGGCAAAGAAGTCGATGATTGCTCGCGACGTGAAGCGCCGCAAGTTGGCGCAGCGGTTCCGTGCCAGGCGCGAGGCCCTGAAGGACGCCTTCGCTGCGGCGGCGGATCCCATGGAAAAGCTGGAAATTCATTTTAAGCTGCAGCAGCTTCCCCGCAACAGTGCCCCCAATCGCCAGCGCAATCGTTGCTGGGCCACTGGAAAGCCCCGCGGTGTGATGAGTGATTTCGGGCTTTGCCGGAATCAGCTCCGCCAGAAAGCCCACGCCGGACTCCTGCCGGGCGTCGTCAAATCATCCTGGTGAGCGCTAGGATGGCAAGGTTGGCAAAACAACAAACCACAAACTGAGGAAACAAGAAGGGTGCAAGGAGAAAGTCGGTCATTTTCCTTCGATGGACGTGAGTTTCAAATGACCATCAACCGCTTTGCCCCCCAGGCAAGCGGGTCAGTGATGTTGGAGTGCGGCGGCACAGCGGTTCTGGTGACAGTGACCCGCTCGGCCGCACGGGAGGGCGTGGACTTTTTGCCCCTCCTCTGTGATTATGAAGAGCGCATGTATGCCGCGGGACGCATTCCCGGCAGCTATCAACGACGCGAAGGCCGCCCTCCGGAACGGGCGATTCTCACCTGTCGCTTGATGGATCGCCCCCTGAGGCCCTTGTTCCCCCACTGGCTGCGGGACGACATTCAAGTGGTTGCCACATGCCAGGCTCTGGATGAACGGATGCCTCCCGACGTGCTGGCGGTCACCGGCGCATCCATGGCAACCCTTCTGGCGCGCCTCCCTTTTGCGGGGCCCATGGCGGCTGTGCGGGTTGGCCTCCTGGGGGACGACTTTGTTATCAATCCCAGTTTCCGGGAAGTTGAGCGCAGCGATCTGGATCTGGTGGTGGCCGGCACCCCCCATGGGGTGGTGATGGTGGAGGCTGGAGCCAAGCAGCTCCCCGAGCATGACGTGATTGAGGCCATTGACTTTGGCTACGAGGCGGTGCAGGACCTCATCAAGCATCAGCAGGCCATCCTCACGGATCTGGCCATTGAGCCTGTGCATGTGGAGCCCGAAGCCACTGATGAGGGAGTCCTTGCCTATCTGGAGGCCCAGTGTTCCGACAGCATTCGCGCCGTTCTGGCGGAATTTGACCTCAGCAAGACGGATCGGGACAACAAGCTCAGCGTCATCAAGTCCCATGTGGCCAGTGGCATTCTCAATCTGGGTGAGGGCCACCCCGTGCGCATGGCTGTGGCCAGCAACATCAAGCTTTTCGGCACCAGCTACAAGGCTCTTACCAAAAAGCTGATGCGGGGCCAAATCCTTGCTGAGGGCAAGCGGGTGGATGGCCGTGCGCTGGACCAGGTTCGCCCCATTTCCTCGGCTGTGGGCATTCTGCCCCGCAAGGTGCATGGCTCAGCAGTGTTTCAGAGGGGCCTCACCCAAGTGCTCTCCACCACCACCTTGGGCACTCCCAGCGATGCCCAGGAATTGGATGACCTCAATCCTTCCAACGAGAAAACCTATCTGCACCACTACAATTTTCCTCCCTTCTCCGTGGGAGAGACCCGTCCTCTCCGTTCCCCGGGTCGCCGGGAAGTCGGGCATGGCGCTCTCGCAGAGCGGGCGCTGATGCCAGTGCTGCCCAACAAGGAAGACTTCCCTTACGTCATCAGGGTTGTCTCCGAAGTTCTCAGCTCCAACGGCTCCACCTCTATGGCCTCTGTCTGCGGCAGCACCCTGGCCTTGATGGATGCCGGGGTTCCCATCAAGGCCCCTGTCAGTGGGGCAGCCATGGGCCTGATCAAGGAGGGGAGCGATGTGCGTATCCTCACCGATATTCAAGGCATTGAGGATTTCCTGGGGGATATGGACTTCAAAGTGGCGGGTACGGAGAAAGGCATCACGGCCCTGCAAATGGACATGAAGATCACTGGCCTACCCATGGTCACCATCAGTGACGCCATCCACCAAGCCCAACCTGCCCGGCTGCATATCCTGGCGGAGATGCAGAAAACCATCGACAAACCACGGGAAGACCTCTCGCCCCATGCCCCCCGCCTTCTCACCTTCCGCATCAGCCCCGAGTTGATTGGCACGGTGATCGGCCCTGGTGGTCGCACCATCAAGGGCATCACGGAGCGCACCAACACCAAAATCGACATTGGCGATGAAGGCCTGGTGACCATCGCCAGCCATGACGGCGTCGCTGCCCGTGAGGCCCGACGCATTATTGATGGACTCACCCGCAAGGTTCATGAAGGGGAGATGTTCCGAGGAACTGTCACCCGCGTCATTCCCATTGGCGCCTTCGTGGAAATCCTCCCCGGCAAAGAGGGCATGATCCATATCTCCCAGCTCTCGGAGACACGGGTGGAAAAAGTGGATGACATTGTCAAAGTGGGGGATAACGTGACTGTGCGGGTTCGGGAAATCGACAGCCGTGGCCGCATTAACCTCACTATCCGCGGCGTGCTCCAGGAGGCTTGACCAGAACTGGAATTATGGCCTTAACAGGTCCCAGAATACGGATCATTGGGCCACTGCTGAATCCTCAGCAGTGGCCCTGTAGTTGCTGGAGTCGCTTGCCCAAATCAGCCGGCGCCTGAAACAGGAATTGCTTTCCCCGTTGGCGACGCTCTAACAGGCCATGGTCCGCAAGGGTGAGCACAGATCCGTGCGGGCAGTCTGGTAGCTCACTTTGTGGCTTGTTTGATGGGAGCGGATGCTATAGCGGAAGCCCGGGTGCTTCATGCCATGGAGGAGCAGCGCCAGTTGGCGATGGTTGAACAGATCCAGATCAGCCAAGTGCTTCTCAAAGCCTTTCATTTCCTGGTTTTTCCGTTTGATGGTGGCCTCCAGCCGGTCCATGGCCTGACCGATCACCTTGAGTTGCGCCAGCAAGAAGTAGGTCAGGTCGTTGTCGTCGGTTTCCATCTCGCGGAACGCACGAGCGTACTGGGCAGGGGCCTCTCTCAAAATCGTCGAGATGGAGACGAAGGAAAACAGCCAGTAGTCGTGGCGCAGCATGGCCCAATAGAACAGTGCCCGCGCCGTGCGGCCGTTGCCGTCCAGAAAGGGGTGGTCATGGGCCAGCCAGAAATGCAGGGCGATGGCCCGGACCACTGGATGGATGAAGGCAGCCGGTGTGTCGCCATTAGCAAAGGCAAACAGGTCGGCAAGACGCTGCTCAAGCTGTTCAGCCGGTGGTGGCCTGTGGACGACCTCTCCATACAGGTCCCCCACCACAACGTCTTCGTCGCTGCGGCGCAGTCGACCGGCCGCTTCTCCCACGTCAAGGGTGTCCTGGGTGATCCGGCGGTGCAGCCTCAGCACCAGTTCCGGCGTCAGTGTTGTGTCCTGTAAATCTTGCAGCAACCTCATGGCGTGAAAATTATTCAAGATCATTTGCTCACCACGGTCCCGCGGCTGCCGGCCGGAGCGGATCAGGTTCTTGGCCACGTCCCGTGTGGTGGCAGCCCCTTCCAACTGGCTGGACGTGATGGCTTCCTCCTGCAGCGAGGTGATCAGGTAGCGATCCCGCATCTGGGCATTGATCACCCCCTCCGGGCCGCCAACCCGGCCACCTCCCCTCATGTCGATCCGGTGCAGCGCCTCCAGCAATTCCGGCGGCTGGGAAAATCTGAAGGGCTGACCATGGGCATCCCACAGCGGCAACTCCTGCGTCTGGCGGGCCATCTTCAGGGCCAACTACCACTGCTCCCGTGTAGCCCCCTCCGGTGCAGGCCGATGGCGCACGTCATTCCAGTGGGGATAGCCCCTGATCCGCCTGGCATGCTCTGAGAGTTGCAGGTGGAGGGCGAGCCATTCCCTGCTGGTCCCCAGCTTGGTCAGCAACGTCTCAAGGGGAGGGGGGCTTGAAATCTGCCAGCGGCCAAGTGTCAGTGAATTACTAACTTGGTTCAAATTAGTAGTTGGTTGGCATTTGATGCCACCTCCTTCACTCGTCAGGACAGTTCCGTCCGGAGGAAAAACGTACGGCCACAAATGGAATCGAGCCTTGTGTCGGCGCCACCTGGACCCGAGGGATTTTCATCGAACCCACCGAAGGGCCACGGTCGGTGAGGTTGATCACGCCGCTCTGCAGCGCCAGTCCCTCCATGCCCAATACGTCACGCAACTCCACCGTAAAGCCATGGCCGATCCATGGGGCAAACCTTCCGGTCCCTCCACGAGAATCATTGTCGTAACCTGAAATGGCTCGCGTGTGCCAGACAGCAGCCACATTGTCCCGGCTCGTGCGAAAGATGGCATGAACACGGTGCTGGGGGAAATCACCGGGCTGCACGACACCGTCAACCCTGGATTCACCCTCGGTGACGTCAGCCCAGTAGACATCCAGGCCCATGGCCACATCGCCAAGGCGTCCAAAATCGGTGCCGCCACCGAGGCGCAAGCCGGACACGCTTGATTCACCAGTGTTGACCAGGGGATTCCGGATTTCTGTAATCACGTCGTTTGTACGCATCACCAAGCCTGATGATCCCTTCTCGGCTTCCCGATCAACGATGGACTGGGTGTTGGCATGACGCGGAAGGTGGGACTGCTCCACCCGGAACCAGTCCACGGCAAGAGAGAGGTTGGCCAACTCCGTTGTTCCGCCAAGGCTCCAGGTTGTTGACTGGCCTGGTTCCAGGTCGGGGTTGTTAGTGTATAAGGTTTTGGATTGAGTAATGTGACAGTTCGTCTGCGGATTCGTGCGAGTTTTCGTGTCACAGATGGCGGAATAGTAGACCGTACCCTTGCTATGGATGTCGGATAGAGACGGTGGCGCCAAGTCCTTGTGGTAGGGGCCGTGCAGCGTAACCAGCTCGTTTGCACACCAGGCGCTGGCCACTGTCCGTTCATAGACTGATCTCACATCAGTACAATCATCAAGCTGTGCAGCCAGCAAGATCGTCCAACGGGGAAGTGGTGAAAATTGCACCTTGGCAAAGCCAGACCTGCGCCACCTCGAGCCCTGGTAAGAGCTTCCACCGGAGCCAAGGACATCTTCCAAAAGATACGTCTTTCCCACACGATCCTGATGCTTCAGAATGTCTTTCCCTTTCCGATTTTCGATTTCAATGCCAAGAGCCCATTGCAAGCCGCCGCCAGGCAGCGTGAATCCTGGACCTTGCAGTGCGCCCTTCACGCCAGTCACATCAACAACTTCGTCCCGCTTCATACTCAACGCCATTTTGCCAACAGCCGCCTGATGATCGGGGTCCGTTGATCGTGGATTCGTGAGGTCGTAATCTCCTGCCTGAATGGCTTCAAGAGCCAGGCTCTCGCTCACGAATGTGTTACCAATTTCCCGTTCGTTGCGACGGTAGCGATTCACGGACAGATCCCAGCTTACGATGTCCTGGAGTGTGCCCTGAACACCGACCGTCACCTCATGCTCATTGAGATCTTCTGTCCAGTCACGGTTGTCGTGGGCCAGAAACCGGTGAGAGACGGTCAAGGATCCGGCATCCGCACCTGCTGCTGCAGAAGGTCTGCACTCGGATGGAGAATGTCAAATGTTCCCACCGATGGGGCGTAGCGAAACACAGTACCTGCCCACATCAGTCGTCCTTCCATATCAACAGATGCGGTATCCCCCAGCGGGACATCAACGTTGGCAAAAACACTCTTGCCCTTGAGTCTCTTGAAGTCAGCGCGTCGCGCCCCTGTCCAGGCGATGTTGCCATAGGGGAAGCCGCCTTCGGACCATTTGGAGCGGCTGTAGTCCCTGTCTGCAGCGGGGACTTCAGCCCTGTAAACGCTGTCCACACCCACCACCAGATGTTCGCTTCCCACAACGCTACCCTAGAAGAAGCCAGCCTGGCCGGACGACCCGCCTCAAGCCTGAGGAAGCCCCCGTCCAGTGCCACCACCTCGAATCCTTCATGATCACGTCGGAGCACGATGTTGATAGCTCCTGGAACGGCAACACCGTCATGGAAGGTTGCAGTGCCGTTGTTCAGGATTTCAATGCGTTCAACGGCTAACAACGGCGGCAGGTTCAGGGAGCGGAGTGGGGAATGACCGTTGACCAGAATCCGATACCCACGGGACAGCGGGTAGCGTCGACCAAAACTATTATAATCGGAGCGGTCGTCCATCAATTCATCAAAGTGATTATGTCGGACGTCTCAATATCTTCCCTGGTGACTACGGAAACAGGCTGCCATCGTTCCAAAGTCTGTCTTCGCCAGTGATTGCAAAGGATCGGCCATCCTTGAGTTTAATCGCCGGTCGGTCTTCCCAAGCAAAGAAAGATTTGATTTCAGACATTGGGGATTCTCCTTCAGAAGACAGTACCAGCATAGAAGCTGGCTCACAATCAAGATCGCAACTCAGCCCTTGCCTGGGCCACAACCGCCCCCCGCTGCAGTGGCAAGAGCCAAGACCGTGGTCAGGTAGTTCCTCCAGGACAGTTGAGGCCCGAGCCTCAACTTCCCAGCGTACTTTGATGATGCAATCATTGTCTTTGCAAGAGAACGCAAAAATTTTAGACTGCATTTTACTGGCCGGTAAAAGTATCCCGCTGAGCGGAGGAAGCCGGATTTTTCCAGGCAATGCTTTTCCAAAGGACAATCGAAGGACAATCGAAAGATGCTGGGTGGTCTTACAGAAAATCAATCGCCAACACACTGAAGGGTGTTCCTATGGCGCTGGCATCACAAGTGGGTCTGATCCAGGCAGGCAGGGGAGGTCTGATGGTTACGGGTCCTGCAGCGGCACCTCCACCGGCTCCACCCCCAAGCGGCTATTGGCCTCAATGGCGCTGAGCACCTGACGGGCGCGCAGAACTACGGATTGGGGGATTCCCGCCAGGCGGGCCACTTCAATGCCGTAGCTGCGGTCCGCGCCACCCGGGCGCACCTGGTGGAGAAACACCAGTCGGTCGTTTTCCTCCACCACCACCACTTGGTGGTTCACCACGTTGGGTAAACGCTGGGCCAAGTGGTTGAGCTCGTGATAGTGGGTGGCAAAGATGGCGCGGGACCCCAAGCGAGTGGCCAGGTCTTCGGCGACGGCCCAGGCAATGGCCAGTCCATCGAAGGTGGCCGTGCCACGGCCAATCTCGTCCAGCAACACCAGGGAGCGGTCCGTGGCGTGGTGGAGGATGTTGGCGGTTTCGCTCATCTCCACCATGAAGGTGGACTGCCCTGCCGCCAGGTCGTCCACGGCGCCAACCCGGGAGAAGATCCGGTCACAGAGGCCCAGGTGTGCTTCCGTTGCGGGCACGTAACTGCCCATCTGCGCCAAAAGCTGGAGGAGGCCCGTCTGACGCAGGTAGCAGCTTTTGCCACTGGCATTGGGACCCGTGAGGATGATCAGGTCGGCGCCCTGGGATAGGCCGAGGGCAAGGTCGTTGGCCACGAACGTGCCCTGCACCAGGTTTTGCTCCACCACGGGGTGGCGGCCCGCCGTGATGGTCATGGTGCGGCTGTCGTCCACGTGGGGACGGCAGTAGTTGTGGGTGGCTGCCAACTCCGCCAGACCCACCAGGGCATCCAGATCCGCCACGGCTGCGGCGCGGTGGCGGATAGGCCCAGCCTGCTCCCCCACCTGCTGGCGTAGAGCGCAAAACAGGTCGTATTCCCGCTGGGCCGTGCGGGAGCGCAGGGACAAGATGCGGCCCTCCCGCTCCTTCAGTTCCGGTGTGACGAATCGTTCCTCGTTGGCCAGGGTCTGGCGGCGGATGTAGCGCTCCGGAACCTGGTGCGCCCGACTCTTGCTGATGCTGATGAAATAGCCAAAGCTGCGGTGCAGGTTCAGGCGCAGGCTGCCGATGCCCGTGGCCTGCCGTTCCCGCTGCTCCAGTTGATTCAGCCAGGCGTGGTCTTCGTCCAGCCGTTGGCGCAGCTTATCCAGAACATCGTCCACCCCGTCCTGGATCAGGCCCCCCTCCATCAGGGAGAGGGGGGGGCTGCTCACCAGCGTCCGTCGCGTGATCTCCATGAGTGCCACCAGGGCGGGATCCCGGTGGCGCAGGGGTTGCAGATAGGGACCATGGGCATCACGGAGCAGGCCCGCCAACTGCCCAAGCCGCTCCAGACCATCCGCCAGGGCCATCAGATCCCGGGCCCCTGCCGTGCCACTGGCCGAGCGCCCCGCCAGACGCTCCAGATCCCCCATGGGGCGCAGCACCCGGCGCAGGGCTTGCCGCAGCTTGGGTGTTGCCATCAGGGTGGCAATGGTCTCCTGTCGTGCGGCAATGGCTTGGAGATCCACCAGGGGCCGTTGCAACCAGCGGCGCAGGCAGCGTCCCCCCATGGCTGTGAGGGTGCGGTCAATGGCCCAGAGCAGAGATCCTTGCCACTGGCCGTCCCGCTGGGTTTCCGTCAACTCCAAATGGCGGTGGGTGTGCTGGTCGATCTGCAGGTGCTGGTCCAGGGCGTAGGTTCTGGGCATCTCCAGGGGAACGGTCATGCCCCGCTGGGTATCTTGCAGATAGTGCAGCAATCCGCCGCAGGCGCCGAGGGCCAGGGGGAGTGCATGGAGCCCCAGCCCGGACACCCCCGCCAAGCGGAAGCGCTCCTGTAACGCTGCCTCTGCCGCCATGCGCTGGAAGGCACGGCGGGGCACTGTGCCCACCGTCAGACCCGTGGGACACCAGGATGGTGGCGTCATGGCTGCCGTGATTTCCTCGTGGTCACCCCCTTGGGGAAGCAGCAGTTCCGCCACCCGCAGGCGGAGCAACTCCTGGTTCAACTGGCTGCTGCTTCGCGCCTGGGTGGCCTGGAACTCCCCCGTGGACACATCCGCTACGGCAAGACCCCAGGCGGGCCCATGGCCGTTGTCACTGGCCAGCACCGCCGCCAGCCAATTGTTGTGCCGGGCGCTCAGCATCCCCTCTTCCAGCACCGTCCCAGGGGTGAGCACCCGGGTGATGTCCCGCCGCAAGAGGCCCTTATGACTGCTGGCGGTGGTTTCCAGCTGATCACAGATGGCCACGCTGCGCCCATGGCGCAGCAACTGGGTGGCGTAGCGCTCAAGGGCATGGTGGGGAATGCCGGCCATGGGCACCCGGCCAATGGCGCGCCCCCCTTCCTTGCCCGTCAGGGTCAACTCCAGCATGGTGGAGGCGGTGACGGCATCCTCGAAGAAGCACTCGTAGAAGTCCCCCAGGCGATACAGAAGCAGGCGCTGGGGATGTTGACGCTTCAACTCCACGTAGTGGCGGAGCATGGGCGTCAGGGCCGCGAAAGGCACCTGGCTGTGGTGACTCCAGCGGGGACCTTGGCTCAAGGTTTTCTCGCCAGTGTCCTGCTGGCGCTGCTGCGCGGTGGTGGGAGCCTGACGGTTCCGGGGTGCTGCTGGTTGGGGGCTGGTACCGGCAGCGGCGGGACGTGGATTTGCCGCGGCAGTCTCAAGGCCGGCGAGGGCCAACTGTTCATTGCGCCGGGGCTCTGCCGCATCACCCATCTTTTCCAACTCCCACAGGCTGTTGCGGATCGTAGGCAGAAAACCGCAAGTGCATGGTTTTCGTGGAAGACTGTTGTGTGGAGTCTCCTATCCCTGCTGCGTACCCATGCAGATTCTCAATGTGTTCACTGTTTTCCTCCTGGTGGTCATGAGCTTTGCCATGGTGGTGGCTGTGCCGGTGCTCTATGCCAGCGGTGAAGACAGCGGTCGCTCCAACCGGTTGATTCTTCTGGGCAGCGCTGTCTGGATTGGCCTGGTGCTGCTGAATTGGGGTATGAGTGTCTTTGTGGCCTGACCATCCAGGCTGTATTGCCCAGGAGCACCCCCGCAAGTGAGCACGTTTGAAGGAAACTTTACCGCTCTGGAGTTGGGCGGCGTCCACATTGGTCTGGTGGTGGCCCGTTTCAACGAGCTCATCACTACCCGGCTGCTCTCCGGCTGCCTCGACTGCCTGACCCGCCATGGCATTGACACCAGCGAGACCAGTTCCCAACTGGATACGGTGTGGGTGCCAGGGAGTTTTGAAATTCCTGTGGTGGCTCAACATCTGGCCCGCAGTGGCCGCTATCAGGTGATCATTGCCCTGGGGGCCGTGATCCGTGGCGATACGCCCCACTTTGACGTGGTCATTGCCGAGGTCTCCAAGGGGGTGGCCAGTGTTGCCCGGGACAGTGGCATTCCGGTGATCTTTGGCGTCCTCACCACCGATACTCTGCAGCAGGCCCTGGAGCGGGCCGGCATCAAGAGCAACCTGGGCTGGACCTATGGCCTTGAGGCTCTTGAGATGGCCAGTCTCATGGAGGTGCTGCCTGCCTCCCCGTAACCCGTTGCCGTCACCCATTGACAGATGCCCCCTGCATGGTTCATGCTGGGCATCCAAGCGTGGCGTTGCCCAGCCAGTTGCGGATGTAGCTCAGTGGTAGAGCATCTCCTTGCCAAGGAGAGGGTCGAGAGTTCGAGTCTCTTCATCCGCTTGATCCCAGTTGATTCCAGAGATTTCAAGATCCGATTTCAGGAGCCTTTCTGGAAAAGCATGAGGTGCTGACTCTCTTCCTCATGGAAGCCCAGCCGCTGATAGAAGCCCGCTCCGTGGGTTGTCATGGCATAGACTCGCTCGGCACGGCGCACTGCTGGCGCCGCCAGTAGACGTTTCACCACAGCCCGACCTGCGCCACGGCCTTGCCAATCTTGACGGACCACCACGTCCCAGAGCACAGCCCGATAGATGCCGTCGCTGGTGGCGCGCCCCACAGCCACCAGGTCGTCCCCATCCCAGGTGCTCACGATCACGTCCGAGCCCCGCAGGCAGCGCAGCAGACCAGCAAGGCGCCGCTCACGGGCCCAGAAGCTGTTGTTCATGAACAGTGCCTGCAGTTGACCCACCGGCAGGGGATGCCCCTCCAAGGCGCTTTGCAGAGGCGCCCGCAGCAGGGCGGGGAGTCGGAAGAGCCGGCTGCCGTGAGAAAAGCTGCGCAGTGTACTGGGGTCCTTGTGCATAGTGATTGCCGGCCCAGGTGAAAGGGGTGGGTGACGTCTGGAAATCACGAACTGGTGACCCAGCCTGGACCAGAACCTGGCCTTGCCTGGAATCAGATTGTCCCCCAGGAGATGCCGTAATGGTAGGATGTTCCCATCAACAAAGGCAGCCTGTTGACAGTCCAGTCCACTGTCAGGAAGCCTTTGCCGCTGGAGACGCATGATGCTCAAGCTGCTTCTGGGTGACCCCAACGCCCGAAAGCTGAAACGGTACCAACCCCTTGTGGCCCGGATCAACGGCCTTGAGGAGCAGGTGGCAGCCCTGACCGACCAGGAGTTGCGGGGGCGGACACAGGGATTCCGAGAGCGCTTTGCAGGTGTTCATCAGCCGGAGCAACGTCTTGAGGTGATGGATCAGTTGTTGCCGGAAGCCTTCGCTGTGGTGCGGGAGGCGGGCAAGCGCGTGCTGGACATGCGTCACTTTGACGTGCAACTCATTGGCGGGATGGTGCTCCACGACGGCCAAATTGCAGAGATGAAAACAGGGGAAGGCAAAACCCTGGTGGCAACCCTGCCCGCTTACCTCAATGCTTTGACGGGGCAAGGAGTGCATATCGTCACCGTCAATGACTACCTGGCCCGCCGCGATACGGAGTGGGTGGGGCAGATTCATCGCTTTTTGGGCCTGAGTGTCGGCTTGATCCAGCAGGAGATGAGACCTGGGGAGCGTCAGCGCAATTATGCCTGCGATATCACCTATGTCACCAACAGTGAGCTGGGCTTTGACTATCTACGGGACAATATGGCCACGGATCTTAAGGATCTGGTGCAGCGAGATTTTCACTATTGCATTATTGACGAGGTGGATTCCATTTTGGTGGACGAGTCCCGTACTCCTTTGATTATCTCCGGTCAGGTGGAGCGTCCCCAGGAGAAATACAAGGAAGCCGCCTCCATCGCGGCCCAGTTGCTGCGGGCCGAAGGGATGACAAAAGACGGGGTGGAGCCTGAGGGAGATTACGAGGTGGACGAGAAACAGCGCAATGTGATGCTGACGGATCAAGGCTTTGAGAAAGTGGAAAAGCTGTTGCAGGTCAAGGATCTCTTTGACCCCAAGGATCCTTGGGCTCATTATGTCAATAACGCTCTCAAAGCAAAAGAATTGTTCATTAAAGACGTCAATTATATTGTTCGTGAGGATAAAGCGGTGATTGTGGATGAGTTCACCGGGCGCGTAATGCCAACACGACGGTGGAGCGATGGCCAGCACCAGGCCATTGAAGCCAAGGAAAGTCTGGAGATCCAGGCAGAAACCCAGACCATGGCAACCATCACCTACCAGAACCTGTTCCTGCTCTATCCCCGTCTTGCCGGCATGACCGGTACCGCAAAAACAGAGGAGACCGAGCTGGAGAAAACCTATAACCTGGAAGTGACGGTTGTTCCCACCAACCGTCCCCTGGTTCGCAAAGACCTGCCGGATCAGGTGTTCAAGACAGAAATCGCCAAGTGGCGCGCTGTCGCTGACGAGATTGCCAAGGAACACGAGGCGGCGCGACCCGTCCTGGTGGGCACCACGAGTGTGGAGAAATCCGAGCTGATCAGCGGTTTGCTGAGAGAGCGCAGCATTCCCCACAACCTGTTGAATGCCAAGCCGGAAAACGTGGAGCGAGAAGCGGAAATCATTGCCCAGGCGGGTCGTGCTGGCGCTGTGACCATCTCCACCAACATGGCGGGCCGCGGTACGGACATTATCCTCGGGGGCAACACGGACTACATGGCGCGCCTGCGAATCCGCGAAGCGTTGCTGCCCCGGTTGGTCAACCCGGAGGATCCCCAGCTCATGGGCGGTATGTTGGACAAGCAGCGGTTGAATCCAGTCCAGGCGGAAGCCCTGCAACGCCAGCGTCAACAGGAGCAGTCCCGCCGTCTGGCCAAGCTGTTCCCTTGCCCCCTCAGTCCGGAAGCAGAACAGTACCTCAGGAAGCTGAGTGGGGACCTGGCCCAGGCTTGGGGAGAGCGCCGCCTGAGCCTCATTACGTTGGATGAGCGCCTCAATGTGGCGGCAGAGAAAGCTCCCGTTCAGGATCCCTTGATTCAAAGACTACGGCAGCTGATGCAGCGCATTCGTGGGGAGTACGACGGGGTGACGGATCGTGAGCAGGAGGACGTGACCAGTCGCGGCGGCCTCCATGTGATCGGTACGGAACGCCATGAGTCACGGCGCGTAGACAACCAGTTGCGGGGCCGCTCCGGCCGCCAGGGGGATCCGGGGAGTAGCCGCTTCTTCCTGTCTTTGGAAGACAGCTTGTTGCGTATTTTTGGTGGTGATCGGGTGGCCAAGGTGATGGATGCCTTCCGCGTTGACGAGGACATGCCCATTGAATCCGGCTTGCTGACCCGCTCCCTGGAGTCTGCCCAGAAGAAAGTGGAAATCTATTATTTTGATATTCGTAAACAAGTCTTTGATTATGACCAAGTGATGAATAATCAGCGGCGTGCAATTTATGCGGAGCGGCACCGTGTTTTGAAGGGAGATCAACTGAAACAACAGGTTTTGAGTTATGGAGAGCGCACCATGGAAGACATTGTTGATGCCTACGTAGACCCTGAGCTCCCCCCCGAGGAATGGTCGCTGGATCGGCTGGTGGGCAAAGTGAAAGAATTTGTTCACTTGCTCAGCGATCTGCAGTCTCAGGATCTCTTGGGTCTCAAGGTTGAAGAACTCAAGGCTTTCCTTTGCGAACAGCTACGCAGTGCCTACGAAATCAAAGCGGCCCAGGTGAATGAAATCCAACCCAACTTGATGCGTCAGGCTGAGCGCTTCTTTATCTTACAACAGATTGACACACTTTGGCGTGGACATTTGCAGAGCATGGATGCTCTGCGGGAGTCGGTCAATCTACGGGGATATGGCCAGAAAGATCCCCTGATTGAATATAAGAATGAAGGATACACCATGTTTTTGGAGATGATGACCCAAATGCGCCGTAATGTTATCTACTCCATGTTCATGTTTGAACCACCACGCCCCCCTGCCGTATCCACGCCCCCCGGTCGTGAGGTGATTGTCTGAGATACACGGTCCGTAATGGGCCGGGATCAGGAATCACCATTCTGCGCATCATCCTGGCCACTGAAGAACTCGATGATCTCCCGATCTTGCAGGCTCTGGGCCTGCCCTCCACAGCGGGGACGCAGTGGCCTTCCAGCCGCCACGTCCCGCAAGCACTCCTGTAGGGCAATCACCTCCCCCTCCAAGGCGTCAATACGGTCCATGAGGTTACGGATAATGCGGGCTTCCGCATCCGGCAGTTGGGAATGGGCCAAGGGATCCACCCGCACCCCGGAGCGGTGAATGACCCGGCCCGGAATCCCCACCACCGTGCAGTGACGGGGCACATCTTTCACCACAACCGAGCCAGCGCCCACACGGGTGTTGGCGCCAATGGTGATGGCCCCCAGCACCTTTGCGCCAGCGCCCACAACCACATTGCGATCCAGGGTGGGATGGCGCTTGCCGGTCTCCTTGCCTGTCCCGCCCAGGGTTACCCCCTGGTAGAGGGTGCAGCCCTCTCCAATCTCCGTGGTCTCGCCAATCACCACACCCATCCCATGATCAATGAACACCCCTGCAGCAATACGGGCGCCAGGGTGAATCTCCACACCTGTCAGGAGACGCCCGAGATGGGAAATCAGGCGAGGCAGCAAGGGCAGCCCCAGGTGCCAGAGCTTATGGCTGAAGCGATGAAGCACCAAAGCGTGGAAGCCTGGGTAGCAGATCAGGGACTCCAGCCAGTTCCGGGCCGCCGGGTCGCGCTCCCGAATCATCCGGAAGTCAGCCAAAAGCGTGCGCATGGCCATGGGATTGGATCAGCACCCATCCTGACAGCCGTACCCGGCTTGTGCAAAATGGCTGATTCAGGCAACAGGACTGCTCAGGCCCATCTCTCGGCTCAGCCTGTCCACTGTCTCCGGGCGCAGGTAGTGGGCAACACAGTGGAGATTCGGGACCCGCAGCATCTGGGAACGGTACTGACGAATGGTGGCCTCCACAACGGGATGGCTGGGCTGGTCACACAGGACCGTGCCCGAGGCTCTGCAAAGACTCAGCAGTTGCTTCCTCCCGACATGGGGATTGTCCAGGTCCACCACGGAGGTCATCACCAGCAACTCTTGCCCCCGCTGGGCCTGGAGAATCAGTTCTGCTGCACGGAGGATCCCGGGGCTGATGCTCGCCAGGCCCACGCAGGTATCGGTGCGGAGTTGGGAAATCATATTGAGTTCATTGTCAAAGGAATTGAGATCCAGGGCCAGGCATCGCATTTGATGGGCTCTGGTCACCTCCTCTGCCGGTTTGAGGAAGTAGCGGCTGGTCACCACTGTGGCCTTTTTCCCCTCTTGGGCAAGGGCCGTCAGGCGCTGGCCCAAACACTCCAGGGGAACCACGGCCACAGGAATCGGCAATGTCGTCAACTCCCTGGCCATCAGTTGTGCAGCCCCCAAATCATCTTTTGGTGTACTTACCAGCACCTGGACGCCACAACTGATGCGCCAGTTGATTTCCGTAGTGAGTCGGTGGAGAACCTCTTGCAGGGTGAGGCCGCCACAGAGCAGGGTGTTAATGCAGCGTTCCATCTCCTGGGTTTGGCCTTGGCCAGAACTGAAGTCAGCACCCCTGCGCTGGCCGGTTTTCTTTTTTGGCTTGGTAGGGGTCTTTTTTGGTTTGGCAGGGGTTTGGCCGCACACGTACACCCCTGAGCCGGCCACTGCCTCGACGATGCCATGGGCCTCCAGTTGCCGATAGACCTTGCTGACCGTGTTGCGATGCAGGCTGGTCTGCATGGCCAACTGCCGTGTGCTGGGCAGGCGATGTCCAGGGAGGTAAAACCGGGATGCAATGGCGAAAGACAACTGGCTGTAGATCTGCAAGGAAGCCGACACAGGGATATCGGGTTGGACCAGGAAGCGCACGTGGACAGTTGGTAACTGTCACAAGCCTACGGCATGGTCCCATCCCGTGCCACAACGGCTGGATTGGAGTTCACCGAACGGCGAGGACGGGACCGGCGTTGCTCCCCGTGGGACGCCGACGGGCCACTCCTGACGGTTGGATTGCTGCTGCCTGGCCGGGTTGGCTTGTCGGGCTTCACCAGCGGTGTGCGGCGCGGAGTCAGGAACATGATCATGTTGCGCCCCTCCCGCTTGGGCGTCTGCTGGACCTCCGCCTGCTCCTCCAAATCACCAGCCAAGCGGAACAGCAGCTTTTCCGCCAAGCTGACGTGCTGAATCTCTCGGCCACGGAAGATGACCGTGCATTTCACCTTGTCGCCAGCCTTCAGGAACCGGCTGGCCTGCCTGATGCGCACATCGTAGTCGTGCTGGTCAATCTTGTAGCGCATCTTTACCTCTTTCACCTCGGTCTGGTGGGACTTTTTCTTGGCTTCCTTGGCCTTTTTCTCTTGCTCGAACTTGAATTTTCCATAGTCCATCACCCGGCAAACAGGCGGATTCGCCTTTTCGCTCACCAGCACCAGGTCCAACTCGCGATCCTGAGCAACCTGCAACGCCTCGTCCCGGCTGATGACGCCAAGCTGGGTTCCGTCCGCATCAACAACCCGCAGCGTGGGATAAGTAATCCGCTCATTGATGTTGGGAAGCTCACGGACCGGGAGGCGGCGATCAAAGCGGGGACGAGGGGCCAAATTCGCGGTAGTGGGTGAAATGAGGGCTGACGACAAGCCCTGAATCAACCGTCATCCTAAGCCGATACAGGGTCGCTGTCGGTCGGTTTTCTTACCAAATCCACAATGTTTTGTCGCAGATCCTGGGTAATGGTGTGCCAGCGTTGGGCCTGGGCACCGGTGAGCCAGTGGGGCTGATGTTGACCACGAAACCAGGTGAGCTGCCGCTTGGCATATTGACGAGTACGGCGGTTCATGGCAGCCACCGCCTGCTGATGGTCCATGCGCCCCATCAGTAGCTGGCAGGCCTCCCGGTAGCCCATGGTCTGCAGGAGCGGTAGCTGCGGCCCAAAGCGCTCTATCAGTTGCTGTGTTTCTTCCAGAAGGCCACCGGCAACCATGGCCGCGGTGCGCTGGCGAATGCGGTGATGGAGATCCTCCGGGGCCAAGCCGATTTCCAGGATGGGATAGGTGGGAGGACAGCGTCTTTGCTGGAGGGAGTGGGCAGAACCGGTACCGTAGATCACCTCCAACGCCCGTTGGGTGCGGACCCTGTCGTTGGGGTGAATACGGTGGGCGGCCACAGGATCGGCACAGCGCAGCAGACCGTGGCAGTGGGACTGACCCAAGGCGGTAAGCTGGTGCCGCAAGGCCGGCTGGGGTGGCAGCGCCGGGGGGCAGAGTCCTTGGGTGATGGCCGCCAGGTAGAGCCCACTTCCTCCCACCAGCAGCGGGGTGATCCCGCGCCTGTGGAAATGCAGGATGCACTGCCGGGCCAGAGCCTGGAACTCCTGAACCGTCATGGGTTGGTCGGGATCCCGCAGATCCAACAGGCAATGGGGCGCCAGACGCTGCTGCGCCGGAGTAGCCTTGGCAGTACCCACGTCCATCCCCCGATACACTTGGCGAGAGTCTGCATTGAGGACGGGGAGGTTGAGGCGGCAGGCCATGTCCAGAGCCAGGGCAGATTTGCCGCTGGCCGTGGGGCCAAGGATCACGATGAGGCCTGGTTGCTTGTGACCCACGGGAAAACTCCGCACTTCCGGGACGCCGCCATCAGGTCTGCGAAGCCCGATGGTAAGATTGGTAGAGAGTTGATTCTGGAAGCACTTTTGCACCATTTACACTGTTTTTGCAGGCCGTCCTGGTCGAGGCAAAGCCAGGGGTCTCGACAACCATGGTGAGCCAGGGGTCAATGGTAGACACCAACAAGGTTCAGGCGGACTACGGCGCAGCGCAAATCCAGGTTCTTGAAGGGCTGGAGCCTGTGCGCAAGCGCCCGGGCATGTACATCGGCAGCACCGGTCCCCGGGGGCTCCACCATCTGGTTTACGAGGTGGTGGACAATGCCGTGGATGAGGCCCTGGCGGGCCATTGTACCGAGATCCATGTGCATCTCCATGACGACGGCTCCGCTGAAGTGAGGGACAACGGCCGCGGCATTCCCACCGATCTTCATCCCCGCACCGGCAAGTCTGCGCTTGAGACCGTACTGACTGTCCTCCATGCCGGTGGGAAGTTTGGCGGTGGTGGCTACAAGGTGTCCGGGGGGCTCCATGGGGTAGGGGTGTCTGTGGTGAATGCCTTGAGCGCCTGGGTGGAAGTGGTTGTCTACCGGCAGGGCCAGGAGCACCGCCAGCGCTTTGAGAAGGGCATTGCGCAAGGGCCTCTGCAGAGCCGTGACCTTGGCAAGGACGATCCCCACTGGGGGCGGCGAGGGACAACGGTGCGCTTTTGTCCGGACAAGGACATCTTTACCGGAGGCATTGGCTTCGATTTCCCAACCTTGGCGGTACGTTTGCGGGAACTGGCTTATCTGAATGGTGGTGTCAATATCCTGTTTTCCGATGGTCGCCAGGATGCCCTGGATGCAGGAGGAAACCCTCACCGGGAAACCTATTTTTATGAGGGTGGCATCAAGGAATATGTGGCGTATATGACCCAAGACAAAGATCCCCTCCACAAAGACATTATTTTCGTGCAGGGGGAGAAAGATGGAATTCAAGTGGAAGCAGCTTTACAGTGGTGTTCTGATGCCTATTCCGATAGTGTATTCGGTTTTGCCAATAATATTCGCACCGTGGATGGTGGCACCCATTTGGAAGGCTTCAAGACTGTACTCACCCGCACGCTCAACACATTGGCCAGGAAGCGCAACAAGCGCAAAGAGGCGGATTCCAACCTGTCCGGCGAGAACATCCGTGAGGGGCTGACGGCTGTGCTCTCCGTCAAGGTGCCGGAGCCCGAATTCGAGGGGCAGACAAAAACCAAACTGGGCAACATGGAAGTGCGCGGTGTGGTGGACTCCGTTGTCGGGGAGTCCCTGGCGGAATTTCTGGAATTCAATGTTCAGGCTGTGGACCTCATTCTAGAGAAGGCCATTCAGGCATTTAATGCAGCGGAAGCGGCACGGCGCGCCCGTGAACTGGTGCGTCGCAAATCCGTGCTGGAGAGTTCCACCCTGCCTGGCAAGTTGGCGGACTGCAGCTCCCGGGATCCCGCAGAGTCGGAAATTTACCTTGTGGAGGGAGACTCGGCGGGCGGGTCTGCCAAGCAGGGCCGGGATCGTCGCTTTCAGGCCATTCTGCCCTTGCGGGGCAAAATCCTCAATATCGAGAGGACGGATGATGCGAAAATCTACAAAAATACAGAAATCCAGTCGTTAATTACTGCCCTGGGACTAGGCATCAAGGGCGAAGAGTTTGACCCATCTAACTTGCGCTATCATCGTGTTGTGATCATGACGGATGCAGATGTGGACGGTGCTCATATTCGTACCCTGATTTTGACGTTTTTCTATCGCTACCAGCGGCAACTTGTGGAAGATGGTTACATTTATATTGCCTGCCCCCCTCTCTACAAAGTTGAGAGGAGGAAACAACATTATTATTGCTTTGACGAAACAGAGAAAGATAAGCGCATTGCCGAGTTTCCCCAGAACTCAAATTACACCATCCAACGGTTCAAGGGGCTGGGAGAGATGATGCCTCAGCAGCTTTGGGAGACCACCATGGACCCTTCCACACGCCTGATGAAAAGGGTGCAGATTGATGATGCCGCGGAGGCCGACCGCATTTTCACCATTCTCATGGGAGATAAGGTGGCCCCCCGGCGGGAATTCATTGAAACCCACAGCGCCGAGCTTCACTTCACTGACCTGGATATTTGATGCCCTCCTACCCTTCTTCACCCACCGTAGCTGGACGGTCATCCTCCAGTGCCCAGCAGGCCACCGTGGGCCGCTGGGCCTGGATGCTGAGCATGGCGCTGCTGCTCCCCATTGGCCTGCCCGCCGGTGGCGCCCGCCTTGAATCCAGCAAGTCCCGTCAGCGGCAACCCGGTGATCCCCTGCTGGCCGCCCAGGCCACCAGTTTGCGCTGCGAACCCCTGGTCAGTGCCCCGCAGGTGTTGCCGTTGCCCATCGGTGAACCCTTGCAGGGCCTGGTGCGCTGGCATGACGGCCAGGACCTGTGGCTGCGGGTCACCAGCCGCCAAGGTCGAGGCTGGGTTCGTATTGGCTGACACGGCTTCAGCGGGTGCGGGGGCTTGTGACAATTGTTCGAGGTGTTTCACGTATGCTGGCGAAACAACAGGGCTCCTCCAGGATTGGGAGGGAACCTGATGGGAAATCCATGGTGAGGAGGCCGCGGCAAAGGATGCCAAGGAACAATCCAAAGCCACGTAAGGTGGAGGATCCGCCGCTTGGTGTTGATCTTCTCGAAGCCTGGCTTCGGCAGGCGGTGGAAGCTGGTCATGCTGGTGGTTGGGGAGAGAAATATCCCCGCAAAGTCTGGTATCGGGATCAAGACGGAGAAACCATCTACGAAGCCCGTGAGGGTTCACCAGGCTCTGGTGAATACCACGGTTATCCGCTCCAGCCCCAACAGGAGGTCCAAGGGTTGCCATGACGGTCTGCTTTACATTCGACTGGGTGAACGCTGCTCCCTCACCGGACGTGGCCATGGGGCAGACCATGGCGCAGTTGTGGATTCATGTGAACGAGGCAGCGGTGACGTCCGTGCGTGATCGCAGAAGTGATGCTCGTCGAGACCATATTGTGGTGCCTCTCCTCGGCGTGGCGGAATGGGTGATTGGTAACTGGTGCCACATCCAACACGAGGTTCCAGGCGCGACTGCGGACATGACCAGGCAGAAGACCGGCTTTGAACAGCGGCATAACCTGGCGTTTGCCGGAGACGGATTTCTCTTTCCCAAGCTGACCATGGCTCCGTCGGTGGGCGGTATGCAGCAGTTGCGATGGACCCCCTGGCAGCCTCAACATGCCCGGATCGAGTTTGTGGCGGAGGGGGAGGCACCCGTTACCCGTGATCAATTGCAGGCGGAACTGGAAAGGATTGTTGAGGCCGTTCTCGATCGACTGCGCAGCTTTGGCCATCGGCAGGATTCGGTCATCTCCCATCTTCAGGACCCATGGGAAGCCATCAAGACCCTCGACCCTGATGAGCATGAGTTCTGCCGCGCCGCCGCACTGCTCGGGGTGGATCCTTTTGCTGTTCACCAGGAGGCGGCAGAGGCAATCACTGCATTCTGGGAACGCACCGAGCCTGCCATCCGCGAGGACATGCTGGCGAGCCTGGAGGAAGCAACCCTCCCCAATGCTTCCCCATGGCTGGATGAAACACGGAAGATACTTGAGCGGGAGGACGCTGGAAGCGGGAACGAATGGGCAGCCATCCGCCGTGGGTTGCGCCATAGATTGCCGGATCTGCCGATAGCCCAACCATGGCGGCGGGGCTACGCCTTGGCCAGGTCCCTGCGCCATGACTTGGGCTGTGGCAACGGCTGGTTTGATTTTGCATCGTCAGGGCAACCTGCCTTGCATCACCAGGAAATCTCCATGCCGTCCAGCCGCATGGAAGGCCTTGTCGCAGCAGGTGCGCCAGCCTGTGTGATCGCAAGCCGGGGGGCGGACGCTGCGCGATTTCTCTGTGCCCGTGCCCTGGGCGATTACATGGGGCGATCAGAAGCTGGTTTGGGCGTTCTCACGTCCATGGATACGGCGCGCCAAGCGCAATCCAGGGCCTTTGCGGCAGAACTCCTGGCCCCGGCCGAATCCCTGCGCGCACGCCTTGCCGGCCGGGAGGCGGAGGAAGACGTCATCCGTGGCCTGGGCCTGGAGTTTGGTGTTTCCACCTGGCTGATCAACCATCAGATCAGGAACCATGACTTGGTGCAGCCATGCCCCAGCGGCTGACACGTGGATCGAGGAGGCAATAGTTGTTTTGAGGCCCGCCCGCTTCTCCTTCTCCTTCCCAGGGTGGGGATGGAGAAAATCCGTAAGAGCTTGTTGAAAGGCCATCGAGGAGGATCAATTTTGCCCTTGGGCGGAGACGGAGCATCAGAAATTGTTGTGATTAGAGTTGAGCAGGAAGCCCGTTGGCGTTGGCGGGATGGGGATTGGCATCGTTAGCGGCTGATCGTCATTCCACCGGCGCCAAGTCTAGAGTCTCGGATGGGAGCGATTGCGCTGGTCATGCTACGGCCACCTTGGCTTTGAGGATGTTGTCGAGGTAGACCCTGTCATAGGGGGTCATGTGGAGCAAAAAGACACCACTTACACTGCCTTGTCCTCGGTATTTGCCTTGTCGCAAGCCGGCGGCCGGCTGGACCCAGCCCAACCCCTTCTTCATCCCCTTCGCACATTGAGGAGACCGTTGGACACCCGGATCCATCTGTCCGGCCAAGGCAGCCCAGTGACGGCAAGACAAGACGTGGTTGAGGATACCCAGCGCCACACAGCGATGGGGAGACACCGGGCGCTACCGCGTCCTACCCTGCCTCGGCCGGCATGGTTCAACGCTCTGGTGGAGATGGACCCGGTGAAGGGATTTCTGAGCAACGGCCTTGCTCCCGTGTTGGGAATCCTCCCTTAGTGTGGATTCACGTCGACTATGGCCATGCCCTTCGGCGTTCTGTTTTCGATCTTTGGCATAGGTGTTGCCCTGATGGGCCTCCAGATCCGCCTGTCCGGCCAGGTGAGAGGTCGGATTGAGGGGCCCATGGGGACCAACGGCCGCATTGAGCGGGTGGAAGAACGGCTCAGTGGCCAAACCAAGGCCGTCCGCACCGAACTCAACGGGCGCATCGACCAGGTCCGTGGAGAGGTCAAGGGGGCTTACATATACAAGTGGCCGCCCTCTTCACCACTGAAGTCTCATGGGGCTCAACTTAGACACATTTTTGAGTAATTTGTATTATCCAAAATTAACATTTTTTCCAAATGACTAATCAGCGTTTTCCAAATATAATTAACTCAATTTTTCCAAATGAATTTTATTCGAATCTGAAGCAATCAGCCATTTTGTAGCATAGAGCACTTGACAATCAGTCACACCTAGCTTATAGTAGCTCTCAGGTATTCTCTCGAAAGTGTGAGTCATACAGGCCCAGGTGAGTCGCACCATGAAGGAATCACGCTCATTCAGCTAATTCAGAAATTTCCTGATGATGCAACAGCAGAGGCATGGTTTGTTGATGCTCGTTGGCCTGAAGGAATCATTTGCCCTCATTCTGGTTCTACCAATGTCAATGCCAACGCCAAGCATCACTCTATGCCATATGGACCTATCGAAGCTGATGAAACCTTCATTGGTGGCCAACGCAAGCCTATGTCCCATGAAAAACGCAACGGTATCGAGTCGTTTTGGTCCATGCTGAAACGTGGCTATCAAGCCATCTTCCACAAGATCAGCCCTGAGCGCCTGAACCGCCATGTGAGTGAGTTTGCAGGTCGCCACAGCATTCGCGTCCTGGATACCGTGGATATGATGCTTAGGATGGTGGCTGGGATAGTTAAGCGGCTGAGATACCTTGAGTTGATCGGTTGGTGATGGGAGAATGTGGCACCTCTTCAATGGGGCTTACATGTAATAATGCCGAAGCGCTGAAATCCCCGATCAGAACTTGCTTTTGGCGGTAACGTTATAGATCTCATTCTGGTCTCAAAGACAACAAGGTCGCTGGCGCCGCTCTTCAACCCAATCACCGTCAAGCATGACGCCCATGTTGTCATGCCAATCGCTTCATACAGAGAAACCATCAGGTGGCCTACATTACTTCACCTTCAGTCCCGTCATGAAAGCTCTTGCTGACAAGCCTGTGCTAGAGAGTCTTTTTAGATCTTTGGCACTTACGTACGTAAGACCCAATGGAAGGGTGCGTCATCTCCGGCTAACGCAAACCACCGGACTGGCGGCTACAACCACTAAGAAGATCACGCCGTCACAAAGGCTACAGGGGGAGCAGGCTGTCTCTGCTGGCTTGTGAAGGGGGTTGCAATTCAATTGAGGGCCGACTGCGTACGAGCATCCGCAGTACGCTTGAAGCGGCGAAGGCAACCGCAGCAAACGGCGCTCCAAGGCTCTGGGACGCCACCAACGCATGAGCAAGTGGGCCGAGGCATTCACTGCATCGGTGGCATCGGTGGATCTGGCAGGCCCCAATACGCGGCGAAGCGAAGAGAGGCTTGGGCACGTTCAAGGGAGCCGTCAGCAAGGCCGTGATGCGCCTGATCCTGGACGGCACTGTCAGCAAGCCACGGCTGGAGAAGGAAGAAAGCCGTCACCATCTCGGTGCTGGCCACTATTCGGTGTGCGACGGGATGGGCAGAAGGTTCTTCCCTCCGCCGGCAACATGGGAGAGGGCGCACAGCGCCAGTGCATCGAGGATGTTGATGCCCGTGGTCTGAAGCAGCCCGCGCTGGTGATCATGGATGGGTCGCCGGATCTTGAGGCTGCACTTGCCCCGTCTGGGGTGAAGACCTTGCCAAGGTCGCGCTGCACGGCTCACAAGCACCGCAACCTGCTGGCCCATGCGCCCATGCCCATGCATGAGGAATGGAGAGCGGACGCCAGGGACATGATCCATGCCCCTGGTGCGGCTGAGGTGCAGAAGCACGGCACAGCCTTTCTGGGCAAACATCTTCGAGACACAACCTGGATGGAGCCATCCCGTGACATTCTGTATCCGTCGCAACAGTGGCTCAGTTGAGGCCCTGATGATGGGCAGAGCTTGCTGTCTGATCCATGCCCAAAAGCGTTACCACTGGGCACGCCACAGACCAGGGATCCAGAGCCCTCGGCGCTGCCCTCGCTTTCCTCTCCGGCTTTGTGGTGGTCTCCTTTGCTGTTCAGATCATCGCCTCGGCCCCTCTGGCCAGCGACAACGCCGTCATCCCCCATCAAGCCACCCTCTGGAGTGCCTTGGGCCCGTCTTGAGACAGCCTTCTCAACCGGAGCAGAGCGGTTTTTTTGTATTGTCCCTGGATGTCGGCAAAGGAGTGGAGTTTGGCCAATAACTGATCTGCTCTGCGCAAGACGACGCACGTGACGCCGGTTTGTGGTGGCCAGCCGGCCGACAGGACCAGCCTTGGCCACTGCCCTCACAACGCTTCACGGCACACGGGTGAGTCGGAGATGCGATCCCGGCGCCAATGGGCTCCCCATACCACCGATGTGCCGATGGAGAATGGCGTGAGTGCCCCAGTTCCGTGAACCAGACGCCCCGCCTCCCCCGGTTGAAGTGGACCGGGGATTTGCAGAACCTGCTCCTGGCCGTCAGCCTGGTGCTGACCATCTTTGTGTTCTGGGGACCATCGCTGCTGGGCAGCTTGGAGAGACCCTCCGTGCAGGGTGTGGTGGAGCAACGGCAACTGGAACTACAGGCACTGGCCAGCCAGGCAGTGGACAAGGGGAACTTCACTTTTCCCCCAGGCCGGGGTGCTCCTCTGCTCAGCCGTCAACTCTTTGGCGCTGACACCCTCCAGAACCTGGCGGACGTCCTCCGGCAACGTCGGGACAACGCAACCACCACAGACCGCGACTTGCGGCTGCGCCAGGTGCTGGTGCTGCTGGCCACTCGCCAGCCGGAGCAGGCCCGTGCTCTGCTGGAGAGTCCGCCTCCCGCGGTGGGGCAGGAGGAGTCCTCAGCGGCGGTCGTTCTTCAGCAGGCCCTCCTGCAACGGGCAGACGGGAATCCGACGACGGTCGCCCGGCTGCAGGACCTGGCGCCTGAAGCCCTTGAGGATGCGCTACCCCACCATCCCCTCTACCAGTCCCTGGCCTGTTCCGTCCTGGATCTGAACCACCCCTTCTGCCATGGGTCCCATGGTGGCGCTCTGGTGCGCCTTGTTCTGGTGGGTCTGGTGGGGCCGCTGGCGGCTCTGGCGGGCATCCTCCTCTGGCTGGCGCAGTTGGGACGTTGGCTGTGGTCTCGGAATCAATCCCAACGCCCACCCTCCCAAGCGCCACCCTCCCAACCCATGGCGGCTCCCCTGACCACTCCCGCGCTGATGTTGTTTTTCTTTGGCGGTGTCGTGGTGTTGGGCAATGGGGGTGGCGTCCTGGCGCTGTCGGCACTGCAGCCCTGGATACGGGCCAGCGGCAGCACAGGGCAGGCCATGGCCACCATGCTGGTCTATGGGGCGCAGGCCCTGCCAGGGCTAGCGGTTCTGCGTTGGTTACGGCGCAGCGAAGGGCAATCCGGCTGGCAATGGCTGCAATGGAATCTGGGCTGGAGATCTCTTGCCATGGCGCTGGGGGGACTCCTGCTCAGCCTGCCGCTGGTGCTGCTGACCAGTTGGGGGGTGTCCCGCCTGTTCCCCCATGGGGGCGGCAGCAACCCGCTGCTGGATCTGGTGCTGAACAGTCGGGACCTGACGGCGTTGATGTTCTTTGCCCTGACGGCCTGTCTTCTGGCGCCCCTCTACGAGGAACTGGTCTTCCGCGCCACGGTGCTGCCCACCATGGTCGGATCCTGTGGGGCTGGGGTTGGTGTTCTGCTGAGTAGTCTGCTGTTTGCCGCGGCCCATCTGAGTCTGGTTGAGTTTTTCCCCCTCCTGATCCTGGGCTTGGGCTTGGGCTGGCTGCGGTTGAGGGGCGGACGCCTGAGTGCCTGTGTCCTGATGCATGCCATGTGGAATGGGTATACCCTTGCCAACCTCGTGCTCCTGAGCCTGTGATATGGGAAAGGCTGTCCCTCGGAAATCCGCTGGTCGCCCCATGGCATTGTCATCGGTCTCCAGGCGCAGCCGCCGCCAGCGCTGGTCCCACGGCGTCAGACGGACCGCCCCTGTTCCAGACGCCAGCCCCACCCCACCAGGGTTGGGTGGCATCCACTGGCTGGCCAACCGTGCGCTCCTGGTGTCCTTGCTGCTCTCCTCCGTCCTCTGTGTTCTGGAGCTGCAGGTGCGCTTCAACATGAGCCGCACCTACACAGCCCTCCAGGACGCGCTCACCACGCAGCAACTGCTCTTGGACTCCCGGTCCCGGCTCATGGCCGCCCTGGGCATGATTGATGCCTCCGGGCCCACGAAGCAGGGTGATCTTTCCGTCCGTCAAGACTCCGAACCGCTGCTGCTTCCGCCACCCCCGAACCGACAGTTGAAGCGCCGGTCACTGTTGGAGAACCCGGCCCGCTGGTTCAGTGCCGGTGCTGTTTTGCGAGGCTATTGAATTTGGGTCGCTCACGTCCATACCCGCAGCGCCCCAGGCCGACAGCCTCCACGCAGATACGGCTTGTGTTGGTGTTCCTGCTGCTGCTGTTGCCTGTTCTGGGTCTTGCGGGACGGCTGTTTTGGCTCCAGTTGATGCAAGGGGACGTGCTTGCTCAACAGGCCCGCTCCCGTCAGATTCCCTCGGCCCAGTCCTTCGCCATGCGACGGCCCATTGTTGATCGTCAAGGGGAGATGCTGGCCTGGGATGAGATGCGGGCACGGATCTGGGCCCACCCTGTGTATTTTCAATTTCCCGGTGACCGGGACGGCCAGCAGCGCTCCGTAGCAGAGGTGAGCCAGCGGCTCGCCCCGGTCCTGAACCTGCTGCCCACTGAGCTGGAGCGACGCCTCCTGGGACAAGCCAGTGGCATCCGCCTGCTGGAACACCTCAGCCTGGAGAAGGGGGAGTCGGTGAAAGCCCTGGGCATCAGTGGCATTGACGTGGAGGTCTACCCCCAGCGGCGTTATCCCCAAGGTGAACTCTTCGCCAATGTGGTGGGCTTCCTGAATCTGGAGCGCCAACCCCAGGCGGGTCTGGAGCTGAGTCGCAACGCCCAACTGCTGAAAGGGGAACGCAGCCCATGGCTCCTGCACAGTGGGGATCGGGTAGTGCTGCCCATCCATTTGCCCATGGGCGCCATCCAGGACGATGCCATGCAATTGCAGTTGAGCCTGGACACCCGTCTGCAGCGGGCTGCCCATACCGCACTATCGGCAGCGATGGAGGAATGGCAAGCCACGCGGGGTGCGGTGATGGTGATGGATGTGCATAACGGAGAACTCCTTGCTCTGGCGTCACAGCCCAGCTATGACCCCAGCCGTTTCTGGCAGGCCCAACCCCGGCAGTTCCGTGAGTGGTCCGTGGAGGACCTCTACGAGCCGGGCTCCACCTTCAAGCCCATCAACCTGGTCATTGCCCTTGAGGAGGGCCTGATCCACGGGAACAGTACGGTGCAGGATACGGGCAGTGTTGACGTGGGGTCCTGGAAGATTCGCAACAACCAGGGCGCCGTTCACGGTGTGATCACCATGCCGCAGCTGCTGCAGGTGTCCAGCAACGTGGGCATGGTTAAGACCATGCTGCGGCTGCCCCGGGAGCGCTACTGGCAGCGGCTCCGCAAGCTGGAGATTGAACAGGTGCCCGATACGGATCTGCCAGGCGCCACAGCGGGCCGACTGAAATCCTCGCAGACCTTCCGTTCCCATCCCATCCACGCCGCCACGGTATCCTTTGGCCAGGGGATTGCCCTCACCCCCCTCAAACTGCTCCAACTCCATGCCGCGTTGGCCAACGGCGGCTGGCTGGTGCGGCCCCATGTTGTTCGGGGTCTGCACAACGTGGACACCATGCAGACCGCCACCCGGCCTCCCTGGCGCAAACGCATCTTCCAGGAGGCATCCACCGCCACCGTGCGCAACTGGATGGAGGCGGCCACCACGCTGGCGCAGGTGCCCGTGGCCAGGATCCACCCCTATCCCGCAGCCGGTAAAACGGGAACATCCCAGAAGGCGCGCCATGGCCGCTACGACCCGGAGGCGGTCGTCACAAGCTTCGTGGCGTACCTGCCGACGGAGCATCCCCGCTTCGTGGTGTTGGTGTTGGTGGACGAACCCCGGGGAGAGGAGACCTATGGCTCCACTGTGGCCTTGCCCGTAGCCTACCGGGTCATTGACAGCATTGTGGTGTTGGACAACCTGCTGCCTGCCCATGGCGCCGCCGGCTGAGGGAAGGCTTTAGGGATTCTGGTGGCTTCTGGTTATGGCTTCCATCATGGCTAGCGTTGAAACGGTCCCTCACTTCTCTCTTTCCCATGGCCTCTTTGCTGGAGCAGTTGTCTGTCATGACCACCGTAGTGGCCGACACTGGTGACCTGGAGGCAATTCGTCGCCTCACCCCCCAGGAAGCCACCACCAACCCTTCCCTCATCCTGGCCGCTGCCCAGCTTCCGGGCGACCAGGGCCTGATTGACGCCACCCTGCGGCAATCCCGCCAGGTCATTGGCACAGCGGCCCCCGCAGAGGAGGTGGTTAGCGAAGCCATTGACGAACTCAGCGTCCGCTTTGGGGAAGAAATCCTCAAGGTGGTTCCCGGCCGGGTGTCCACCGAGGTGGATGCCCGTCTCAGTTACGACACGGAGGCCACCATCAGCAAGGCCCGTCAACTCATTGGGCGTTATGCAGCCGCCGGCATCAGCCGGGAGCGGGTGCTGATCAAAATCGCCTCCACGTGGGAGGGGATCAAGGCAGCGGAGGTGCTGGAGAAGGAAGGCATTCACTGCAACCTCACCCTGCTGTTCAGCCTGGCGCAGGCCGTGGCCTGTGCCGAAGCCGGGGTGACCCTGATTTCCCCCTTTGTGGGCCGCATCCTGGATTGGCACAAAAAGCGGACCGGTCGCCAGAGCTACCCTGGTCCGGAAGACCCTGGCGTGCTCTCCGTCACCCAGATCTTCACCTACTTCAAAACCTTTGGCCACTCAACCCAAGTGATGGGGGCCAGCTTCCGCAACGTGGAGGAAATCATCGAACTGGCTGGCTGTGACCTGCTCACCATTGCGCCAAAATTCCTGGATCAACTGGGGCGCAAGGAGGGGCCGCTGGTCCGTAAATTGGATCCGGCCAACCTGACGGATGCACCCAGCAGCAGACTCCAGGTGAACGAATGCAGCTTCGCGGACCTGATGGCTGCGGATGCCATGGCGTCCGAGAAGCTGGATGAGGGGATCCGCGGGTTCAGCAAGGCAATTGAAGCCCTGGAGGCCCAGCTGGGCCACCGCCTGGCGGTGCTGGAGGGGGAAGCAGCCTTTGCCCACGCGGCGCAGGAGATTTTCCTGCTCAACGATCTGGATGGGGACGGCACCATCACCCGTGAAGAGTGGCTGGGCACCGATGCGGTATTTGATGCCCTGGATACAGACCACGACGGTTGCCTCAAGCCGGAGGAAATCCGTTCTGCCCTGGGCGCTCCCCTGGCCCTCTCAGCCAGTTGAGGGGGATCAAACCGAGAGGATGTCTTTCTCCTTGTCCTTCTGCATGGTGTTGAGGCGCTGAATGCAGCGGGCCGTCAGCTTTTGAACGTCGTCTTGCGCGTCGTGGGATTGATCCTCGGACAGGTCACCCGCTTTTTCCTGCTTCTTGATCCGGTCAATCCCCTCCCGACGCAAGTTACGGAGGGCCACCTTGCCTTCCTCGATGTAGCCGGACGCCAGCTTCACCAGTTCCTTGCGGCGTTCTTCCGTGAGGGGAGGGATCCCGATGCGGATGAGCTTGCCGTCTTCGGTGCCGGGCGTCAGGCCGAGGTTTGAGCTGAGGATGGCCTTCTCGATGGCGCGGATGGCGCTCACGTCAAAGGGCTGAATCTGAAGGGTCTGGGAGTCGGGGGCGGTGATGCCCGCCAGGGAACGCAGTGGTGTGTCACAGCCGTAGTACTCCACCATCACCTTGTCCAACAGGTTGGGGTTGGCCCGGCCTGTGCGGATGGTGTTCAGGTTGCGCTGGGTGGCCTCCAGCGACTTTTCCATGTGGGATTCCAGGTCCATGACGACGTTGATGGGATCAGGCACTGGTGAACCATAAATCCGCTCAGCAGGGTGTCCGTTCCGGATGAACGGCGGTGCCCACCGGCTCCCCGGCAATGGCACGGGCAATGTTACCCACCTGGAACAGGTTGAAGACCAGGATGGGGATGCGGTTGTCCTTGCACAGGGCAATGGCGGTGCTGTCCATCACCGCCAACTCCCCCCGCAACACGTCTTGAAAGCTTAGCGTCTCGTAGCGAACCGCATCACTGAAGCAGGCGGGATCCTTGTTGTAGACCCCATCCACCTTGGTGGCCTTGAACACCACCTGGGCGCCGATCTCCGCCGCCCGTAGCGCCGCTGTGGTGTCCGTGGTAAAGAAGGGGTTACCGCAGCCGCCACCAAAGATCACCACCCGCCCGTTCTCCAGGTGACGCATGGCCCGACGGCGGATGTAGGGCTCCGCCACCTCCTGCATGGCAATGGCGGTTTGTACCCGACAGGGCACCTCCATGCGCTCCAGGGCATCCTGCAGGGCCATGGCGTTCATCACCGTGGCCAACATGCCCACGTAATCCGCCGTGGCCCGATCCATGCCCGCCGCCGCCCCCTTCAGACCCCGAAAGATATTGCCGCCCCCCACCACAACAGCCATCTCCGTGCCCTGGGCCACCACCCCGGCGATCTCCGCCGCAATGCGCTGGATCACGGAAGGGTCGATGCCGTAGCTCTGCTCCCCCATGAGAGCCTCGCCACTGAGTTTCAGCAGGACGCGCCTGTAGGGCATGGCTCGCATCCGCTGGCAAACACCTCCGAGCGTAGCAAGCCATGGGGCCGGGAGGGAATATCGACCGCTCTTCAACAGCTCCTTTTTGTGAGAGACATGGAGTTAGCTTTGCCTCTGTTGCCCCCATGGCTACAAAAGAGCGCTGGTACGAGGTCCGCATGGATCCGAAAATGGATGAGGACATGGGCAAACTGGCAGAGCGCCTTGGCAAGCACCGTGCTGAAGTCTTCCACCGCGCCATGCGCCTCTACATCGCGGTAAAAAACCGGCAACTGGATCAGGAGGGCAGAGATCCTGAATCCCCTCTCCGTGTCTTCCTGGAAGATGCCCACAGCAAGACCGAGGTCACTGGTCTTTGAGATCCAGCACCGGAGCCATGACCCCAAAGACAAAGGCTGAAAATGCGCCGCTTGACCTGGACACAAAAACCCCTGTCTCCTCACAAGGAAGAGAGTGGCGAGAAGTACGGCAAGAGGACCGTCAAGATCGTGACCAAGCCCATGGACACAACCGGTTCTGGGCCGAGCTCTGGACAGGGACGTGTCTCCTGGTCTCCTTGGCTGGGGGAGAGCTTCTTGTTGCCGTTACAAACGAGGATCCCATTCTGCGCACCAGTGGCATGAGCGTATTTTCTGGTGTGGCGGGCGCCGTCATTCAGCGGGAAGCGAGCCAGCACAAAAATGCCTGACACTCGCAGTTCCTTTTGCGATAGAAGGCGAGACCTTATGGCTGGTATCAGGTGTCTCTATTCAAAGTCAACTCCGCTGACCGTTATGTATTACTATGCGCATCAATCCGCCGAAATTGTTCTTGATCGCAATTGCCGCAATCATGGCGGTCGATGTAATTGTTACCCCTGGCCACGTTCGGCTGGCCTTGGCTCCCCTGGTGCGAGTGACACTTGCCGTCGCGGGTGTCGGCATCTCCGTTACCGCGAAGCGCCAGTTTCAGCGCATCGGCGCCAATATCGACACGTTTGAGGAGCCTGATGAGCTCATGACAGAAGGGCTCTTCAGTATCAGCAGAAACCCCATGTACCTCGGCCTGGTCCTTGCGGCATTCGGTGCTGCACTCCTATCGGCTACGCCCCCGGCCCTGGTCCTGAGCGCGGTGTTCGCGCTTATCGTTCGGTACTGGTACATCGCGTTTGAGGAGAATGCGATGCAATGGCGATTCGGCGAGCCTTACCAGTCCTGCTGCCGGAAGGTGGATCGCTGGTTCGGGCGCCGTCGCGGCAAGGTCTGAATCCTATGGATGAGCACCTGTCCGCCTGCGCCGGTTGCATCAGCTTTGCCCCTGGATCTGAATTGGATGCCCTCAGGGCATGCCCGGCGTGGGCTATGCTTGCAAGACCACCAATGCTAACAGGCGGGGAAAATGATTGGGTGGAATTCAAGCAGGCCTGGACCGGGAATGCCCGGAGGAACGGTACTGAAGCGGTCTGCGCCTTCGCCAACGACCTGGCCAACCACAACCACCCCGGTGTGCTCTTTGCAGGTGTCCAAGACGATGGCACACCATGTGGGCTGCCCATTAAGGACCAGCTTCTGGTGCAACTCACCGAAGATCAAAACCGACGGCAAGATCCTCCCCCCGCCCACCTTGTTGGTGCAGAAGCGAAACCTCAAGGGTGTGGATGTGGCCGTGGTCACCGTATGGCCTGCGGACTCACCACCCGTGCGGTGTGACGGCCGCATCTGTGTTCGCTCCGGTCCTCGCCGGGGTGTTGCCACGGCCCAGGACGAGCAGATTCTGAATGAAAAGCGTCGCTTTCGGGATCAGCCGTTTGATGCCCAACCCTGCCACGGTGCGACCATAGCCGACCTGGACTTGTCCTGATACAAGGAAAATTACTTACCTGCCGCTGTAGCAGCCGAGGTGTTGGACGACAATGGACGCACACCGGAAGAGCGATTGGCCAGCACCCGGATAATTCTCAGCCCCGATGAACCCACCCCCACCCCCCTGGGGGTGCTGGCCCTTGCCAACCAGCCCACGAACTTTCTCCCCGGCGCCTATGTGCAATTCCTGAAGTTGAATGGCCCCACTCTGGCGGACGGTGTCTTGGACGAAGCAAAATTCACGGGACGGATGATGGATGTCGTTCGTGGCGTGGAAGAGAAGCTGAACTCCCATAATCGCACGGTGGTGGAGTTCCGTAGCCAGGCAACGGAGCACCGCACGCAGCTCTATCCCCAGGCGGCCATCCAGCAACTATTCCGTGCTGATCCCCTTTGGGGGGCTGCTGGTGGCCTTTGGAGGGCTGTTATTGGCCGCCTGCCAGTTCCTGAAAAGCGAAATCAAGGATAGTGAAATTAGGCTGCGGGAGGAGATGAAAGCCAGCGAGGTGAGGCTGCGGGAGGCCATCTCGGAGGTCAAGGGAGAACTCAAGGCTCTGGGAGACAAGCTGGACCGGGTGGTTGAGAGTCTCCTGGCGTCCAGGCCCTGAGTCCATCGTCTGCCTCCCCGTCCGTCTTGAGGGAAGCATATGAGAACACGTGAGGGATCACTGTGGCCAGGAGCAGCCCATGCCCACGGATCCCATGTTGTGTTGTCAACAGGTGGTCGCAGTTTCCAGAGCATGTGCTGTAGCCGGGCGGTATTGGCGAGGATGATATCGAACGTCCGATTTTCGCTGACCTGACGCTCTGCGACCCGCAACACCTGGGCCTACAGAGGAGCAGTGGCCAACAGCTTGGCCTGGGCTTGCATGGTCTTGAAGATATTCAGAAAGCCGTTGGCGCGGGAGGGGGTGAGGCTGGCTTGAAGGCCTGTTTCTTTGATGAACGCCGGGCTCATAGCCGCCAGCACCTGGGGCTTCAATCCCTCCGTTCCCTCGATTAACAGGGCCAACAACCCCTTGGTGATCTGCGCATCGGAGTCTCCCCGCCAGTGAAGCTTTCCCTCCTGGAGCGTTCCCCGCACATAGACCTGGGAAATACAGCCCCGCACACGATTGTCCTCACAGAAGAGGCTGGGCTCTGCCACCGGCAGCTTACGGGCCAGCCAGAGCACGTAGGCATAGCGGCGCTTGGGGTCGGAAGCCCCTGCCAGCCGCTCCACCATTTGATCCAACGTCCTGCTGCCGGTCGCCGCCATGCTTCCCTTATCGATCAGGTCTTGTGGATCAGAGTCCGTCAGGCCAGTATGGCCAAGAAAGGGATCAGATGTGGCGACTGTCCTGGCGTCCCTTCTGCACCATGTTCACCATGGAACTCACCATCATGGCCAAGGCGGGGTGGCTGGCGCGGGTCAGGTTGCGTTCTTCCTGAAGAACTTTGGCTGGGAAGGAATGCCGGCCTGCACCTGTAGAACCTTCTTTGGAGACTTTCCGTGATACCTGCGCCATTGGTGCGGGGAGATGCTCAATACTTGGTTCAGTGTGAACCAGTGGGGAGCAGGAGTGTGACTTTTTTAACATTCACCGCAAAATTTCCAGGCGTCCGGCTCTCCTGTCCGGGGATGCCGCCACCAATGCACCCCCTTTTCCGTGAGTTGGCCGTGGAGGGGGCGGTCCCAGAAGTCCACCGCAAAGGGAATGCTGGCGCAACAGGAAAAGCACACCCCCAAGCTGGGGCGTTGGGCCCAGACGGGCTGGCTCAGCAGGCGGTCGTACCAGCCGCCGCCATAGCCCAGGCGGAACCCATCCGGGTGCATGGCCACGGCGGGGATCAGCAGCAGGGCAACGGCGCTGGGCTCCACCACCGGAGTGGTGGCCCGTGGCGCCGGCACACCGCAGTCGTCCGGCTCCAGAGGATCTCCCCGGTCCCAACGCCGCAGGTGGAGCCGACCCTGGCAGACCATGGGCAAGGCCAGGTCAACCTTCCCGTACAGGTAGGGCGTGAGGCCCGGCTCAGCGGCCAGGGCAACATAGCCGGCCACCAGCCCGTTTGTGTTCAGTTGGGGCAATACCTGCTCCAGCAGGTGGGTGGCCATGGCCTGGGCCTGCTGCTGCCGTTGCCCATGGGTCAAGCGGCGGCGGCGCTGGCGCAACAGACGGCGCCACTCACCCTTGCTGTCGGTCGTCATGGAATTGGTGAAACTTGGCGGTGAGGGCCACGGCGACGGCATCAGCTGCGTCATCGGGCCGGGGTGGATGGTCCAGGCAAAACGCCCTCATCACCGCGTTCAGCACCTGTTCCTTGTCCGCATGGCCATCACCGGTGAGGGTCCGCTTCACTTGAGTGGGGGCATACTCCAACGTGGGCACCCGCAGACGGGCCATGGTCATGAGCACCACACCCCGAGCCTGCACCACGGCAATGGTGTTGCTGGAGCGGTAGAAGAAAAACTTCTCCACCGCCGCCAACTGGGGGCGGTGTTGTCGCACCAACTTGCGCAGATCCCGGGCAATTTCCACCATGCGCTCCCCCGGGCTGGGGCCGGGTCGGGTGCGGATGACGCCACAGGCCAGCAGGGCCATGGGGTCGGCGGTGTTCACCACGCCATAGCCCACCTGCGCCAGCCCAGGATCAATGCCCAGAACTTTCACCGTTCCAGCCGTCAGGTGAGGGCCAGTTGAAACGGTTCGAGCGTCTCCGGCTCAGCCCGTTGGAACACCTTGCAGAAGGCCTTGACCACCCGCGCACCCGAATCCACGGTTTCCATGGGATCTTTCCGCAGGCGGTGGCGAAGGCAGCAGCACACTACCCGCGCCACGTCGTCTTCCTCCACCTGGTCGCGGCCCGTCAGGGCCGCCAAAGCCCGAGCGGCGCGATTGCCCACGATGTCTCCCCGGAGACCGTCCACGTCCAGCTCGCCACACACCCTGGAGATGGCCAGGCGCAGTTCCCCGTCCAACTGCACCTGATCGAGGCGCTCACGGGCCTGGCTGATGCGCTCCTGGAGGGCCTGTTGCTGGCTCTGCTGCATCTGGCAGAAGCCCTGGGGATCCCCGTCAAAACGGCTGCGCTGCTCCACGATCCGCACCCGCAACTCCGCCTCCCGCACCGTGCGCACGTCCACGCTCAAGCCAAAGCGATCCAGAAGCTGGGGGCGCAGCTCACCCTCTTCCGGGTTGCCGGATCCCACCAGCACAAACCGGGCCGGGTGGCGCACGGACACCCCTTCCCGCTCCACGGTGTTCCAGCCCGAGGCGGCGGCATCCAGCAGCACGTCCACCAAGTGGTCGTCCAACAGGTTCACCTCGTCCACGTAGAGGATACCCCGATTCACCCGGGCCAGGAGGCCCGGCTCAAAGGCCCGCACCCCCTTGCTCAGGGCCTGTTCGATGTCGATGGCGCCGCAGAGGCGGTCTTCCGTGGCCCCCAGGGGCAGGTCCACCATGGGCACTTGCCGTTGCTCGGTGGGCAGGGCTTCCCCCTGCTCCAGCCGTTGCAACACCTCGGCACTCATCAGGTCCGGGTCCTGGGGGCTGCTGTTGCAGGGATCACCCGCCACCACGGCAATCTCCGGCAGCAGGGCCGCCAGGGCGCGGATGGCGGTGGATTTGCCGGTGCCCCGATCCCCCATGATCATCACCCCGCCAATACGGGGATCCACCACGTTGAGGAGCAGGGCCAGTTTCATCTCCTCCTGCCCCACGATGGCGGTGAAGGGGAAAATGGGTCGCCGGGTGTCGCTCACGGGCCTGTGACGCTGCGGTAACTCTGGATTCTTCCACAACACCCCCTCAAGCCCCCTCCAACAGAGGCGCAATCAAGGCATCCACGTCCACGTGGCGCGGGTCGCCGGCGTGGGGATCCGGAGTCAGGGTGTGGGCGCGCAGAAGGCTGAGCACTTGGGGCGGGGTGGCATCAGCGGGGTAGATGAGCCGCACCACCACGGTGCGCTCCTCCCCTGGAGCCAGGGTGACGGCGCCCAGCAGCGGCCCCGGCTGCCCACGGCGCTGCACCAGATGGAACACCCGCTCCCGTGGGGGGCCGTCCAGCCCCTGCACCGCCACGGGACCGCGGAACCGCACCGGCGTGGTGGGAGAGGGCGCCGCCAGGGCCACCACACCGGCTTGGGGTTCCCGCTCCTGGGGGCTCTCCAGGGCCAGTTGCAGGGCTACCGGCTCCGGGGTGTCGTTCAGCAGGGGCAGGGTGAGGTGGTACTCAACCCCGTAGTTGCCATGGGCGGCCCAGGCGGTGCCGGGATAAAACGTCGCCAGAGGGGCCGTCTGGACTTGCCCTGTGGTCATGGTGCCACCCACCAGGGCGCTGATGGGCCAGCCCACGGGAACCGAGCGCACCGAGAGCACGTCCCGGCCCGGATCTGTCAACCGCGCCTGCCAACGGGCGCCCCGCTGCACCCCGCTGACCCGGGAATAGACAATCCCGCCGTCATGGCCGGGGGGTGTGGGCTGATGCCCCTTGGGGCTGAGGGGACCATCCAGCAGCCCCAGCAAGGTGGACAGGTGGGGTGGTTCATCCTGGAGCGCCACCACCATGGCCATGGCCACAGGACCGGAGCTGTGGAGCCGCAATTGGGTGGTGCGACCGTTCACAGGGGGATTCAGGTGGGTGGTGGGAATGGGTAACACCAGGAGGGGTTGGGTGGTGTGGGGAGGCAGGCGCCAACTGGAGGGCAAGTCGGGGGTGCTGCACCCCCGCAGCAGGACGCCAGCCACCCGGGAGCCGGGACCGGCGTAGACGGCCCCGCGCCCCGCAAGGCCACGGCGCAGAGGTTCCTGATCCAGCCGTGCCGCCGCTACTGCGGACAGGGGCGCAGGGGGAGAGCTGGCCGCGGTGTCCCCATGGTCTCCGGCCCTGTCCAGGCTCAGGTTTTCTTCCAGGAAGCTGGGCAGCGGCAAAAACGGGGCATCCGGCTGGCTCAGGGCCGTGGCGGCCTGCTGCGCTGTGACGGTGATGGGCCGATCTGCGGCATTGCCCGCCAGCAGGGCCAGCCAGGCCGTGGTGGCGCCGTGGGCTGGGCGGGCGTAGACATGGTGGCTGAACACCGTGAAGTTGCCCACGAACTGCTGATCCAGATGGGCCTCCGGATGGAATCGACCCACGGGAGAAAAGGTGGAGAGCAGGATGCCGCTGGCCTTGATGGATTCCGGGTTGTTGTCGTTGAAGAGCAGGGTTGGATCCAACTGGCCGGGGAGGGGGTGCAGGGTCTGGGGCCGCTGGGTGCTCTGCTCCAGACCCTGCGCCTGCGCCATGGCAGCGGGGGCGGCCAATGCCGCCAACAGCGCCACGGCACTGCAGAGGCCATGGGCGGCCAAGGACTTCACGGAATACCAGCGCATGGGTCAGAGGGGGGTGGACGGGGCCAGCGCCTCTGATGGAGGCGCCTCCATCAGCACTGTGGCTGTGGCTGCCGCCATGTTCTGAATCAGCCTTCGCATTCGGGGGCTGTTGTAAGGGGTTGTCTCTGTCCCCTCCACCAGGAACGCGGCCACGGCGCGGCGACCATCGGGTAACTCAATTGTGCCGGCGTCCGCATAGGCCGTGCCGATATCGCCGGTTTTGTTGAGGATGCGCACCCCACGGTCGATCAATGCCTGATCCACGTTGGCCGCTACCCCCAAGCCCGCAAGACCCTGGAGAAAGCCCAGGGGCAGCAGGCTGTTGGGGCGGGAGCTGCCGTGGATGGCCCGGAAACGGTCCCGATCCTGCTGGCTGAGCAGCGCACTGTTTTCCGCCATGGCCAACGTCAGGGCCAGGTCCCTGGGGGTGGTGGTGTTGGTGCCGCCCAGGTCCGGCAACCAGTTATTGACCCGTGTGCCCCGGAGCCGCAGTGCCAGAAACCGCCGATTCACCGCCTCCATGCCGCCGAGCCGCTCCATCAGCAGATTGGTGGCGGTGTTATCGCTCACGGTGATCATCTCCCGTGCGGCCATGTAGAGGGGAAAGCGGCTACCGGGTGGTTCGGAGCCCATCCAGCCGGAACCACCCCCCACCAGGTGGGGTTGCAGTTGCAGGGTTTCGTCCCAGCGGAGTTCGCCTTGGCTTCTGGCCAGCAGGGTGAGCAGGAGAAGGGGGGTTTTGATGGCGCTGGCCGCGGCGGTGGCGCGATCAGAGTTCAGGCGGGCGTGCTGGCCGTCCCCCAGAACCGCCACATAGGCTCCCGCCAACAGATCCGGCTGGGACGCGGCTAGCGCCTGGAAGCGCTCTTCCAGACCATGGAGCCTGGCGCCAGCCCCCAGGCTGGTGGTGATCCAGCCCACCAGCCGGGCTTCAGAGCTGTGGTTGCTGGCGCCGGCCTCCTGTTGCGCTGATCCATCTGCGATGGGGACGGCATTGCCCGTGGGCGGGCGGTAGCGGTGCAAGACGGTCCCCGTTAGGACGGCCACACCGACACCAGTCACCACCAACCGAAAGAGCAGCCGCCAGCCGTTCACCCACGATGTTGAGCGCTGCTGCTGTCGCCGTGTGTCATGCCGCTGTGGAGAAGATCTGGGCATTGGCGCTACTGGTGGTCAGGATGCCGGCTATGGGTTGGTCTTGGGGCCATGGCGTGCCGCCCAGCGCAGTTGACGCACCATCCCACGCAGAAGGGCCAGCTCCGCCTGGCTGGGTTCGGCACGGCGTACGAGTTCTTCCAGCTTAGCCATGCGGGCCACGGCGGTATGGGGCCAGAGAAAGCCCGTCTCCAGCAGCAGCGCCCCGGCATCCTCCAACAGGTCCGTCAGTGGACCGGTTCCACAGGGAGAGGGGGCATGACGGGCCTGTGGACTGGCCGCCCCACTGGTCGCCTCACTGGCTGCCAGCACCACAGCCATGGCATGGGAGAGATTCATGGAGCTGTAGGCGGGGGCTGTGGCAATGCGAATCAGGCGTCCCGCCCGCCGCAGCTCGGCATTGTGCAGGCCATGGTCTTCCCGACCGCACACCAGGGCAGCGGGCAGGGGATGGGGCTGGAGAAGCCAGGGCATCACCTGCTCCGGCGGGGCCGTGGGCAGGGGCTCTGCAGTGGCCCGGGCCGAACAGGCCGCAACACGACCACAGTCCTGCAATGCTGCGTCCAGGGTGGGGAAAACAGGGGCGTTGCGCAAGGTGTCCTGGGCATGGACAGCCATGCGCAGGGCCTGGGGGTCGTGGGGATCACACCGTGGCGCCACCAGCCGCAGTTGCTGCACCGCGAAGTTGGCGCAGAGCCGGGCCACGGCCCCCAGGTTGAGGGGGCCTGCCGTTGCCACCAGAACCACCACCAACGGGGGCGGGGCGCTCATGGCGCCGCTGGTGCGGGTTGGGTTTCAAGGTGGTCGAGATGGCTGATAAGGTCAGCCATGGCCTGGGGCTCCAGTTCGAACCTGGGCATGGGCGGGGTTTTGCCGCTGATCACCTGCCGCACCAACTGGACGTCGCTTTTACGATCCGCCACCCCATGGAGGTCGGGGCCCACCAGCCCTTGCGCCGCCAGCCCATGGCAGCCGGCACAGTTGATGCGAAACAGCCGTCCCCCCTGCCCCAGATCACCATCCAACGCCAGAACGGCCTGGGTGTAAGGATCTACAATGGCGGCCTGGTACAGGGCAAACGCCAGCACGGCACAGGCTATGGCGGCCAGGGTGGCCAGAGCCGCGATGAAGGTGCGAGGTCGTCGCTCAGGCTCGGCAGGATCGGTCAAGGCCGTCGGGGTTGATGGACCGTCGAGCGGATCCGGCTGAGTCTGCTGGTGGTCACTGCTGGCGGAAGGGGACAAGGCGTCCACCGTGCAAACATCCCCAGTGTGGAGCAACTACAAGCTGATCGTGATTGACGAGTCCCATAATTTCCGCAACGACGGCGGTGGACGTTACAAGCGTCTGCTGAAGGAGAAGTGATCCAGGCCGGCGCCGCAACCAAGGTGTTGATGCTGTCAGCAACACCGGTGAACACCTCACTCATTGACCTGCGCAATCAGATGTATCTGATGACCGAGGGTCGGGAGCAGGCGTTTCAAGACAGTCTGGGGGTAGGGAGTCTCCGCGCCTTGATGGCCCAGGCGCAGAAGGAGTTCAAGCGGTGGGAACAGCAGCAGGCCCAGGACGGGAAACCAAACAAGGCCCAGCTTCTGGACCAGTTGGGGGCGGATTTCCTGCGGCTGCTGAACGGGGTGTCCATCTCCCGCTCCCGCCGCCAGATTGAGCAGTTCTACAGGGAGGAAATGGAACGCATCGGCCAGTTTCCCCAGCGCGCCAAACCCATCAATGCCTCCCCTCACACCGACATTAACGAAGAACTCTCCTATCAGGATCTTGCGGAGCAGATTGGCGCGTTCAAGCTGGCGGTGTACCAGACCAGCGCCTACGTGATGGATCCGAGACGGCTTGACGAGCTGGAGAGCAAGCGCAAAGCGCAAAACTTCAACCAGAAAGACAGCGAACGCTTCCTGGTGGGCATGATGCGCGTCAACGCGCTCAAACGCCTGGAAAGCTCCGCCCACGCCCTACGGCTCACCATGGAGCGGACCATCAAAAAGATTGACAATCTGCTGGACAAAATTGAACGGTACGAACAGGGGGATCAATCCCAAACCCATGGGCTCGTCCATGGGGAGACCCTGCCCGATGATGACGAGGAAGACGAGGAGTTTATCGTGAACCGGAGCCGCAATCCCTACCGGCTCGCTGAACTGGACCTCCCCCGCTGGAAAGCCGACCTCGAGGACGATAGAGCCATGTTGTCCACGGTTCGGGATCGCGTGGCTGCCGTCACGCCGGAGCGGGACGTCAAGCTGCAAGACCTCAAGCAACGGATCCGCCACAAGGTGAGGCATCCAACCCGGAATCGGGCGGCCGGCCCAACCGCAAGCTGCTGGTGTTCACCACGTTCAAGGACACGGCCGGCTATTTGTACGACAACCTGAAGGGATTGACCGAGACCCTGGGCATCGCCATGGCCATGGTCTCCGGTGATGAAACCCACGCCACGGCCGGCGCCAGCAACTTCAACGCCGTCTTGACCAACTTTGCCCCCATGGCCCGCCAGGGTTGCGAAACGGACGCCACCCATGCCATTGACCTGCTCGTTGCCACGGACTGCATCTCCGAGGGGCAAAACCTGCAAGACTGCGACACTGTCCTGAACTACGACATCCATTGGAATCCCGTGCGGCTGGTGCAGCGGTTCGGGCGCATTGACCGCATCGGCAGCCGCAACCCGTCCGTACACATGGTGAACTACTGGCCCACGGAGGACATGGACACCTATTTGCGTCTACAAAACCGGGTGCAGGCCCGCATGGCCCTGGCGGATCTCACCGCCAGCGGCGACGAGGACCCCTTCAGCAAAGAGGACATGGCCCGGGACCTGCGCTTCCGGGATGACCAACTTCGCCAACTGCGGGAGGACGTCCCCCACCTGGAGGACCTGGGGGATGGGCCGGTGTTGGCGGACTTCACCCTGGACGACTTTCTCACCCAACTGCAGCGCTATCTGGAGCGCAACAAAGCCGCCCTGGAGGCCATGCCCCCCGGCGTCTATGCCGTCACCGGGGACAACGGCAAGGCCCACGAACCCGGCGTGATCTTCTGTCTCCGGCAGCGCAACGCCGGCCCGGACCAGCAGCACCGCCCCGCCAGTCCCTTCCATCCCCATTACCTCGTTCACGTCCAAGGCAACGGCGCCATCCGCTACGGCTGGCAGCGCCCGCAACATCCTCACGGCTACGGCTGGCAGCGCCCGCAACATCCTCACGGCCTTCGCCGCCGCCACCGCCGGCCAAACCCGGCCCATCACCCGGCCCATCACCCGGCTTTGCCAACGTTTCAACCAGGAGACCCAAAACGGCCGCCGGATGGAGCGTTACGAGACCCTCTTGAGCGCCTGCATCACCCAGATCCGCCAAGCCCACCACCGCCAGCAAGCCGCCGGCCTGGGCCGCTCCGGCGACGCCGGTTTCAAGCTGCTCCGGGCAGCGAAAACGCCGCGAGACGCCGGTGATTTTGAGTTGGTCACCTGGCTGGTCATCAAGGAGGCACCGTGATGGAACGGAACCCGGATTTGGACGCCGCCATCCAGGCCGCCTTGACTGCCCTGGCCGCTGGGTATGCCCTCCCCCAGGCCGCCACCCGGTTGTTTGCTGCGCTGGGCTACCGCAGCACCCGGGTGTTGGCGGGGCAGAGTGGCCGGGTGGGGGATTTTATTGCCCAATTCCCGGCGTCAACAGAACAAACGGCGTCACAAACGGCGTCGGAAAAAAGGTTCCGTGAGAACGCCACGGCAGTTCATCTGCTGTTTCAAGTGACGGACGAGGAAATCCGTGAGGAATCATCGGGCAGCAGTCAGGGCACGTCGCTGGATACGAAAAACTTCGACGAAGGACTCAACAAAAGCTACCTTTTCCTCGCCGTTGAACTCAACACGGCCAGCATTTCCCGCAGCCAATACGCCGAATTCACCCGGGAAATCAACAAGCGCTTCCCCATGCCCGCCTTCCTGCTGTTCCGCGCCACCGGCGGCCTCGTCACGTTGACCTTTGTCCAGCGCCGCCGCCACAAACGGGACAACCAGCGCCGCGTGTTGGGGAGCGTGTCCCTGATTCGGGATATTGACCCCAGCAACCCCCACCGCGCCCATCGGGAGATTTTGAAGGAGCTTTCCCTCTCCCATCGCCTGGCGTGGATAGACAAGCACGCCAAGCCCAGCAACTTCGACGGCCTGTTGGCGGCCCTGCTGGCCAGCCTGGACACCCAGGAACTCAACAAACGCTTCTACAAAGACCTGTTTGGCTGGTTCAACCGCGCCAAGGACAAGGAGAAGGGGGCCAGATTCCCCACGAACCAGAAGCGCACGCTGCCGCCGGAGGAGCACGTAATTCGCCTCGTCACCCGCATGTTGTTCTTGTGGTTTATCAAGGAGAAGAGGCTGGTGGCGGAGGAGTTATTCATTGAAGAACAGGTGCGCTCGCTACTGAAGAACGACGACTTGGCTAAAGGCGATTCCTACTACCGCGCCGTGTTGCAAAACCTGTTCTTCGCCACCCTCAACACCGAGATTGGCAAGCGGGGCTTCAGTGCCAAAAAACAATGCACACACCGAGACTTTTCCGTCTATCGCTATAAAGATGAGATGGAGAATCCTGAAAGGTTGCTGGATCTCTTCAAGAAAACACCCTTTATTAACGGTGGTCTCTTCGACTGCCTGGACAGTTTCGACTCCACCAGCGCCGGCGGCTACCGCATTGACTGCTTCTCCGACCATCCCGGCCATAGAAACCTGCTGAGTGTTCCCGACCGCCTGTTCTTTGCTGCGGACGGGTTGGTGAGCATCTTCAACCGTTACAAGTTCACCGTGGAGGAAAACACCCCCATCGAGCAGGAAGTAGCCCTGGACCCGGAACTGCTGGGCAAGGTGTTCGAGAACCTGCTGGCCGCCATCAACCCAGAAACCCGGGAGACCGCCCGCCGGCAAAGCGGCTCCTACTACACGCCCCGCCTCGTGGTGGACACCATGGTGGAGGAGGCGCTGGTGGCGACACTGGGGTCAAAGGTGCAGCCTGATGATGGGAATGTAGCCTACTGGCAAGAGCGCTTGCGCTATTTGCTGGACTATGAAGACGCCTTCAACGACGCCAAGGAACTGTTTGAGGACGGCGAAACCAAGGGCATTGTGGGGGCCATTGCCCAACTGAAAGTGTTGGACCCGGCAGTGGGCTCCGGCGCCTTTCCCATGGGCATTCTCCATAAACTCACCCTGGCCCTGCAACGCCTGGACCCGGACAACACCCGCTGGCAAGCCCTGCAAAAAGAGCGGGCCAGCGCCAGGGCAAACGCGGCCTTCGACACCAAAGACCAACAGGAGCGCAACGATGAATTGCTGGACATCAGCCAAACCTTTGAGCGTTATTCCGGTGATTTCGGGCGCAAGCTCTACCTGATCCAGAACAGCATCTTCGGGGTGGACATCCAGCCCGTGGCCTGCCAGATCGCCAAGCTGCGCTTCTTCATCTCCCTGGCCATTGAGCAACAACCCAATACCGACCCCAGCGCTAACTACGGCGTCAAACCCCTGCCCAACCTGGAAACCCGTTTCGTGGCGGCGGACACCCTGCTGGCCCTGGACAACTCCCAAGGCGTACTCACGTCACCCCGCACCCAGACGCTGGAGCAAGCCCTGCGGCAAAGCCGGGAACAGTACTTTCACGCCAACACGCGGGACCTGAAACTATGCACCCAGCAGCAAGACTGCAAATTGCGGGACGCCCTGGCCAGTGAACTGCGCCACATCGGCATGGCGGACAGCGACGCTGAAAACATCTCCCGCTGGGACCCCTACGACCAGAACGCTCAAGCAGACTGGTTTGACGCCAAATACATGTTCGGCAACCAGGACGGATTTGACGTGGTGATCGGGAATCCGCCCTACAATCAGTTGCAGGAAGACGGCGGTAAACTGGGGAACCTGTACAAGAATGCTGGCTACGTGACCTTCGCCAAGACCGGCGATATTTATCAACTCTTCTATGAACGGGGTTGCCAGATGTTACGGGCGCAGCAAGGCATTCTGGCCTACATCACCTCCAGCAGTTGGCTCAAAGCCGAATACGGCAAGAAGACCCGCCGCTACCTGGCCGAACACCACACTCCGGCAGCCCTGTTGGAATTGGGTAAGGACATTTTCGAGTCGGCTATTGTGGATTCCAGCATTCTGCTGCTGCGGCAAGGGGGCAACGCCAAGCCGTTCCCGGCGGTGGACCTGGAGCAACTGGAAACCACAGACTTCCCACCTCCAACCCGGCTTTGGGGCAGTGTGGTGCCGGAAAAGGATGCTCCCTGGAGCATTCTGCCTGTTGTAGAGCGCGGCGTTTTGGAGAAGATGCAAGATAAAGGGACTCCGTTGCGTCAGTGGGACGTGACAATATACCGGGGAGTGATAACAGGCCTCAACGTAGCCTTCATCATTGATGAGAGCACCCGCGCTACACTCGTTGCTGCTGACCCCAAGTCTGCCGAGATCCTCAAGCCAGTGCTGCGGGGACGAGATATACAGCGCTATCGGGCAAGATGGGCAGGAAAGTGGTTAGTTATCGTCAAATTTGGAAGCTACAGACAGTTTCCGAAAGAATATCCTGTTGTCTATGAACATCTGAAGAAGTATGAGAAGAAACTAAGAGCGCGAGGACAATGCCGCTACTCACGTTCTGGAAGCAGAAATCCAGCCGCAGATTATGAAGGTCAACATCACTGGCTGGAATTAGATAATAATCCCAAAGACGAATATCTTGATACTTTCGCCAAGGAAAAGCTGATCTGGATTGAACTGGCTGAAAGTGGGCGTTTTGCCTACGACAATAGTGGCATACATTGTGAAGCCACTACATTTATCATGACAGGAGAACATATCAAATATCTTTGTGCCGTACTGAATGCAAAGCTGACTTGCTGGTATCTTCAACAAGTTGCGCCAACATCGGGTATGGGAACACTGCGCTGGAAAAAGGTGTATGTTGAACTCATCCCAATTCCCAAGACTAACAAGGACGAGCGGCAACCATTTATACGTCTCATTGATCGTATTCTTGAAACCAAAGCCGCCAACCCGGCAGCAGACACCAGCGCACTGGAGGCGGAAATTGACCGTCTGGTTTATCAACTCTACGGGCTGACAATCGAGGAGATCGCAGCGGTGGAGGGATCATCGCCAAGTCCAGGAGGGGAAGCGCCATGAAGATCAAAGGCGTTGATTTTCCTCCGGCATTGCTGGATGCTCTGCGAGATGGGCGGCTGGTGGTGTTTACTTGGGCTGGCGTGTCGATGGGGCCGCCGGCCAGCCTGCCCAGTTTTCGTAGGCTGGCTGAGCAGGTGGCTAAAGGGACTGGTAAATCGATTGCAAAATCCGAGACCGACGATCAATTTTTTGGGCGGCTGAAGGAGGATAGCGTCAAGGTCCACCAGCGGGCCGCTGACATTTTGCAGCTGGACAAGCGGGAATCCAATGCGCTTCACCAGGACCTGCTTCGTCTTTTTCAGGAAACGGGTCCAGTACGGATCGTCACCACAAACTTTGACTGTTTGTTTGAGCAGGCGGCAGAGGTAGAGAAGCTGTTCGAGAACAAACCCAAGGTCTTTGAGGCTCCAACGCTGCCGCCGGACAGTCGTTTTGAGGGCATCGCTCGTCCCATGGCTCTGTCAACGAACCGGAGGAGATGGTGCTGACCCATCGTGACTTTGGCCGTGCTTATCTGACGGAAGGGGATGGCTGGGCTCGTCGCTTTCTGGTTTCTTTCTTTGCCAACCACACCGTGCTGTTCGTCGGCTACAGCCACAGTGACACTATTATGAATTATTTGACGCCATCCTTGCCGACGGATGGCAGAGAAAAGCGTTTTGCGCTTGTTGGCAGCAAAAGCAACGATCTTGATCGTTGGCACAGAATGGGCATTGAGCCGGTTGTGTTTCCTCAAGAAAAGGAAAACGACTTCACCGGCTTAGACACGGGAGTCAAGGGTTTGGCAGACTTCAGACGTCGCGGTATCCTTGGCTGGCGGCAGGAGATAGCCAGGATCGCTTCAGGCCAACCACCCACGGTTGACGACGAAGACAGCCACACCATTGACCACGCCTTGGCAAGGGTGAAGCTCACAGAGTTTTTTGTCAATGCGGCCAAATCTCCTGAATGGATTTCTTGGCTTGATGATCAGAAGCACTTGAAACACCTCTTCACTGAGGGGGAGCTCGAGAAACAGGACAAGATCCTGTCCGAGTGGCTAGCAAATCAACTTGTCAGGAATAATTCTGATTCATTGTTTTCGATAATTTCAAAGTATAATGGAAGGCTAAATCAATGTTTTTGGAAAGCACTACTGCGGAAATTAAGTCATCTTGGGGAAAATTCACTAAATCCACAAATACTTTCACGATGGGTGCATATTCTGATGAATTGTATTCCTATGAATCCTGATGAGGACTCCCGATCGATCCCTGTGCCTGGTGACTATGAAGGTTACTACAGAGTCTGGCAGATACTGTATTAAAGTTGAGGAGCTTCAGAGTTTTCTAAAGGTGTATGACACCATCACTGCAAGACTGATTTGGTTCTTACCAGATTCTGAGCACAGAGATGATTCTTGGAATTGGCATATGAAAAAGTTCTGGGAAGACTCCCTGCAACCCAACTTGCCAAAGATTGCCCATATGCTGTTGGAGCGAGTCACCATGCGGCTGGAGGAATACCATGCGATGGTGATGGCGTGGGAAAAGGGAGGGGATAGGATAGTAGACTCGGCTAGCCTTTATAGAGCAGCGATTGAACCACATGAGCAGAATAAGCATTTCCACAGGATTGACTCTCTTATTGATACAGCACGAGATTGCTTGGAGTGGCTGGCCATCAACGACCCGATGACCGTAAGCAATTGGTGCAATCATTTCATCCATTCTGACTTGCCATTGTTACGGCGTCTGGCAATCCACATCACCAACGCCAGGCAAGATCTTTCTGCAGACGACAAGATGGCTTGGTTGTTGGAGCATTTTCATGTCAATGAATACCCGGCCCACCATGAAATTTTTCGCATGGCCGCCTGCGTGTATCCACAAGCCAGTAGTCAGCAAAGAAAGAAGCTTATCCCAGCGATTTACAGACGTTTCTCCAGCGATGATCACCTATCATTCCCTGTTGAATCTTTTAACTGGTTCTCCTGGTTGCATAAGGCTGATCCAAGCTGTAATCTGGTTAAAAAAGAATTTGATAATATAAAAGCGCAGAATCCTGAATGGAAACCTCGTGAGCACCCGGATTTTACCATCTACTGTCAGTGAATTCAAGCGAGTTGAGAGCCCTTGGGCTACTGAAGAGTTGCTAGCAAAACCAGCATCTGAATGGTTGCCTGATTTACTGGTTTATCAGCCCAATGAATCAAGAAGATCTTTGAAGCATAGCCGTATAGAGATGCTGCGAACTGTCTCTGAAGCAGCGCAACGCAATACGGCGTGGGGCCTGGATCTGGCGGATGCCATGGCTGCAAGGTCGGAGTGGAAAAGCGACCTGTGGTACTGGGTCATTAGTGCTTGGGAGAAAGCAGAGTTGGATCAAGAAAGCAAGGGGCGAGTGCTGTCCTGTCTGTCCACTAGTCAATTGTATCCGGAGAACTCAGGAGATATTGCAGATGTTCTCAAAAAGTTTCTTCAAGGAGATGATCCAAAAGATCTTGCAGAGTTACTAGACAAGATTCATGCAATAGCTACTACTCTCTATCCATATGCTGCTGCGGTTGAAGATATTTCATACAATATCCGTATATCAGAGGTCTCGCCGGATACGTCATGGTTTACAAAAGCCATCAATCACCCATTTGGCAAGTTAGCACGATTTTGGGTCCATAGCATTGACTTCTGGCGCAAACAGCAAGCAGTGTCACCTCAAGCATTGAGTACTGAATACCGGCGGGCGCTGGACACCATTATGGAAGATAATGGCATCCCCGGAAAACTTGGCCGCACCATTCTGACGAGCGGTTTTTATTTTCTGCATAACGTGGACAGCGGTTGGACAGAACACCACTTACTTCCCTTGCTTGATGCCCAGCACGAAGACTTCTCCTGTGCCTGGGATGGTTTAATTCGGAGACAACCATCTCCACCAACTGCTGAATTGTTGAAAGATCAACTCATAGGTGGACTCCAGCGAGCTATTCAGGATTTTCCAGAGAACAGGTTAGAACGCTTTATACAGTTCTACACTCTTGTAATGAGTTACTTGGTTGATAATGATAAAGATAAATGGATTTGTACATTTTTTGAGCAGGCACGAGAAAAACCTGAACTGAAGCATATGTTCACCACACAAATCGGCCACCTTCTCTCTGATCTTGACGAGAGCAGCCAAAGCGAGTGGTGGAAGGTCTGGCTCAAAAATTACTGGAACAACCGCTTGCAGGGTGTGCCTTGTCCGCTGGATGATGCAGAAATCGCCACGATGTTTCAATGGGTGATCCGCCTGCAAGGGGTGTTTCCAGAAGCTGTGGACATGGCGGTGCAGATGCGTCCAGTTCCCCTGAAGCATTCTTTAGACCTTTCCCTTCGCCCCGAGGTCAGTGAGATGCTGATCAACCGCTATCCAACCCAACTGGCCAGGTTCTTGATTCATCTCTGGAAACGTAACACTTATCCATGGTTCTGGCACTCGGATTCACAGATCCTTATGGGCAGCACCTCCGCCATGGGATGCCTCACTCAGTTGCAGAAGCGCAATGCCGCCACCACGGCCAATCCGATGCAAAGCGGGCAGTGCGTGGGGCCCATCCCAATCATCCTGCTGCCCCGGCTTGATGGCGCCGGCCCCCTGGAGCCAATCCATTCGGCTGTTCTTCTATAATGCGCTTCACCAGAACCTGCTTCGTCTTTTTCAGGAAGCGGGTCCAGTGCGGATCGTCACCACAAACTTTGACTGTTTGTTTGGAGATCTACAGACCTGGTTGCACCATTCGGGATTTGGTGCTAGCCCCTTCCCAGCGAAAAGGTCTACACGGTGGCAGGGGCCATGGGCTTCAAGTACACTGGCTGCCGTAAGCGCTTCAGCGTTCGCACAGGCACCGTGATGAAATGTTCACGGCTTCCCCTTCAGAGCTGGCTTTTGGCCATCTACATGATGACCATTGCCCGTAAGGGCATCAGCAGCGTCCAGTTTGCCAAGGAGTCAGGTGCCTGCCAGAAGACCGCCTGGTTCCTGCAACACCGAATCAGGGAAGCCTGTGAAGCCCGTAGGAGCCTCCTGATCGGTGAGGTGGAAGTAGATGAGGCATAATCTGGGCGGCAAGGAGGGCAACAAGTACGCTGACAAGAAGCAACGCCGTGGCCGTGGTCCGGGGAGCAAGCAGGCTGTGGTGGGCCGCCGTGAATGCACTGGCACGGTTCACGCCATGCCGGTGGAAGGCGCTGACGAGGCCACACTCCATGGCATGATTGCTGAGCATGTGGACAAGGAGGCCACCATCTACACCGATGAGCACGCAGGCTACAGGGACTTGCCCTATTGCCCATGAGACGGTCTGCCACAGCGTCGGTGAGTACGTCAACGGCATTGAGTCGTTCTGGGCATTGCTCAAGCGGGCATGGGTTGGCACCCATCACTGGTGGAGCAAGCGTCACTGCTTCCGCTATGTGGCCGAGTATGAGCATCGCCACAACACCTTCGGGCTGAGCGGTGAAGGGGCCATCGGCAGGCTGCTACAGCAAGCCGTGGGCAAGCGCTTGACCTACGCGAGCTTGTGTGAACTTGTGTGAAGGGGGTTGGTAGCAGTGGCTAGAGTGAAGATGTGTAGGCAGCCGCCAGGCTCCTCCATCACCCCCGCCTCGTCATGTTGACCTGGGCATCCTCAACATATGGCTTGCGGCAGCTTCTTTGTTTTTGGCCATAAGGAAGGCCGCCTGATCCAGCCCCTCAACATGACCTTTGAAGAGGCCATCCGGGGCATTGTCCGGGCCAAGCCTGAACCTGAAGCCCCCCGCAAAGACCAGGACGGCCGTAAGTCCTGACGCACTCCCCCCTGAACTATTCTGTCAATGAGTTAATCTGCAACTGTTTCTGTCAAGAAGCGTGTCCCAGCCAATGCCACCGAGCCCCCCAGTATCAAGAAGGTTTGGGAACAGACCCAAGCCAACATTGAAACCTTTGGCGTGATTGAAGCTGTAGTGGTTGTTGCAGCCCTAGCTTCTTCATTGTGTTGGCTGCTGTTCTTTCTTCTGATACCCCTTATCATTCCAATAGTTTTAATGCCTGCTAGCATAATACTTATGGACTTCACTGTTACAGTGTATTATACGACTGGCGAATGTCCGAGTGCTGGTATGGTTTTCAAGCTCATAAACCGTAGGCCAGTGCGCTACTTCCTGGCCGGTGCTATATTGACCCTCTTGGGGTTCTTTGGCGTTTCAGTGGCAGCCAATGCTGCCCTGGCTGCTTCTGCTCTCCTTTGCGGCCTTCCTGCCCTGGTGGTGTGACCTATGGCGGTTCTCTATGTGAAGAACTACATCCATCACAAGGGACTTGTCACCGTATCAACCTGCCCATGAAGACATTGACCCTCCTTTTGACGGCGCTGCCAGCAGCGTCCGGCGACGTTTTGGCCCATCACCAGCAGCAGCAGGAACCAGGCCCACCGCAATGGGACACCGGCAAGACCTGGCAGCACAGGCTGCATTGGGATCATGAGCACTGCGGCCTGTACGTCAAGGGGAAAGGTTGACTTCCATCATGGCGAGTACGTTCTGCTGCAATGTACAGGCACTCAAGGCGAGGGAACCCTCAACGGCAGGGGCTACAACACCATCGGCTTTGAAGCGGCCAAGCTGTGCGGACGGGAAGTCCGCATAACCGCTACCGATGGGCAGCCCTTGCCCTGGGACCGTGCCCGTCACAATCCGATGCAACCAGGTCTGTAGATCCCTGATTTTACGTCACCGTGGCAGATTAAATGGATATTTTTGGAATCGCCTGCTGTGGGAACTGAAATTTTCTGAAGAGAACCCACTAGACTCGAAAACACTTTCACGATGGGTTCATTTGCTGATGAGTCATATTCCTGTACATCTTAATGAACTCTCTCTGCCTTCTGACTGGACCCCTGGCCGCCCCTCTCACCCACAAAATCCATCACCCCCACCAACCCCTACCCGCCCATATTCCCCCTCCCCCAGCTGCCCTGAACTTCACAGACCATGACGCCCCAGGTCTGGCACTGGCCTGCTTGCGCCCTCGTGCTGGGCGTTGTCCAGAGCCTCATCGAGTTTCCCCCATCAGCAGCACGGCAGATCTCAAGTCTCAAGGCGGCGCCGGTGTTGCCGGGATGGTGTGATCCGGGCGTGGCGGTCACCGTGCCCGTTCTTGTGGCCGGCCTCACCATTCGGCTGTTTTTCTACGAGGGCCTATGAAGCATGGGGGCTGCATAGCTTAGCGGGAATCGTGGTGGTGTCCATGGCGATGGCGGCGCTGCTGGCCTGGCGGAGCGGACGGGGCGCCCCGCCGCTGCAGCCTTGCTCAGGTGAGCGTCACGGCGGCCCTGCCCATGGGACGGCAACGGGTGGCGGCGCTGCCCGGTTCTCTTGTTAGCTGGGGATACCGGCACTTATGCAGGGTTCAGCGGCGTCAGCCACACAGTCCGCCATACCATCTTTCCTTGCGGCCCCATCCCCTATGCCCGAGACGCCATCAACCCAGCCTGTCCAGCCCAAATCCTTCTTCCTGAGCCCGGATCTTCACACCTACATCCTGAACCACGGCGGCGGCCCCGACCAGGTGCAACAGGCCCTGATGGCCGCCACCCAGGCATTGGGACCAGTGGCCAGGATGCAGATTGCTCCGGAACAGGGGGTGTTCATGGAGTGGTTGGCCCAGGTGATGGGCGCCCGTCGGGCCATTGAGGTGGGCACCTTCACGGGCTATTCCGCCCTTTGCCTGGCCCGCGGTCTGGGACCCCAGGGGCGCCTGCTCTGCCTGGACGTGAACGAACAGTGGACCCGCATGGCCCAAACCTACTGGCGGAAGGCGGGCCTGGCGGATCGCATCACGTTGCGCCTGGGACCTGCCGCCGCCACCCTGGCCGCCCTTCCCCAAGAACCAGGTTTCGACCTGGGCTTTATCGATGCCGACAAGGAAAACGGTCGCCTCTACTACGAAGAGGTGCTGGCGCGGCTACGGCCGGGTGGGGTGATCATCCTTGATAACGCCCTGTGGGGCGGCAAGGTGGTGGAGCCGCACCGCCACCCGGAAGACGCCTCCCTGCAGGCCATTTGCGCATTGAACGACGGTGTTGTCACGGATGCACGGGTGCAACCGGCCTTTCTGCCGCTGGGTGACGGCCTATTGCTGCTGCGCAAGCGCTGAGGGCTGGGGTTCCCCCCGCAAGGCCCGCAGGGCAGCGGCCACGTCAGGTTGGCCCATCAAGGCTTCGCCCACCAGCACCGCCTGGGCGCCAGCCGCCGCTACCCGCTCCAGGTCTCTGTGCTCCCTCAGGCCGGACTCGCTCACCAACAGGGCGCCGCCCTGGCGCAGGGCCTGGCGGTAGGCGGCGGCGAGGCGTTGAGTCACCGCCAGGTCGGTGGCGAAGGTGGTCAGGTCCCGGTTGTTGATGCCGATGAGGTCCACCCCAAGGGCGAGGGCGCGCTCCATCTCGCCGGCATCATGCACCTCCACCAGGCAGTCCAGACCCAACTGGCAGGACACCTTGCGGAGGTAGAGAACGTCTTGATCCGACAGGATCGCGGCAATGAGCAGGGCCGCGTCAGCGCCGGCGGCCCGGGCCTGGAACAACTGGTAGGGGGAGAGGACAAAGTCCTTGCACAGCAGGGGCAGGGGCACGGCCTCGCGCACAGCGCTGAGCACCGCAAAGCCGCCTTGAAAAAATTGCTGGTCTGTCAGCACCGAGATGCAGGACGCTCCAGCGGCGGCGTAGGCCTGGGCAAGGGCGACGGGATCAAAATCCTCACGGATGACCCCTCGGCTGGGACTGGCTTTTTTGATCTCCGCGATGACGGCAGGCAACTCCGACGCCTGTTGCAACGCCCGACGAAAACCGCGGGTGGGGGGCAGTTGTTCCACCTGCTGCTGAAGGTCTTCCAGGGGCGCCCGTTGGCGGGCCTGCTCCACCTCCTCCCCTTTGGCCCAGACAATTTTCTCCAGGATATGACGGGGCTCACCCTCCGGATGGGGTGTGGCGTAGGTGAGATGGGCTACCCGCACCAGAGGATTGGGAGGGCGGCGGCGAATCTGCATGGCTGGGAGAGGGTGGTCAGGGGGAGAGGGCGGCGGCGGCCTGCTTATAGGCCGCCTCCACCACCTCGCTGAGGGTGGGATGGGTGTGGACGGCGCGGCTGAGCTGCCGGACGGACTGGCCCGCAGCCATGGCATTGGCCACTTCCTGGATCAGGTCCCCCGCGTGGAGACCGTAGATCTGGGCCCCCAGCACACAGCCGTTGTCGCGACGGAACAGGAGTTTCATGAGGCCGTCCCCTTCAGCTTCCGCCAGGGCCTTGGCATTGGCGCGAAAGTAACTGCGCACGTTGCCCAGTTCAAACCCCTGTTCCGCAGCCTCCTGTTGGGCCTGCTCCTGGGTGAGCCCCACGGAGCTGATCTCGGGATGGGTGAAGGTGACGGCCGGAATGCTGCGGTAATCCATGGTACGTCCATGACCAAGGATGTTCTCCACCGCCGCAATGCCCTGGGCGGCAGCGGCATGGGCCAACATGAGCTTGCCCGTCACGTCTCCCACAGCCCATAGCCCCTCCACGGGCTGCCCCTCCTTCAGCACCCGCAGCCGCTCGTCCACGGGAATAAAGCCCCGCTCCGTGGCCACCCCCACACTGGCCAGGTTCAAGTCCTGGCTCAAGGGGGCGCGACCGGTGGCCACCAGCACCCCGTCCACCTCCAGGGTGTCCACCAGCTCCTTGCTGACGGCATGGCGCAGTTCGATCCGCACCGGCGATCCTGGCGTCACCTTGCTGGCCAGGACTCCGGTGCAGGTCTCGATGTCACGGGCCTCAACCAGGCGGCGGGTGGCCAACTTGCGAATGTCCGCATCAAAGCTGGGCATGAGCTGGTCCAGCGCCTCAATCAGGGTCACCTCACAACCCAGCGCCGTGTAAATGTCCGCAAATTCCAAGCCGATGTACCCGCTGCCCACAATGGCAATCCAGGGGGGCAGCCAGGACAACTCCAAGGCCTCGTCACTGGTGAACACCGTATGACCGTCCAGCGCAATGCCCCGCGGCACAAAAGGCTCGGAACCGGTGGCGACGATCACGTGGGCAGCCGTGATCTCCCGCTCAATGCCCCGGGCGGAGCGCACCACCACGCCATGGGGGCCGTTCAGGCGGCCACGGCCTTCCACCACCTGCACCCCCAGGCGCTTCAGGGTTTTACCGATGGAGGTGCGCATGACCTCCACCAGTTGCCGGGCGTGATCCGCCATGGGCTGCCGCTGCGCCTTGGCGCCGCCGCTGTGGATGCCCAAACGGGCCAGGCGGGTCTGGTCGTTCAGCTCCCGCACCCGGCCACTGGCCGCCAGCAGCGCTTTTGAGGGCACGCATCCCCGGTTGACACAGGTGCCCCCCAGCTCCCTGGCCTCCACAACCGCTGTGCGCAGACCGTGCTCGGCGGCGTGCCTGGCGGCGTCAAAGCCCCCATAGCCCGCACCAATCACCAATACGTCAAGGTCAAATTCCTGGGCCAAGGGTTCACGGCAAGTGGTTGCCATTCTGAACCGCTGCCAGCACACCCAACCCGCAAACATGGCAGGCCTTTGCAACCCGGGGGCAATTCAAGCCGGACGCAACCGCTCAAACAGCAGCAGTGCTCCAGCCGCCGCCACGTTCAGGGAGTTGACGGCACCACTGTGGGGGATGGAGACGGTGACCTGGCAGCGGCTCGCCACCGCAGGGGAGAGTCCTGAACCCTCGTTGCCCAGGACCAGAAGGCTGGGCAACGACCAGTCCAACCGGGTGTAGGGGAGACCCCCGGCCACGCAGGTGGCCATGGTGCGCAGGCCACGGCCACGGGCCTCCACCAGCGCTGCCTCCAGGCTGGGGACCTGGCGGATGGGCAAGGCAAAGCTGGCCCCGGCGGCGGCGCGGAGCACCTTGGGTTGCCATGGATCCGCGCATTGCGCCAGCACCACGCCGGCCACCTCCGCCGCCAAGGCAGTCCGCAGGAGGGTTCCCAGGTTGCCAGGATCCTGAACGTGATCCAGGGCCAGAAGAAACCGGGGCTGCCGGGGCCAGGGCGCCTGGGGCAACAGGGCCGTGGCCGCCACCCCGTCGGGATGAACCGTTGTGGCCACAGCCGCCAGAACCCCCTCGCTGACGGGCTGCCGGAGACAGGGGGGAACTTGCCCCAGCAGGGTGGCGTGATTCTCGCCCCAACGCCGGGTGAAGATCACCTGCTGGAGGGACAGGCCATGGCGCAAGGCCTCCTCCAGCCCATGGGTCCCCTCCAGCAACAGCACCCCCGCCTCGCGTCGGCCACGGGCCGTGTGGAGTTGTCGGAGTTGTTTCACCAGGGGATTGCGGCGGCTGGTGATCAGGGGGGCTTGCTGACCGTTGTCCTGCAATGGTGGTAACCCTCTTCAGCCTGCCCCGGGAGCGGCCCATGCACGGGCGCCGGCTCCCCTCCTTGCCCCGGCTGCTTTCTGACGAACCAGAACAATGGCGCCGTCCACGAGCGCGTACTCCAGATCAGGATCGCCGCCGAGGGCGTTGAACAACCTCTGAAACACGCCACTGGCTTCCCAGCGGCGGAAGCGGCGGAACTGGCTGTTCCAACGGCCGAAGCCATCCGGCAGATCTCGCCAGGGGGCGCCGGTGCGCACCTTCCAGAAAACAGCTTCGAGAAACAGACGGTTGTCTCGTGCGGTAACGCCACGATCCGTAGCCTTACCGGGAAGCAGCGGGGCAATGCGCCGCCAGAGCCGATCCGTGATCACCAAGCGGTGCTCGCTCATGACAACCTCCACCCTGAAGGTTGAAACACACCCCAACCTGGATGGCAAGCCCAGTTGTCCACAGGACCTGGGACAATGGCCACAGGAAAAGCTGATCCCCGGTCCCCATGGTTTCACTCTGCTCTGTTGAAGCTTGAATTCCCTCCCCCCCAGCGATGATCTCGCCGCGCAGATCGTGCGTCAACGCCAGGTGGTCACCCATGGCCACACCCGCTCTCTGGCGTGGCGTTTGGAGCAGTTGGGGCGTTTGGAGAAGGCGTTGCATCCAGAAGAGGACCTCCTGGAGGGATTGGCCCAGGATCTACGCAAACCCGCTGTTGAGGCCTATTGTGAAATCATCGGCGTACGCCAGGAGCTGAAGCTGTTTCAGCGGCAGTTGCGCCGCTGGCTGCGGCCAGAGCGGGTGACGGCGCCGTTGATCATGCAACCATCCCGGGCCTGGGTGGTGGCGGAGCCCCTGGGTTGCGTCCTGATTATTGGTCCCTGGAACTACCCCCTGCTGCTGCTGCTGTCCCCCTTGGTGGCCGTCCTCGGCGCCGGCAACACCGCCGTGCTCAAACCATCGGAGCATGCGCCGCGCACGGGGGAGCTTCTGGCCGCACGGCTCCAGCAGCACATGGACGACGACGTGGTGTCCGTGGCCATGGGGGGACCGGAGACCGCCCAGGCTTTGCTGACCCAGCGATTTGACCACGTGTTTTTTACGGGCGGCAACCGCGTTGGCCGGCTGGTGATGGAGCAGGCGGCCAAAACCCTGACACCCGTGACCCTGGAGCTGGGAGGCAAAAATCCCTGTCTGGTGGCGGAGGACGCCAACATTCCCCTTGCCGCCCGCCGCATTGCCTGGGGACGGTTTCTCAACGGGGGCCAAACCTGTCTTGCCCCGGACTACGTGCTGGTGGCCCCCACGGTGCGGGATGCCTTCCTGGCGGCGCTGCGACAGGCCGTCCTGGACTTTTATGGAGAAGATCCCCGGATCAGCCCGGACTTTGGCCGCATCGTCAATGCTGCCCAGTTCCACCGCCTGGCGGCGCTGCTGCGGGGGCGGCCCGTGCTTTGGGGCGGGCACACGGATGCAGCCGAACGTTACGTTGCCCCCAGCGCAGTGGCTGTGGAGCGTTGGGACGATCCCCTGATGGAGGAGGAAATCTTTGGACCTGTACTGCCCATCCTGCCCCTGACCAGTCTGAAGGAGGCCGTTGATGCCATCAGCCGCCGCCCCACCCCCCTGGCCATCTATCTATTCAGCGGACGCCAGGCGTGGCGGGACCGCTTACTGGCCAGCACCCGGTCGGGAACCGTTTGTTTCAACGACGTGGTTCTCCATGTCTGGATTCCCCGGTTGCCGTTTGGCGGGGTGGGGGAGAGTGGCATCGGTGCCTATCATGGTCGTGCCGGTTTTGCCCGCTTCAGCCATCAGCGCAGCGTACTGCAACGACCGCAGGTATTTGACGCTCCCTGGCGCTACCCTCCCTACGGGAACCGCCTCCGCTGGATGAGGCGGCTGCTTGGATAAGCTGTTGGATAACGGTCGATCCATCTCGCTTCTGGACTACTATCGGGTGCTGCAGGTGCCGCGCCATGCGGATCGGGCTGTATTGCGCCAGGCATTTTTGCGTCTTTGCAAGCAGCACCACCCCGACGCCAGCACACTACCGGCGGCCGTGGCCAGTGAACGGTTTCGCATGATCAAGACGGCCTACGCCACGTTGCAGGATCCAGCAGCCCGGCGACGGCATGATGCCTGGCTCCAGCAGCATTCTCCCGCGACCGTTGGTCCCGTGGAGATTCAGACCGTACAGGAGCACCCCGTCTCTCCCGAACGGCCCCTGTCCGGGGGAGAATGGCTGGCACTGATGCTACTGTCATGTACGTTTCTCTTCTGTGCAGGGCTCGCCGGCATCCTGGTCTTGCAACAGTCTTGAAGCCCCGTGTCCAGATCACTCCCCAGCCCTGACACCCCCCTGTATCACCATGCCCTGCCTGCGTTGGAAGGCTGGCTGAAGCAGATGGGCTGTCAACAGGACGAGGGCAACGTCTGTCTTTGGCATCTGCGGCAACCTTCCTGGAGCGCAAACGTGGAGTTATGCGTGGAGGACATGAACGTGCGCTGGACCAGCAGCAGTGGAGGAACCACTCAGCGGAGTTTTCCCTACAGCTTGAGCCGGTCGGATGTGGAGCGCGCCATTATGGTTGGCCCATAACGGGCAGCCATCCCGACGGTTTCTCACAAGCACTGCTGACATGACCACGGTTCCCGCATCGTCCCCGCGCTGGTTTCTGCGGGGAGACATTGATGGTCTCCTGGGTCTCGGTCTCGACAGCTTCATCACCATCCTTCTGGCCATTGGGCTCTGCCGCAATGTGTTGGGGTTTTCCGACGAGCTGATCACCAGAACCATCCTCCCGGCCATTGGCGCCAGCGTGTTGGTGGGGAATGGGGCCTATGCCCTGCAGGCGTGGTGGTTGGGTCGTCAAGAGGGGTCCTACCACCGCACAGCCCTGCCCTACGGAGTCAACACCATCAGCCTGCTGGCCTACGTGTTTCTGGTGATGCTGCCCGTAAAAGCGGTGGCCATGGGAGAAGGAGTGGCCGAGGCGGACGCGGCCCAACTGGCCTGGCGAGCAGGGCTCATGGCCTGTCTGGGATCAGGTCTGCTGGAGGTGGCAGGAGCGTTTCTGGTGGCGCCGTTGCAGCGGTGGCTGCCCCGCTCGGCCCTGCTGGCCAGCCTGGCGGGGATTGCCATGGGCTTTCTTGGTCTGGGCTTTCTGCTGCAGGTCTATGAAAAGCCGGTGCTGGGGTTGGCGGTGTTGGCGGTGGTGCTGATCACCTATTTCGGGCGGGTGCGCCTGCCCCTGCCCGGTGGTCTGTTGGCGGTGCTGCTGGGGTTGGCTCTGGCCTGGTCCATGGGACTGGTGGAGAATGACCCGCTGCGCTGGCAGCAGGCACGGGATAGTTTCGGCCTGCAATTGCCCCACCTCCGGTTGGGGGCATTGTGGCAAGCCCGGGCCGAATTGCTGCGCTGGGCGGGGGTGATCCTTCCCATGGGTCTGTTCAACGTGCTGGGATCCATGCAAAACGTGGAGAGCGCCGCTGCCGCCGGTGACGACTACCCCGTGCGCAACTCCCTGCTCATCAACGGGGCCGGCACCATGGTGGCTGCCGTGCTGGGGTCCTGCTTCCCCACCACCATCTACATTGGCCATCCAAGCTGGAAAGCCCTTGGAGCCCGGTTGGGCTACTCCTGGATCAACGGCCTGGCCGTTGGCTTGAGTTGCTTCCTGGGGCTCTTTGCCCTCATCAGCCTGGCGGTGCCCATCCAGGTGGGCGTGGCCATCATTGTCTACGTGGGCATCGTGATCACGGCCCAGAGTCTTCAGGTGACCCCCAGAGATCATGCTCCCGCCGTGGTATTGGGGATCATGGTGGGCTTGGCAAGCTGGGGCGCCTTTCTCCTCAAAGCAGGTGTCAAGGCAGGGGCCGGCGGCCAGGGCCAGCCCTTTGGCGACGGACTGCTGGAGGGGTTGCAGCAAGTGGGTGTGGACGGAGCCGGGGGCTTGTTTTCCCTGGAGCAAGGGGGCATCATCACCGCCATGTTGCTCACCAGCCTGATGGTCTACGTGATTGAGCAGCGATTTCTCGCGGCGGCGGGCGTGGCGGCAGCTTCAGCGGTGCTGGCCTGGTTCGGGATAATTCACGCCTGGCGCTTCACCCCCGGTGATACGGCCCTGCATGTGGGCTGGGGCGTAGGGGCCGAATGGGCCTATGCCTACGGCATCATGGCCCTCCTGTTTCTGGCCGTCGCCCGGCTTCACCGGCCCCACCCGTGACACCAGGCAGGCGGTGGGCCATGTTGTAGCACTATTGGGCGATTGCATATAAACAGGACCCAGCCGTTGCTTGGCCCTGGTTTGTCCCGTCAGGCCATGACAGTTTCAAGGTTGATCGAAACTTCCTGGCTGCTGTAAAGATCAGTTTCAGCGCAAGGGCAGTTTCCCTCCGGTCCCCTGATCCAGAATTCGGCTGTGGCTACCAGAGGAGTGTGCTTCTGAGCATGACCCCGTGCGTGGCAGGGGCATCGCTGTCGGT
>JXQG01000098.1 GCA_001007665.1 Candidatus Synechococcus spongiarum SP3 | reverse complement strand
GGTGTAGAGAGCGCCAGAGACACCGGCCAGACCACCGGCCAGGGCAAACACCATGGTCTTGAACGGGGTGGGGTTGTAGCCAAGACAGCGCAGGCGCGCCTCGTCGTCCCGGATGGCCAGCAAGGCATGGCCAAAACGACCCCGCACCAGTTGGCGGCACAGGAGCCAGGCCAGCAGCGCCAATAGAGCGGTCAGCCAGAACAGGTAGCGCTGCATGGTGTGGGAGCCTACCATCAGGCCCAACAATTGGGTCAGATCCGTCTTGAGGCCGTTGGTGCCGTTGATGAGCTTCTGCTGGCCGTTGAAAAAGTTGAAAAACACCAGCAGGGCCGCCTGGGTGAGGATGGAGAAATACACCCCTTTGATGCGGTTGCGGAACACCAGGAAGCCCAACAGCCCTGCCACCGCTGCCGGCGCCAGCCCAATGGCCAGCAGGGTGAACCATGGGGAGTGGAAGGGTTCCCAGAACCAGGGCAGTTGCTGGACTCCATAAAGGCCAAAAAACTCGGGCAGCCCGCCAGCGGCCTGACTGCAACTGTGGCAGTTGAGCTGCAGATGCATGGCGGCGCCGTAGCCGCCCAGGGCAAAGAAGATGCCCTGGCCCAGGCTCAGCAGCCCCGTGTAGCCCCAGATCAGGTCAATGCCCAAGGCCACGATGGCCAGCGAAAGATAGCGACCCAGCAGGTTGAGACGAAAGGGGGAGACCAGGCTGGGCAGGGCCGCCACCAGCGCCAGGCCCACCACGCCAAGCAGAACTGGTTGCCAGCGAGGTTGCCAACGGGACCGGATGTTGGTCATGGCCTAGACCTCCGCCATGCGGCCCCGCTGGGGAAACAAGCCCGCCGGACGCACCTGCAACACCAGAACAATCAGGGCAAAGACCAGCACCCGCGCCATGCTGGTGGTGGCGAAAAATTCCACCCCCTGCTGGAGCCAGGCGGGCATCCGGGGCCAAATCTCTAGTAGACGACCGGCGCCGATCACGTCGGTGAGCACGCCGATGCCGGCGGAGGCCACCACGGCTCCCCAAAGATTGCCCACGCCCCCCAGCACCACCACCATGAAACAGCCGACGATGTAATCTCCCCCCACGTTGGGGCCCACGGATCCCAGCAGGGACACCGCCACCCCCGCCACCCCCGCCAGCCCGGAACCAACGGCAAAGGTGAGGGCGTCCACCGCCTGGGTGGGAATGCCCAGGCAGTCGCTCATGGCCCGGTTCTGGGTGACGGCACGGATCCGGAGACCCCAAAGGCTGCGGTTGAGGAACCAGTAGACCGCCAACACCGCCAGGATGGTGAGCCCGATAATCACCAGCCGGGGGATGGGCAGGGTCCAATCCCCGAGATCCAGCCCACCCCGCAGCCAACGGGGCGCCGTCACGTCCACGTTGCGGGCGCTGGCGCTGGCCAGCTTGGGCATGGCGCCACGGATCCAGCCAGCACAGGCCACCCCCACTGCCACGGCCACAACCCAACACCCCAGTCGGAGCCGCCAGGGACGCTGCCGAGGCCCCCATAGCCGGTTCATCACCGGCGGTCCCGCCAGCCCCACCATGGCCGCCAGCCAGAGGCCCGTTGACCAGGCCAGGGGAACGGTGCGCACAAACTGCTGCAGGATGAGGCTCACCCCCCACGTGGCCAACAGGGTTTCCAGTGGCCTGCCATAGAGACGACGAATGACGCTTCTCTCCAGCAGCAGCCCCACCAGGCCACTCACCAGAAACGCCGCCACCACGGCAACAAAAATATAGGCACCGAACAGGGGCGCCAACAGGGGCAGCTTGAACAGGCTTTGCACCACGTAGGTGGTGTAGGCCCCCAGCATGATCAACTCCCCATGGGCGAGATTAATCACCCCCATGAGGCCAAACACAACGGCCAACCCCAAGGCGGCAATCAGCAGCACGGAACCAATGGCAGCCCCGTTGAAGAGGCTTTCAAAGAATAGGCTCACAGACGATATTTTTCGCCTTTGCCGGGATCACTCCAGTCACAGGCATAGCCCTTCGAACTGGGCTCAAACTGGTTCCAGGCCTGGGGATCAATGGGGCCGTCACTGGTGCTGAGAATGTCGAATTGCCCGTCAGGGGTCACCTGGCCAATGCGTACGGTCTGGGAAATGTGATGGTTGGGCATCACTTCAATGGGACCTTGGGGTGCATCAAAGGTGACGCCAATGAGGGCTTCACGCACCAGGTTATCGTCAAAACTGTTGGCTTTCTCAACACCGGCCTTCCAGAGATAGACCATGTTGTAGGCCGACTCCATGGGATCGTTGGTGACCCGATCCTCCCCGTATCTGGCCTGGAAGGATTCCGTAAACTTCTGCGAAGCAGGGGTATCAATGGCCTGGAAGAAGTTCCAGGCGGCAAAGTGGTCGGCCAGGTATTCGGGGCCGATGGTGTCGATCTCCACTTCGGCGATGGAGAAACTCATCACGTAGTAGCCATTCTCGGGAGTGAGCCCTGCGGCCTGCATCTGCTTGAAGAAGGCCACGTTCTGATCCCCGTTCAGGGTGTTAATAATGGCGCCGCCGTCAGGGAGGGCTTTTTTGATCTTGGCAATGATAGGCGCCACCTCCGTGTTGCCCAGGGGCAGATAGTCTTCCCCCACAACTTCACCGCCGAGGCTTTCCAACTGGGCCTTGGTGATGGTGTTGGAGGTGCGGGGGAACACGTAATCCGAACCTATCAGGAAGAAGGGCTTGCCCGCCACCGGGGATTCCTTGAACATGAACTCCACCGCCGGCTCTGCCTGCTGGTTGGGTGTGGCGCCGGTGTAGAAGATGTTCCTGGAGCACTCCTGACCCTCGTACTGAATGGGGTAGTAGAGGAAGGCGTCCCTGGCTTCAAAGACGGGCAGCATGGCCTTGCGGCTGGCGGAGGTCCAACCGCCAAACACCACCGGAACCTGGTCCTGGTCAATCAGCTTCTTGGCCTTTTCCGCAAAGGTGGGCCAATCCGAGGCGCCGTCTTCTTCAATCCAGGTGATCTCGTAGGTCTTGCCGTCCACGGTCACGCCGCCTGCGGCATTGATTTCTTCAATGGCCATCTTCTCCACTTCAGACAGGGTGGTTTCAGAAATGGCCATGGTGCCGCTCAGAGAGTGGAGGATTCCCACAGCAACGGTGTCGTCAAACTCCATCCCGGCTGAATCCGTGGTTGCTGGCCGAGGTCCGGCGCAGGATACCAGAAGCAGGGAAGCAGCAAGGGCAGAGGCGCCAAAGGTCCGACGGGCAGAAAGGGTGAGACACATGGGATGCAAAACAGACAAATCGCTGTAGCAACCCTCACATCTTCCAGCGACTTCACGACAAGTTTTGGTAGCCAAAGCAACAGGACGCCAAAACGTGCCGAATTGAACAGCCCTTCCTCGCGGAAGAGCGATCAGCCGCCGGCCCGGGCCTGCCGAGGCGGCAGTTGGCGCAGGAGAAAGTCCTCCACCCTCTCCACCCCCTCGGCAGTGCGCAGGTTGGTGAAACACCAGGGCCGCTCCCCCCGCAACCGCCGGGTGTCCGCCTCCATCACCGCCAGACTGGCGCCCACATGGGGGGCCAGGTCGATTTTATTAATCACCAGCAGGTCGGAGCGGCTGATGCCGGGGCCGCCCTTGCGGGGAATCTTGTCGCCAGCCGCCACGTCAATGACGTAAATGCACAGATCCACCAACTCTGGGCTGAAGCTGGCGGCCAGGTTGTCGCCACCGCTCTCCACCAGCACCAGATCCAGGCCGGGCTCAGAGCGCTCCAACTCCTCCACGGCCACCAGGTTGATGGAGCAGTCTTCCCGGATGGCGGTATGGGGGCAGCCGCCGGTTTCAACACCTCGGATGCGCTCAGGCGGCAAGGCCCCGGAGCGCAGCAAAAATTCAGCGTCCTCCCGGGTGTAGATGTCATTGGTCACCACGGCCATGTGGAGCTGCCGCCTGAGCCGCTTGCAGAGCAGATCCACCAGGGCGGTCTTGCCGGAACCCACCGGCCCGGCCACACCAACACGCAAAGGGCTCAACTGCGAAACAAACGGCTATACAACCCATCATGCCCCAACTGGGCCATAGTGGGACCCAAGGTTTCCGGCCACAGTGCCTGGGGATCCAGGCTGGGGGCAGCTGCCCCCAGCCTGGCAATGGGCTCTTGCAGCCGCAACTGCAACTGCTGACCGTGGCGAGCCGCCAGGGGCACCAAGCGCACTGCCGCGCTGATGAGATTGGCGGACCAGCTGAAGAGAAAGGCCTCCAGCAGCGGCGCCACCGGCAGTTGAAATCGCTCCCCTGCCAAGCTCCAGGCCAACGCCAGTCCCGCCTCGTCGGGCCAGTTGGCCAAGGGGCAGCCTTGATCCGCCGTCAACTGGCGCAGCAACGTCAGCATGGAGTATCCCATTTGTCTCTGCTGCTGGCGCATGGCCCCACAACTCCGCTGGGCCAGCAGCCAGGCGTCATGCCGTTCTGCCGTGGCCCAATCTCCTGCTCGCAAGGCCACCAGACAGCGGTTGATGGTGGCCGCATCCACGCCAATGGCGCCGCTGCTCAGCTCTGCCGTCAGCCAGCATTCCAGGCTGGCCACATCCTGCAGCCGCCCCTGCTGCACCGCGGTTTCCAGGCCTTCGGAGTAGGTGTAGCCTCCCACCGGCAGGGTGGGACTGGCCAACTGCCACAACAACTGCCGGGGAGACCGGCAGCAGCAGGGGGGAGACGGCGGCCAATCATGGCTGGTCATTGCCTGGATGCCCCTGTGCCCCATGGCGGCGACGGGCGGCGGCGTCATAGGCCCCTGGCTCCGGGTGAAATGCTTGCTGGAGGGAAACCACCGTCAAGCCGCGATCCTCAAGCATCTGCCGCAAGACCCCACCCGCGGGAATGAGCAACCGCTGGGGCTGAATCTCCATGGGCAGATGGCGGTTGCCCAGGTGATAGGCCGCCTGCAGCAACGCCAATGGTGTGGATGCCTCCACAGCCAGCACGTCTTCCGTAGCCGCCAGCACCTCCACCACCAACCGGCCCTGTGCACAACTCAGCCGTTCGCCCGGCTGCAGGGGACCCGTACGGGACAACTGCAACACTACGTCCAGCCCCTGATCCGTGCTGCGTCGTCCCCGCACCTTGCTGCGTGCTTCTGCGGAGAGGGAGATGGTCTGTGGAGACATCACGGGATGGACCGGAACACCACGGTGGCTGAGAACAGGGGGGTCAGACAACACCAGGCCGATCAGGCAATGGACCTCATTTTGCACCGGGAAAGGCCTATTCCGCGGGCTTTGAAGGAAAAGCCTTCAAGACGGTTGCTTTGAGGGGTACCCCTGGGAACCTTCCAGGAGCCTGTGGTCACCAGAGGAGTGTGCTTCTGAGCATGACCCCGTGCTCGGCAGACGCATCACCGCCAGTGGTCTCCGAGCGTGTGGCGTCCAGCTCCAGCTCCAGCTCCAGTGGGCGGTGGGCGGTGGGGTTGTCCTGTGAAGCAGGGGAGAGCCGCCAGCCGATGCGGTAGTCACGGACCTTCTCCGAAAAGGCG
>JXQG01000022.1 GCA_001007665.1 Candidatus Synechococcus spongiarum SP3 | reverse complement strand
GCCTCCTTCTCTAAAGGTTGAAACACCCCTGCACCCACCTCTCAAACCCTTTTTGTCCACAGGACCTGGTTTCGCCTCTAATGGTTACCGAATTTTTGACCAGAACACAAAGAAAGGTCGATGGACAGACGCACCTGGCACTTACTAACTCCACCGGGCCAAGCATCACTAGCTAGACTGCCGCGGTGAAGTGTTGGAGCTTCACCATGCACTAGCCTGGCATCCTGCACGCCGCTTTGAGTCCAGGCAGCAGACCTTGCATGAAGAAACGGAGTCTGCTGGCCAGCGACTGAACGGAGCCAGCAGTCAGCCCATCCTCTGGCGGCCTTCCAGAGCTCTGGCCAGGGTCACCGCATCGGCCAATTCCAGCTCACTCCCCATGGGCAGACCGTAGGCGATGCGGCTGACAGGGCAAAAGGGTTGAATGAGACCGGCCAGATACAGGCTGGTGGTGTCCCCCTCCACACTGGGGGTGAGGGCCAGGATCACCTCCTCAACCGGGTTCCGGCTGATGCGCCGGATGAGGGCCTGCACGGTGAGCATGTCCGGCGTCACACCGTCCATGGGGGAGATGACGCCACCCAACACGTGATAGACACCGCGAAACTCCCCACTGCGCTCCAACGCCAGCAGATCCCTGGACTCCGCCACCACACAGATCTGGTTCTGCAAGCGGCGCTGATCCTGGCAGATGTCGCAGAGCGGGGCCGTCGCCAGGTGGAAACATTGCTCACACTGGCCTACACAGCGCTTGGCCGTCAGCAGGGCCTCGGCAAAAGCCTCAAGCTGCTCCTGGGGCTGGCGAAGCAGGTGCAACGAGAGGCGTTGGGCCGTGCGGGGACCAATCCCCGGCAGGCGCTCAAACTGTTGGATCAAGCGAGCCAGGGGTTGGGTGAGCAGGCTCACGGCAGGCGCCAGGGGAACAGCACCGACGCTAAGAGGCAGGCAATCGCTTGGGCCGCACTCCCCTCAATACCACTGTTGCCATGGCCGGCGCTCAGCTAGACAGGATCCACCTCTGTCGGCCACGGTTCTTGTCCACAGCAGCCTTTGATCAACTCCGTCAACACCAGCGGGAGACCCATGTGCTGGCCAGCATCAGCAGTTGCCTGTATTGGGATCAAAACACAGCCATGCCCCCGACCGGGGCGGCCTGGCGTGGCGAGCAACTGGCCTGGGTGGCCAGACAGCTCCATAACCGTCAAACCAGCACCCGCCATGGGGAGTTGCTGGCAGCGGCAGAGGCCAGCCTCTGCCAGCTTCCCCCTGATGACCAGGCAGCTTGGCGGCGGAACCTGGCTTTGATGCGGCAGCAGCGCCAGCGCCAGCGCCGCCTGGACCCTGCCCTGGTCAATGCCCTGGCGGAAGCCCAGGCCCGCGGGTACAGCCTCTGGCAGGATGCCAGGCGCAACCAGGATTTTCCCACTTTTGCTCCGGCGTTGGAGGCGTTGATCCGGCTGCGGCTGGAGCAGGTGCGCCAGTTGGCGGAACCCCGCTCCCCCTGGGAAACCCTGGCCCAGCCCTTTGAGCCGGACATCAGCCATCAACGCCTGGAGCAGTTGTTTGTCCCTCTGCGGCAACGACTGCCGGAACTGGTGGAACGGGTTCGCAGCATGTCGCGCCCGGCAGCGCCCCCGTGGACCATGGGCCATGCGGTGCAGCGTTCCCTCTGTAAGCAGTTGCTGGAATCCTGGGGTTTTGACAAACGGCGCTGTGTGCTGGCCAGCTCCCCCCATCCCTTCTCCACCGACTTGGGTCCCGAGGATTTCCGCATCACCAGCCGCACCCTGGCCCACCAACCCCTCAGTGCGTTTCTGGCCACTGCCCATGAGTGGGGCCACAGCCTCTACGACCAGGGTCTGCCGGGGCAGGAGAGCTCCTGGTTTGGCCTGCCCCTGGCGGCCCCCACGTCCATGGGGGTCCACGAGAGCCAGTCCCTGTTCTGGGAAAACCGCGTGGCGCGGGGCCGGGCCTTCAGTCAGGTTTGGGCGCCCCGCTTTGCGGAGGCGGTTGGCGCCGCCCCCTGGGGGAGCAGTGACGGGCTCTGGGTGGCCATGAATCCCCTGGACCCCGGCTTGATTCGCGTGGAAGCCGGTGAGTTGAGCTACTGCCTCCACGTACTGCTGCGCTATGATCTGGAGACCGACCTGCTGGAGCGCCACATGCCCGTGGCCGATCTGCCGGAGCGCTGGTGTGCCCATATGGGCCGCTATCTGGACGTCACACCGGCCCACGTGGGAGAGGGTTGTCTGCAGGACGTGCATTGGAGCGAAGGCCTGTTTGGCTACTTCCCCAGCTATGCCCTGGGCCACCTGATCTCCGCCCAATTGGCGGAGGCCATGGAAGCCGGGATCGGCCCCATCGAGGGCCATGTGGCTGCTGGCGAGGAGAGCCGACTCCTGGACTGGCTCCGCCGCCATGTGCATCCCCTGGGCCGGCGGGTGAATGCCGAGCAACTGGTGCAACAGGTCACCGGTCGCCCCCTGTGCGCTACCCCCTTCCTCCGCTACCTGGAGTCCAAGCTGGACCAACTGCTGGCTGTGCAAACGAACGGCGATGTCCTGTGCATTCGCTGATCTGGCGACTCCTCCGCTGGGCACCGTGAACAACGGGACGCCGTTCTCCGTCATAGGCCGCCAAGGCGGCGAGGGGATCTCCGGGGTGGGCAGCGATGCTCTCGGCCAGCACACCGGCATCCTCCAGACCGGTACACATGCCCCTGGCCTGGGAGGAGCTCATGGCATGGGCGGCATCACCCATCAATGCCAATGGACCCAGCGCCAGCCGCGGCAGGCAGTCAATATCAAAGGAGTAGGTACACACCAGCGCAGTGGCGGGCGTACCAGCGAAAAGGGCCTGCACGTCCGCTGGCAGCTTGCCCACCTCGGCGGGCGGGGGCGGCTCGGCCAACCGCTGCCGGCGCAGGGCAGCCGTTGCGGGATAGGGCTCTTCGCAAAAGAAGCCCCAATGCGTCCAGGCATTGCCTTGCTCATCGTGGCCCAGATCAAAAATATTGGCATAAATCCCGCGGCCACGGGCATAGACGATGAAGTCCCCTTGGCTACAGAACTGGTCGTCCTGCACCAGCCCACGCCACACTCGATCCCCCAGGTAGTGATGGCGGCGTTCCGGAGCCACCACGGCAGCCAGGACGGAATGGATGCCGTCAGCACCGATCAACAGGTCGCCCCACCAGCGGCGACCCTCGCTGAAGGTGGCCGCCACCCGGGGGCGGCCACCTGAACCAGCCAATGGTTGCTGCACATCAACGGTCTCCAGGGTGGCGCCGCCACAGAAGCCGGTGGCGTCAAACGCTGACCAGAGCCGGTCGAGAATCACGGAGCGGCGGATCAGCAGCGATGGGCGCCGGGATGAGTTTTCGTTGGCCGGCTCGCTGCTGATGGCGTCGCCGCGGAGGTTACGGAAGCAGAATCGTTGTACGGGCTGTGCCGCTGACACCAGCTCATCCACAATCGTGCCGAGCCCGGCTTGATCAAGCGCCACCAGCCCGCGATTCATCAACAGGATGCCGCATCCCTGGGTGCGGGGTTGGGCTGCTCGCTCGAACAGGGTCACGTCATGACCTTGGCGTTGCAGCAGGACGGCCAGGGCCAGGCCGCTGGTGCCGGCACCCACGACACCAATTCGTAACGTTTCCACACCTGCTGCTTCCGACTTGACAACAACCTAGTTGCCGCTGCTCTGCGGCTGAGGATCGATCTCCCCAACAGCCTTCGGTGGTGAGCAGGCGGTCGCCTCAGTACACTCCATCGTGCCGGGTTCTATTGCGTCGTTGAAGGGTGAGCGCACCATGACGGACAGCAGCGACCACTTCCCCGTCACCTTGGGGGTGGAGGAGGAACTGTTTCTTGTGGACTCCCAATCCGGGGATCTGTTAGTTGATCCCGATGTGGGTATTTTTGAGACCTGTGGAAAAACCTGCGGTCATCATAAGGTGGTGCGGGAGTTTTTCCGCTGCCAGATTGAAACCAACACCCGGATCTGCAACTCGGTGGCGGAGGTGCGCACGGCCCTGCAGGACACCCGAAGAATCGTCGTTGACGCAGCGGCGCGGCACGGGGCCCTGGTCATGGCGTCTTCCACCCATCCTTTTGCTCCCTGGCAACGGCAGAGGGTGTCGCCCAGTGAGCGCTACCAGCGCTTTCTCGTCAACTTCCAGGACAGTGTCCGGCATTTCGTGATCAACGGCATGCACATTCATGCCGGTTTTGGCGATCCGGATACCCGCATCATGGTGATGACCGCGCTGCGCCGCTATCTGCCGCTGCTTCATGCCCTGTCCACGTCGTCGCCGTTCAGCAGCGGCCGGGAGACGGGATTCAAGTCCTACCGGTTAAACCTGATGAGCGCCCTGCCCCGCACCGGCATGCCCAATCCGCTGTATTCCCGGGCGGATTACGACCAAATGATGGCCGAATACCGGCGCATGGCCTTCCTTCGTGACGGCAGCGAGCTGTGGTGGGACATCCGACCATCCCACGCCTTCCCCACCATCGAATTGCGCATCTGTGACGTCTGTACCCGCATTGAGGATGGGGTGTCCATGGTGGCGCTCTATGCGTGCCTGATCCGTTGGCTGATGCGCCAAGCGCGGATGGGCACGCTGCCGGCGGAACCACTCTCTGAGCTGATTGAGGAAGACCGTTGGATTGCGCAGCGTTATGGCGTGTCCGCCGCCTTCGGTCACCGGAGTTGTGACGGGGGGAGGATGGCGTGCCTCCCCATGCTGGAAAAACTCCAGGAGAACCTGGCGGATGACGCCTGCGCCCTGAATTGCGAGGCGGAGTTGCGCCATGCTCTCGCCATTGCCCGGAACGGGACCTGCGCGGATCGCCAACTGGACCTTTACCGGCGCCGCCGCCAGGAAGGAGACAGTCACCAGGAGGCCCTGGGCCGTGTGGTGGATCTGCTGTTGACCGGGACCAGGGAGCAGGTTGTGGAGAGTACCCCCTAACGGGGCAGGGATGGGAATCACCGCCAGCCATTTCAGGTACTAGACGGAGATCTGGCGTGAGTGTCGGGCCTTACCGTCAGGAGCCTGAAAAGCCAGCAGGTCCCCAGGGGTTGGCGTCGGACAGCGCCGCTGGAACAACAACCAGCGGAATCTCCCCAGCCCAGCGGGATCTACCAGCCGCAGCAACGCCTCCCGCCGGGAAAGCCGCTGGGCCAGAGGGGGACCGTCCGCCTCGCCGAGGCGGCTCAGTTGTCGGGCCAGGCCCAAAGCCAGCAGGCCTTGCCCCTGGCTTACCTCTCCACACCATGTCCACCCCGCCGCCTCGGCCCAGTGGCGCAGCAGATCGGTGCAGACATGGGCGGTGAGATCCATCCGGCCAGGCTGGAGGAAGGGATTGCCCATGGCCTGCTGTCGGGCATAGGCCATCAGCGTTCCGTCTGGCCGCTGAGGACTGTAGTAGCGGCGGGCGGTGTGGCCGTAATCCAGGCACCACAGCCAGCCCCGATGCAGAGCCGCTGCCGCTGCACGGCACCAGGAGCTCTGAGCCAGAGCCAACTCGCTGCTCCAGCCCACGGGGAAGGCTTCTTCAGCCAGGTGGATGCCCACGGCCTCCAACAGCACCAGAATCTCGGCAGGGAGGGGTGGTCCCGGACACCAGTCCAGTTGCCCCTGGGGGCAATGCACCCATTGCCAGTGCCACCCATCCTTCCCCCGGGTCAAACGCTCCACCGGCAGGGCATCCAGCAACTCGTTGGCCAAGACCATGCCAGTGGCGGGGGCGGCGGCCAGTTCGGCGGGATGGGCGTGGCGCCAGGGCAAGGGTTGATGCTGGAGCTGCCGGATCTGGAGCTGCCGGAGAGCGGGGCTGGCCTCCACCAGCACCAGGTGCAACCGTTGCCGCCACTGGGGGCGCGCCTGCGCCAGAAGGATGCCCAGGTCACGGCTCAGCTCACCATCGCCCGGTCCCCACTCCACCAGGCTGATGAGCTCTGTTGTGCTGGCCAGGGCATCAAGGCACTGGAGCACCTGGGGCAGCAGCAGGGTGGCCAGGGTGGAGCCAAGGCCGACGGCCGTCACAAAATCCCCCCGCCTTCCGAAGGCCACGTGACCATGGCCGTAGTAGCCGTGCTCCGGATCCTGGAGCACCCATTCCATGTAGGTGGAGAAGGGCACAGCCCCGCCAGCCGCCTTGAGGCGGTGTTGCAGCCAGAGCGGACAAGGACCATCCCCCAGCTCCTCCATTCCCCATCCCCGTTAAATCTGCAAGAGAATAACGTCCCTTGCCACAAAACCTTGCCTCGCGCCTTAACCCTGTTCCTGGCCTTGATCCTGGCCCTCTCCACCTGGGCCGCCCCCGCCCCTGCCGCCAACAACCCCGAGCTATTACCCGAGGAGTCCACCCCGGTCATCGACCTGGCCCGGGTGTTCACCTCCGTTCAACGGCAAGCCCTGGTGCAAGAACTGGACGCCGTGGAAGCTCAGGACGGGTGGAAACTGCGGGTGCTGACCCAATACGACAACACCCCCGGTTTGGCCGTGAAGGATTTCTGGGGTGTGGACGAACGCAGCCTGGTGCTCATCGCTGATCCCCGGGGCGGCAACCTGCTCAACTTCAGCGTGGGGGACGACATGTTTGCCTTGATGCCCCGCAACTACTGGGTGGAACTCCAGACCCGGTTCGGAAATCAGTATTACGTACGGGACCACGGCGAGGACGGCGCCATCCGGGATGCCCTGGCGGCGGTGGAAACCTGTCTGGAGCGGGGCGGCTGCCGGGTGGTGCCGGGCCTCCCCCAGGAGCAGTGGGTGCTCACCCTGGTCCTTTCCATAGCGGGGGGAGTGGTGGCTGGCTTTGCCGCTCATCCCCGCCCTGGCAGCAGCAGTCCCGTTGCCTGGCTCTGGGTGTTGCTGCTGGCGCCGCTGTGGGGGGTGATGTTCATCATCTTTGGTCTGGGACCGGTGCTGAGCCGCACCACGGATTGGCTCCCCGTCACCCGCAACGTGTTGGGGTTCCTGGGGGCGGCCATCGGCGCCTACCTCACCCATCGGCTGCGGGAACGGGAGGCGCCAGGCCAGGGCTGAGTTGGGCCAGCCCCACACCCCGGATGCTGCAATCCAGCACCTGCATCGGGTGGAACACCGGCAACGGGGTGGCCATGGCCTGAAAGCCCTGACGCAATTGCAAAGTGCAGCCGACATTGGCGGAGACGCAGAGTTGGGCGCCCGTGGCCAGCAGGTCTGCGCATTTTTCCTCACCTAACTGGGAGGCAATCTCCGGCTGAACGATGTTGTAAATACCGGCGCTGCCGCAACACACGCCAGCATCCAGGGGGGACGTCAGGGTGAGGCCGGGAATGGCGGCCAGCAACTGCCGTGGCGCGTCGGCAATGCCCTGGCCATGGAGCATATGGCAGGGGTCATGGATCACGGCCCGCAGGGGGTGGGGCGCCAGGGGCTGGAGGGGAGCGCTGAGGCCCAGTTCCGCCAGAAATTCCTGCACGTCCTTCACGCCACCGGCAAACGGACGCCCCGCTTCTGTCCATGGGGTGTCGGTCTCCAGGATGCGGTAGTACTGCTTGAGGGTATGGCCACAGCCGGAGGCCGCCACCAGAACGACATCCAACGGTTCGGCCCCGGCGGGCCTGCCCACACCCACCGCCCCGGCAAAGGTTGCCACCAGATCCTTGGCCAATGCACGGGTGTGGGCGCTCTCCCCTTGGTGATCCGTCACGGCGCCGCAGCAGCCTTGCCGAGGCGGGATCACCACCTCCACCCCGTTGGCCGCCAACACCCGCACCACCGCTGCATTCACCTCCGGCTCAAACAGGCGCTGCACACACCCCAGCACCAAGCCCACCCGCGCCCGTCGTTGTCCCTGGGCGGGGGTGAGCAGGGGAAGGTCATCCCGAAAGCTGGCGGCGGAAAGGGGAGGCAGCAGGCGCTCCATGGCGCCAATCTCCGGCCCGAACAACCGGGTCAGGCGACTGCGGCGGGCCACGGTTTGCAGCCATGAGCCGCCGTAACAGCGCAGCGGCGCCAGGAGCCAGCGCAGCCGGCCAGGATAAGGAAGCAGGGCAAACAGTGCTTGGCGCAGGAGTCGCTGCCATGGGCTGCGCACCGGAAGGGCATTCAGTTGGGGGCGCACCTGGGCAATGAGCTGGTCGTAGCGCACGCCGGAGGGGCAGGCCGTCACACAGGCATAACAGCCCAGGCAGGAGTCGAAATGGTCCGCCACATCGGCCAGGCTCAGTTCATCCGCCGCCGCCGCCTTGAGGAAGTGGATGCGGCCACGAGGGGAGTCGGTCTCGGTGCCCAGAATCCTGTAGCTGGCACAGGTGCTCAAGCAAAAGCCACAGTGAACACAGGGGTCCGTCAGGTCCTGGGTGGGGTGGTGGAACTGGGTGGGCGTGGCCATCAGCACGTCTCCATGGCTTCAATACACCTCCACCGGCACCCGCGAGGAGCGGCGGGAGGCTTCCGCGCAACCAGTCGGGGTAGGGAAGAGCTTATGGGGGTTCGCCCGTTGCTGGGGATCAACGGCGTGGCGCACACGGGTCATGGTGTCCAGGTCCATGGTGCTGAACATCAAGGCCATGGCGCTGCGCTTGTCCGCGCCAATGCCGTGTTCTCCCGTAATGCTGCCCCCCATCTCTACACAGAGGTGCAGGATATCCGCGCCGGCCTGCTCCACCCGCTGGATGATGCCCGGCTCCTGGTGATCGTAAAGAATCAGCGGATGGAGGTTGCCGTCTCCGGCATGGAACACGTTGGCAATGGGGAGGCTGTAACGGCGGCTGATGGCGGCAATAGCCTGAAGCACCTTGGGCAGGGCGCTGCGGGGCACCACGCCGTCTTGAACGTAGTAGCTGGGGCTGATGCGACCCATGGCCGCAAAGGCCGCCTTGCGGCCCTTCCATAGACGCTCACACTCCGCAGGGGAATCAGCTTTCCGCAGGCCTTGGGCCCCGGCGGCCATCAGCAACTCTTCTGTGGCCTGGCAAGCAGCCTCCACCTCGGCGGCCTGGCCATCCAGCTCCACCAACAGGGCTGCCGCAGCCTGTCGGTTGTAGACACCGGTCCGGAGGAGATCCTCCGTGGCGTTGAGGGTGAAGTTGTCCATGATTTCCATCCCGGCGGGCAGAATGCCGGCTGCAGTGATGCGCCGCACCCCGTCCCCTGCAGTCTCCATGGCCGCAAAATCGGCCAGCATCACCCGAACGGTTTCCGGCTGACGCAACAGTTTGAGGCGGATGGCCGTGGCAATCCCCAGGGTGCCCTCGCTGCCGATGAAGAGGCCCCGCAAGTCCAGGCCGGGCATTTCCGCCACAGGACCACCAAAGCGGGTCAGGCTGCCATCGGGCAACACCACCTCCAGCTCCAGCACGTGGTTGCTGGTGACACCGTATTTCAGGCAATGGACACCGCCGGAGTTCTCGGCAATGTTGCCGCCGATACTGCACACGTTCTGGGAGGAAGGATCGGGGGCGTAGTAGAAGCCGTCCCCCGCCACCGCCCTGGTGACCCAGTTGTTGATGACGCCGGGCTCCACGAGAACGGTCTGGTTGTCCACGTCAACTTCCAGAATGCGGCGCATCCGACTGGTGATGATCAGCACTGCCCCTTCGCCGGGGATCGCACCACCCGAAAGTCCAGTCCCACTGCCACGGGCCACAAACGGAAGCCCCATCTCGGCACAAAGCTTCACGGCGGTCACCACCTCGGCAGTGGAGCGGGGGAGCACCGCCAGCTTGGGGGCACGGCGGTGCAGGGTGAGACCGTCACAGTCATAGGCCAGCAAGTCCTCACGGCGCTTGAGGACGCGGTTTTCCCCCAGCACCGCAGTAAAGCGTTTGTGGATGGCAGGCCAGGCAAGAGGGGGAGAGTGGGCCACAGCAAGCAGAGGGAATCAAGGCATGATGAACGGTGACGCACCGTTGCCGGCGCCTTCGTCCTCCGAGGCTGTTGCCGGCGGAGGACAACGGGGACTCCACACGTGGCACGGATCTTCGGTGTCCTCCTCCGAGGCTGTTGTCGGCTCTTCTGTGGCGCCCGGCGTCATCTGCAGAAACAGATCCTCGGGAATCTGGATGGGGCCACTACCGCGGTTCGCCACTGAATCCACGGTCTGCTCTCCTTCGGGGGACGACCTCTGCTCATCCGGCCACGCGAAGTCCTCCAGGGCGGCATCCAGGCTGTCCGTCGGTTCCGTGGCGCGCTGCAGGTTACGGGCGCCCTGGAGCTTGCGGATCAGATCGGAGGGATCCTTGAATCCCCCTCCGGACTGGCGGCCGTTATCAAAGTTATAGAAACGCTCCTCACGCTGGTCGTCTCGTGTGATGCCCGGGGAAGAGGAGGACGTGTCCCCTCGCGCCATGGGGGCGCCCAGAAGGGAAACTGGCAAAGCGAGCAGCATGAGGCGTTTCAAGCACACCATGGCACCTCAATGGGGATCTGCCCCTGATTTTATGAAGAAAGACCAGGCACTTGGCCCCTTGATCTCCGTTCACCCAGTCTTTTGTTGATGAAGTCCCTGCGCATCGCCACTTGGAACGTCAATTCCCTGCGCACCCGGCTTGAGCAGGTGGTCGGTTGGCTGAAGATACACCAGCCGGACGTGCTCTGCCTCCAGGAAACCAAGGTGGCCGACGACCTGTTCCCCCATGACCCGCTGAACGCTGCGGGCTACAGCGCCGCCGTCAGTGGTCAGAAGAAATACAACGGGGTGGCGCTCATCAGCCGTCAACCACTGGACGATCTCCGTATCGGCTTTGACGGGTTGCTGGAGGAGGACGAGGAGGCCGTTGCCCTCAGTGAGCAAAAACGCGTGATCAGCGGCCGCCTGGGCCCCGTGCGCATTCTTAACGTTTACGTTCCCAACGGAGCATCCGTCGGCAGCGAGAGCTATGGCTACAAGCTGGCCTGGTTGGGCTGCCTCGGCCGCTATGTGGCCACCCAACTGGAGCAGGGTGAGCCCCTCTGCATGGTGGGGGACTTCAACATTGCCCCTGAAGACAGGGATTTGCATGATCCACAACAGTTCAAGGGCCACATCATGGCCAGTGAACAGGAACGGGAAGCCCTGCAGGTGGTGCTGGGCCAGGACTTGAAGGACGTATTTCGGCGCTTCCACCCGGAGGGCGGCCACTGGAGTTGGTGGGATTACCGCAGTGGGGGCTGGCGGAGAAATCAGGGCTGGCGCCTGGATCACATTTACCTGACCCGGCGCCTCCACGACACCGCGAAGGACTGCTGGATTGATCGCCAGCAGCGGAGCCTTCCCCGCCCCAGCGACCATGCCCCTGTTGTTGTGGAGTTGACTGCGGCGGCCACAACGGATCGTTAGGGGTATGGTTTTACCCTTAGGTTTGACCTATCGAACTCGACGACGTGGCTCCAGCTTCTCCGCTGAATACGACCCGCTCCGAAGAGATCTTTGACGCAGCCCAGGCACTGATGCCGGGAGGCGTCAACTCACCGGTCCGGGCGTTTCGCTCAGTCATCGGCAAACCCATTGTCTTTGACCGGGTCAAAGGCTCGTCAGTGTGGGACGTGGATGGCAACCGCTACATCGACTATGTGGGCAGTTGGGGACCAGCCATCTGTGGCCATGCCCGTGCCGAGGTGGTCAATGCTCTCCATGATGCCCTGGACCGGGGTACCTCCTTTGGCGCCCCTTGTCTGTTGGAGAACACCTTGGCGGAGATGGTGATTGAGGCCGTGCCTTCCGTGGAGAAGGTGCGCTTTGTGAACTCCGGTACGGAGGCGTGCATGGCAGCCCTGCGGCTGATTCGCGCCTTCACGGGTCGGGACAAGTTGATCAAGTTCGAGGGCTGCTACCACGGCCACGCGGACATGTTCCTGGTGAAGGCAGGCTCCGGCGTGGCCACCCTTGGCCTGCCCGATTCCCCCGGCGTGCCGCGTGCGGCCACCACCTCGACCCTGACGGCTCCTTACAACGATCTGGAAGCCGTCAAGGCGCTGTTTACGGACCACCAGCACCAGATTGCCGGCGTGATCCTAGAGCCTGTGGTGGGCAATGCCGGATTCATTCCCCCGGACGCCGGCTTTCTGGAGGGTCTGCGGGAACTCACCCGGGACCAGGGATCCCTGCTGGTGTTTGACGAGGTGATGACCGGCTTTCGCATCAGCTACGGCGGCGCCCAGGCCCGCTTTGGCGTCACTCCCGACCTCACCACCATGGGCAAAGTGATTGGCGGTGGATTGCCGGTGGGCGCCTACGGCGGTCGGGCCGATCTGATGGCCATGGTGGCTCCGGAAGGTCCCATGTATCAGGCCGGAACCCTCAGTGGCAATCCCCTGGCCATGACCGCCGGGATTGCCACCCTGGAACTCCTCAAGCGCCCGGGCGCCTATGACCATCTGGAGACTGTCACCCAGCGGTTGGTGGCAGGGATCCTGGAGGCGGGGCGGGAGGTGGGGCTGCCCATCAGTGGCGGCAGCATCAGCGGCATGTTCGGCTTCTTCTTCCGTGATCAGCCCGTGCGCAACTTTGCTGACGCCAAAGCGGCAGACCACGAGCGATTTGGCCGACTCCATCGGGCCATGTTGGAGCGCGGTGTGTACCTGGCGCCCAGCGGCTTTGAAGCGGGCTTCACCTCCCTGGCCCACAGCGACAACGACATCGACACCACCTTGGATGCCTTCCGCGAGTCTTTTGCGGAGATTGCCTGACTTTCCTCAGCGGCGCCACCGGGCAAGAAACACCGCCAACAGCAGCAGCACCAGCAGGACGGACCCCAAGTCAATCAGTCCCCAACTGGTCAGCCAGATGCCCATGGCGCTAATCAAAATAGAGCACACTCACCAGTCGGCATTGATCTTCTGCCATCCGGGCCGTTTCCAGCAGCGTGTGGCTGTCGTGGAACACCATGCAGATGAGCTGGTCGCAGCGCTCGATAATTTCCTTGTTGCAAAGGTGGCTGGCCTCTTGTAAAGGAAGGTGATCGTGCTCGGGCTTTTCAATCAGGTGAAGCACGTTCTCCATCTGCTGGCGCGATTCCCTGGTCTGGCGTGAAAGGCTCTGGGGAAGCACCACCGTCAAGGCGCTGGGCTTGACCGCCAGAACACCACGAATGACGGCGGCATTGGTCCCCAAGGCGCCAGAGGTGAGCAGGTTATGGCCTTCTCGCGCCAGGGCGCTGGCCAGCAACTCCACCAGGTGGGACGTGGTCATGGCCACATGCCGGGATCCAAGCATGGCAATGGACCGCTTGGCCTGGCTGTTGAGCAGGGCCAACTCATGGGCCAGTGTATCAACCCGATCCACCGGGGGCACGTCAAGGGATCTGGGCAAGGGCGATGCAAAGCTCTCTGCAAGGTAGCAGTCACCCTGCTCCCCGGGTGCTTTTACAACGGTTACCGGAGCGGGATTCAGGAGCGGGGCAGGTTGAGTCGCTCCACGAGGGGGGTGAAGTCGCAGTTTTCCTGGATCAGGCGCAAGGCGAAGCTGGCCTTGATGGGCTCATGGAGCCTCACGTGACCAAAGGCCCGCTCCACCAATGCAACGGTGTTCAAGGTGTCCTTGCTTACCTTGAGCAGGGGTACTTCCAACTCTCCAGCCCGGGTGATCAGCTCCGGGAGGGGGGATGATGCTCCTGTGAGAATCAGGCACTGGGTGGAGGCTTCCAGGGCCGCCAGTTGGATGTCGGTGCGGTCTGCACCGGTCACCACAGCCATGTTGCGCCGCCGTCGGAAGACCTGCATGGCTGAATTGACACTCATGGCCCCAATGGACAGGGTTTCCACGAGAAGATCCAGCCGCTCCGGACAGCACAGCACCTCCGCATTCAGCCGCTGACTCAGTTCACGGACACTCACACTGCGCAGCAGGGGACTGCGGGGCAACACGCCCAGCAGTGGCAGGTTGAAACGCTTCAGCAGGGGTTCCAGATCACACTTCAAGGAGGGAACAACTTCCGGATCTACGGCATTGAGCACCACACCCATGACCCGTCCTTCCAGGCGATAGAAGGCGTCAAAGAGCGGCTCCAGGCTGGTGCTGCCCTGCCAGGGATGAATCAGCAGCACTGGGGCATCCAGACGGTTGGCCAGGGCCGGCAAGTTCAAGCCGAAGCAGCAGCCCTCGGCCAAGGAACCAGGACCCTCCATGAGGGTCACCTGGGCTGCGGAGGCCTCCAGTTCCTTCTGCAGCGCTGGAAAATAATCTCGCTCCATGGCCTGCCCCAGGTCGACACATTCCAGATGTCCTGCAGACGCGGATGCCGCCAGCGAGGGAATCAAATCTGTGGGCGCCAACTGAAGCATGTCCCCAATCAAGCGGGCATCGTCGTCAAAAAGGCGTTCCGAAGGCTGGCGCTGGCGCTCCAGGCTGGTGGCCAGCGGTTTGCTGTAGCGAAAGCTGATCCCCCGGGATTTCAGCCACTGGGCAACGCCCAAAACAAGGGCGGACTTGCCGCTGTAGGGCTCTGCCGAGCCGATCAACATGGTGATGGACAACGCCAGGACCAGGTGCTGAATGCACTTTAAGCAGAAAACAGTTGTGTCCAGAAGGCCTGGGGCATGTCGGCAGCCTGTTCACCGTTGGGATGGTGTGCCCTGCTGCGGCACACCTCCAGGAGCCAGAGCACAACCTGATAACTGGGGACGGAGAATCGATAGCAGGCTCCCGGGATGGGGTCGATGGTCAACGTGCAGGGGCACGGGTCCGTGGGAAGCTGGCCGGGCTGCCACCGCAGGGAAAACGCGATGGGTTCACCGTCCTGAATCTGCCGGGCCCCCGTGAGTTGTCCTCGGGAGAACATGGCCATGGCATCTCTAAAGTGGCTGGATCCCGGCGCTGCCGCACAGTAGGGACCAAACAAAGGCAACTGTTTCCGGCTCTGGCTACCGTGGTGATGGGTGGAGGTCTCCATGGACCGCTGGTCAGGAACACAGGCGAGGATTCCCGCAGGAGAAGGGCCATGACACCCACGGACGAGCGCCACAATCCCTGGTCAAGGCACATTGCCATCACGGGCGCCAGTGGCGCCCTGGGCATGGCGCTGCGCAAGGGGCTGCAACGCCGAGGGGCCACGGTGACTGGCATCAGCCGGAGACCGGCCCCACAGGATGGCGGCCCCATCCCGGACTGGCTGGTGTGGAACGGACAGATAGGTGCTGCGCTGGAGGCCCTGCTTCTGGATGTGGACGTCCTGGTGATTAACCACGGCGTCAATCCCCTTGGGCGCCGCGACGCCACGGCCATTGCCGAGACGCTGCAAGCCAATCTCGTGAGTGCTCAGGCCTTGATTGACCTTTTTCTCCGCCAAACTCGCCAGCTTCCAGCCCAGCGGCGGGCCCACCGTGAACTCTGGGTCAACACATCCGAAGCGGAGGTGGGACCTGCCTTCAGCCCCATCTACGAAGTGAGCAAGCGCAGCCTGGGAACCCTGCTCACCCTGCAAAGCCTGGATGCACCCTGCACCATCCGGCGTCTGGTTCTGGGACCGTTTCACAGTGGCTTGAATCCCCATGGTCCCATGTCTGCCGATTTTGTGGCGGAGCGGATCCTGGATTTGGCGGCCTGGGATCTGCGGCTCATCATTGTGAGCTTCAATCCCTGCACCTACCTCCTGGCCCCCCTGGGAAGGTTCGTGAATGCTGTCTATGGACGGCTCTGCACTCGTCCACCCATGGTCAACGCCGATCCGTGAGGATGTCGCAGCCGTCCTGGGTGACCACCACCGTGTGCTCCCACTGGGCGGACAGGGAATGATCCACAGTCACCACGGTCCAGCCATCCCGCAATGTGCGGCAGGCCTTTCCACCTGCATTCAGAATGGGCTCCACCGCCAGGGTCATGCCCGGGCGCAAGCGCACGTTGGGTAGCTGGTTGGTGCGATAGTTGAAGACCGAGGGCTCCTCGTGAAGGTTGCGGCCGATGCCATGGCCTGTGTAGTCCTCCACCACGGCATAGCCATGGGACTCCACGTGATCTTGCACAGCTCCGGCAATGTCCAGTAGCGTGTTCCCGGCCCGCACCTGGGCCAGGCCACGCATCAGGGCTTCCTGGGCCACGCGGCTCAGCCGCTGGGCCACGTCACTGGCGGAGCCCACCGCAATGGTGACGCAGCTATCCCCGTGAAAGCCTTCAAAACACGCTCCGGCATCCACCTTCAGCAGATCCCCCTCCCGAATCACGCGCTTGCGGCTGGGAATGCCATGGACCACTTCATTGTTGATGCTGGCGCAGATGGAGGCGGGGAAGCCCTGGTAGCCCTTGAAGCTGGGAACGGCTCCCATCTCCCGAATGCGTTGTTCCGCATGGGCATCCAACTCGGCGGTGGTCTGCCCCGCTCTCACCAGTGCCATGACTTCTTTCAAGACTGTGGCCACAATCCGGCTGGCTTGTCGCATCCTGGCAAGCTCTTGGGCTGATTTGGTCTCGATGCCCCGTCTGCTCTGTCGAATGCGCGGGCTGCCAGTGCCTGCGCTTTGAACGAGGAGGTCAGCAAAGAGCTTGTTCACGATAGGACTGTGATCTGGCTCCCTAACCTAAAGCAGATGAACGGGCAGGGGAGTCTGCCGCAATCATGAAAGGGCCAAGTTGGCAACAGATGGTTGGCCTGACGAGGCGTTGGCACGGCCGGCTGGGACCGCTGCTGCTCCTCCCTCTGCTCAACAGCGCCTTGACGGGTGTGGCCTATCGCCTGGGCAAGGACTGGCTGGGCCTGGAGCGGGCGCAGGTGCATTGGCTGATGGTGCTCCATGAGGGGGAGTGGCTGGGAACTCCAGGCAAAAGCCTGTATGTGCTCTCTGAAGCGGTGGGGGTGGTCTGGCTGCTGGTCACGGGCAGCGTCCTGGCCTGGAACCGCTTCGGATCCAGAAGGATGGGGACAAAGGGGAAGTCGATCGGCTAAGGTTCATGACTGTTCATTGAGACGCAGAGGTGACATGAGCGCCCCGCCCACCATTCGTCCGGACGCCCTGGATGAGCCATCAGTAGAGACAGAGAGCAATGCTGCCCCTGACAAGCCGGCAACACTTGTTCTGAAAGGTCGGGCTCTGGTGGAGGCGTTTGAGCGAGAACAGCTCAAGCCTTCCGGTACGCTGCCGGACATTTTCGTTGGCGACACCGTGAGAGTGGGGGTAAAAATCAGCGAGGGGGGCAAGGAACGGATTCAGCCCTACGAGGGTGTGGTGATTGCCAAGCGCCACAGCGGTCTTCACGAGACCATCACGGTGCGCCGCATCTTTCAAGGCATTGGCGTTGAGCGGGTCTTCATGCTTCACTCACCCCAGACGGCCTCCGTGAACGTGCGGCGCCGGGGTAAGGTACGCCGTGCAAAGCTGTTTTACCTGCGCAACCGTGTGGGCAAGGCGACCCGCGTCAAGCAGCGGTTTGACCGAGACATTTAAGCTGGATGGGAGGCATCAGCTATTGCGCCGTTAGTTCAGCTGGTAGAACGCAGGTCTCCAAAACCTGATGTCGGGGGTTCAAGTCCTCCACGGCGCGTCTGATGCCTCTCCTCTCCTGTTTTCGAGGTTCATTTTAGTAGAATTTTTCCATGGATCTTCAGCCTGGCGACTTGGTCAAAGTGCTTGAATCTGCAGCCATGGGCTGGGTTCGGGCCCGTGTGATTCGTGTGAAGTCTGGCGGCCGTGTGGTGGTGCAAAGCGATCAGGGTCGTGAGTTCACGGCAAGGGGAAATCAGGTGCGCTTGATCGAGCCCGCGGGCTTCCGCCCTTGAATTCATGCCATCTCCCCTCCTGATCCTGGCGGCGAGCCACAATCGCAATCTCCAGTTGGCCGAGCATGTCCTGGCAGCCAGCCAGAAGGCAGGCCTACCTGCAACCATCCTTGATCTCACCTCCCTTGAGTTGAACCTCTACACATCCCGTGGAGAATCCAGGGGGCCGGGGGCGGGTTTCGCGCAGCTTCACCAGGCCATGGCGGAGGCCCGCGGGCTGTGGATCTGTGCCCCGGAGTACAACGGAGGCATTCCTCCCAGCCTCACCAGCGCCATCGCCTGGCTGTCCTGCGTTGCGGAAGACTTCCGTGACCTGTTCAGCAGCAAGCCTGTTGCTCTGGCCACCCACTCCGGCGGCGGCGGCCAGAAAATCCTCTCCGCCATGCGGATCCAGCTGAGCCACCTGGGCTGCATCGTGCTGGGTCGCGAGTTGCTGAGCCACAGTCGGAAGCCAGCCAACCCGGACACCATCACCGCCATGGTCGCCCAGATGCAACATCTGATGGGCTGAGCTGAGGTATTGACGTCTGCCGGCCTCAGCCAGTAGAATGGAAAACTGCTTGTGGGACCGTAGTTCAACCGGTTAGAGCACCGCCCTGTCACGGCGGAAGTTGCGGGTTCGAATCCCGTCGGTCCCGTTGCTTAAATGGTTCTCCATCCATCCCACGACCACCAGGTGTCTGTTCGCGTTCGCATTGCGCCCAGCCCCACGGGAAATCTGCACATGGGCACTGCCCGGACAGCGGTATTCAACTGGCTGTTTGCCCGACGCCACGGCGGCCGGTTTTTGCTGCGCATTGAGGACACAGACCGGGAGCGCTCCCAACCAGTCTTCACGGACAGCATTCTGACGGGCCTGCGTTGGCTGGGGCTGGACTGGGACGAGGAGATCGTGTTTCAGAGTCAGCGCAGCAAGGACCATCAGGAGGCCATTGCTGCCCTCTTGGATAGTGGTCAGGCCTATCGGTGCTATGCCACCGAGGCAGAATTGAGCGCCATGCGGGAGGCTCAACAGGCAGCCCGGCAGGCGCCCCGCTACGACAACCGCCACCGCCACTTGTCCCCCCAGCAGGTTGCTGCTTTCCACAAGGAGGGGCGCCATGCCGTGGTGCGTTTCCGCATTGAGGATCCGCAAGACATTCTCTGGCAAGACATGGTGCGTGGTCCCGTGCGCTGGCAGGGGGCTGACCTGGGGGGTGACATGGTCATTGCCCGTCGCGCCCCTGCCGACCAGATTGGTGATCCCCTCTACAACCTGGCTGTGGTGGTGGACGACATCGCCATGGGCATCACCCACGTGATCCGGGGGGAAGACCACATTGCCAACACAGCCAAGCAGATCCTTCTCTACAAGGCCCTCGGCGCCCCTCAGCCCTCCTTCGCCCACACCCCGCTCATCTTGAACAAGGAGGGTCGCAAGCTCTCCAAGCGGGATGGGGTCACCTCCATTGCCGACTTTCAGGAGCTGGGCTACACCGCTGCCGCCATCAGCAACTACATGTGCCTCCTGGGCTGGTCACCCCCAACTGATCTGGGGGAGCGCTTCGGCTTGGGGGATGCCGCCACTGTGTTCGAGTTTGACAGAGTCAACAAGGCTGGGGCCCGCTTTGACTGGGACAAGCTCAATTGGCTGAACAGCCAGGTACTTCACGCCATGGACGGGGCCACCCTACGGAACGCCCTGTTGCCGCGGTGGCAACAGGCCGGGCTCGACACCAACCAGCCCCAGGTCTGGCAGGAACAGTTGGCAGCCCTGCTGGGGCCGTCCCTGGTGGTGCTTCAAGACGGGGTGCAGCAGGCACGCCCATTTCTCAGCACCCCGGAGTTGGACGATGCCAGTCGCGCCCAGTTACACAGCGAGGGTTGCCAGGCTGCCCTGCGTTACATCCTCCAGCACCGACCCCGGACGTTTCAGGCATCGTCGGCAAAGGCCCTGCTCACAGCAGCAGCCCAGGAGGCAGGGGTCAAGAAGGGAGTGGTGATGAAGGGGGTTCGAGCGGCGCTTTTGGGGCGTCTTCACGGCCCGGATCTGCTGCTCTCCTGGGAACTGCTCCACGGGGTGGGGGAGGATGGTCCGCGGTTACAGGCAGCCCTTGGGTGAGTTGCAGCCACCGGGCCAGCAACGGTGCGACGAGACCGTTGAGGGTCACTGTCATCAGGATGGTGAGAAACACCAGTCCCTGCACGCGGCTCGCCCCCAGAATGCCTGCCTCCTCCAAACGCAAGGTAAACAGGCTGGCGGTGGAGACGCTGACAATGCCCCGCGGCGCCATCCAGCCCAGGAAGATCTTCTGAGGCCAGGAGAGGTCGGAGCCAATGCTGCCCAGCATCACGGCCAAGGGGCGCACCACCAGCATCAAGCTCAACACGCAGGTCATGCCTCTCCAGCCCAGAGGCCTGAGGTCACTCCAGGTCACGTCCGCGGCCAGGAGGGGAAACAAGAGAGTGACAGCCAACTGGGCCAGTTGGCTGAGCTGGGTTTCCAGGTCCCCCAACCGGGCTTCCAGAACGCAGCCCACCACGAAGCCAGCCACGGCTGCGGCCGGTAGCCCTGCTGCCGGGCCAATCAACTGCTCGCAGCCCACCGAAAGCAGCATCAAGGCGCCAAGACAAAGCTGCAGCCGTACGGAATCCATTGGCTCGTCAGGTAGGCGCTGCAACAGGAGAGACAGCAATCCGCCCGCCAGAGCTCCCAAGAGGGAACCCAAACCGAGTCGACTCAGGAGATCCACCGCCAGAAGCCCGTAGCCGGCAGTGAACGGCTCCAGAATCCACTGCAGAACCACCAAGGCCCCCACAGCGGCGATGGGCTCCACCAGCAGTCCCTCCCCTTCCAGGAGTTTTGCCAGGGGGGGCTGTAGTCCCATCTGGCGCACCAACGGTGCGATCACTGTGGGTCCCGTGGCGGAAGCAATGGCGGAAAACAGAGCTGCCAGTTCCCAGCTCAACTGGGCCCAGTAGTGGGCCATCAACAGACCCCCTGCCAAGGTCACTGGCAGGCCAAAGATCACCAGTTTGCGCAGGCGGCGTCCCAGAAGGGAGTCCGGCACCCGCAACCCCAGCCCCCCCTCGAACAGCACTAGGGCCACCAACAACTCCACGGCTGTTTCCAGTCCGGAGCCCAGTTCAAGGGGTTCGATCAGGCCCAGTCCCTGGCGGCCCATGAGCAATCCACCGGCCAGCAGCAACACAACTGCCGGGATGGCCAAGAGGCGTGACGCGAGCCGCGCCATTGCCCCCACAGCAACGGCCACTGCCCAGAGCAAAGCCAACTGTTCGGACGCACCCAATGGGGGAACAGTGAGGGCGGCCACCATGAAGTGTGTTGGCTTTTTCGTTCATTGTGGGTTGGGTTACGGCTTTTGCCAGTGGCCTAGCCACTCTTCTCCACAACGTTCCTTCACGGAGTGCTGTGCCCGCCGGAGGGTGATCAACCGCAGGGTCCTGCCAAAACATATCTTCAATTCCTGAGGCGTGGAGCCAAAGGGAGGCCCATCGGGGCGGGAATGGCACCAGAACAAGCCCAGAAAATCCCCACCAGGTTGCAGCAGGTTGGTCACCGCTTGGCCATAGGTTGGACGGCAGCGGGGTGGCAATGCACAGAAGCAGGTGTGCTCCAGCACCAGGTCAAAGGTTGCCTGCCATGTCAGTGGTGGATTCAGAACATCCCTGCAGCACCATTGGGGACCTGGATCCCGTTGTCGGGCTGCGGCCAGAGCTTCCGGAGCAACGTCCAATCCCACGGCGTCCCAGCCCAGATCCTGGAGCAGGGAGACCTCATGGCCATGGCCGCAGCCAGGAACAAGGGCACGGCCCACGGGCCGCCAACGCCTGAGGACGGTCACCAGTTCCGGTGCTGGCTGACCCAGATTCCAAGGGGTGTTGCCCTCTTGCCAATGCTGACGCCATGCGGCCACGTCCTCCGGTTGCAGTGAAGCCGGAGGACGGGAGGCGGTTGAATCCATTGAGTCCACTGAATCCACGGTAGAGGTCGCGGGTACGGAACTGTTCTTGATTCAGGATCAAGACGAATGCCAGGATGGAGACCGTTGTGTCTCTTGGCAACTCAAGCATGCGTTGGCGGACCTTATGGCTTCCATGGATCGGGCTGGCGCTCACCACGGTGCTACTGCTGAAGCTGCTGGCCGTTTGGGTGGGCAGCCCTCAGGAGGGAGAGTCTGGGGTTCTCCTGGGCACCTTGGCATTTACTGTTCACGACCATGGCCCCATGGCCCTGGTGGGCTTGCTACTGGCCGCCATGGCACTCCAGGCCAACGCCGGGGCCTTGTCGGCCAGAGCCATGGCAACGGCCCAGCGGCTGACTTGGCAACTCACCGCGGTGTTGGCCATCCTGTTGGCCATTCTGTTTCTGGGCAGCACAATTCTTGGGGAGGTGGAGTTGCAGCAGGCTTTTGCCCAGCAGCAGGCTGCCATGGAGCAGGAGGCTGTTCAGTTGCGGGACGAACTGGAGCAGATCCAGTCCGCTGCGTTCCTGGACGAACTGGCTGAGCCGGAGCGCCTGGAGGAGCTGCGCTCCGGTCTCCCTGATCTGCCCCCGGATGCTGGCGCCGATGAGGCCGTGGCCGCCTTGAAGCAGATGGTTCTGAGTGATCTGGACGATTTACAGCAGGTGCGGGAGAACCATTCCCGAGCAGGGATGCGGGAAGTGTGGGGGGCGCGGCTGTTCCGCCAACTGCCCGAGGCGGTGCTGGCGGTGGGAGCAGCCATCATTGCTGGTGTTGCCCTGGCAGGTTTGGCGGGCGCCGAAAACAAAAACCCCCTGGCCAAAGACGACCGACCAACGGATTAGACTTTAGATCTCCACCATGCCGAACGAAGAACCCGGAAGGATTATGCCGGAGTCCAGGAAAGACATAGGACCAGGTCCCCTTGCCCGCTTGCGCAACGACCTCAAAAACGACCTGTTGACAGGCTTGGCGGTGGTGATCCCTCTGGCCACAACGCTTTGGCTGTCCACCATCGTGGCGCGGATGGCGGTGGGGTTCTTGACCTCCATTCCCAAGCAGTTCAATCCCCTGCAAACCCAGAACCCTTTGCTGCTGAGCTTCATCAACTTGATGGTGGGGTTGCTGGTGCCACTGCTGGGCATTCTGCTCATTGGCCTGATGGCCCGCATCGCTGTAGTGAGGCCCCTGGTTGCGTTTGGAGAGGATACACTCATTCGAATCCCCCTCGCTGGAACGGTTTACAAAACCCTCAAGCAGCTCTTGGAGACCCTGCTCGGGGACAACTCCAACCGGTTTCGTCGGGTGGTGCTGGTGGAGTATCCCAGGGAAGGCACCTTTGCCATGGCCTTTGTGACCGGTCCGGTGGGTCAGTCTCTACAGCCCCTTTTTTCCGAACCCATGATCAATATTTTCATCCCCACGTCCCCCAATCCCACCACCGGCTGGTATGCACTGGTGGCCGAGAAGGATGTGAAGACCCTTGATATCCCCGTGGATATGGCCTTCCGAACCATCATCTCGGCCGGTATTCTCAGTCCTGACCAGAAGCCCTCTGTCCCTTCCGAGGTCCCGGACCCACAGGGGCAGCCCGTCATCTCCTACTTCCCCTCAGGCGGGGCCTGACACCATGGCCCAATCAAGCCGTTCCCTGGCTCGGGAGTTGGCCCTTCTCATCCTGGGGCAGATCAGTGACAAGACAACTGACCATGATCTGACGCTGGAGGATCTGCTGCTTGCCGCCCTTGCCGCCCTCCATGGCCACATGCGCGACGCTTTGGAGCGCTCTGCTCAGGATCTGCACACGGCGCAACATCATGCTTTGGAGAGTGAACTGGGGTCCCATGCACTGGCCAATGCACGGGACAACCTGCGGATGGGGCTGGAGAAGGCTGAGCAGGTAATCAACCGACTCTCTGCCGTGCTGGATCTGCCGCGGTTGCTGCTGGTGGCTGAACAGGAGCAGGTGCGCAGCCATTGCCTGAGGTTGGCTGCTGCCGTGAGGGAGCATCGCGCCACTCTGGATCGGCAACTGGATGACGTGATGGAAGGCTGGCGCCTGGCCCGGCTTCCCCAGGTGGACCGCAACATTTTGCGGCTGGCTGCTGCGGAGTTGATGGTGTTGGATACCCCTGTGGCGGTGGTGTGCAATGAGGCCGTTGCCCTTGCCAACACCTACAGCGATACGGAAGGACGACGGCGGATCAACGGCATCCTGCGCCGCTTGACAGCAGCGCAGTTGTCCCACAGTGGAGCCTGAAGCATGGTATTTGACTGGTTTAGACGCCGTCAGGTAAGGAAACCCGCCGAGGATGACCAGTCTTCAAGGGTGAAGTCTCCACAGGTCAAGTCTCCCGAGGCGCCACCGGCCAGCCCAGTGATTGAGCAGACCCTGCCCCCACTGGGCACATCCCCAGCACCGGAGCCGTCCCCAGCCTGGCAGCCCCCGGTTCCGTCACCTCCTGGGGAGCCAGCCGGCGCCACTGCGTCCGCCGAAGGAAGCACCGCTCCACAACCAGAGACCACCCCATCTGTAGAAGCATCACAGGACACCCTGGATTGGGCCAAGGCAGCCTACACACGTCTGAAGGCTGAACAGACGGCCAAAACCGTTGCGGCGCAACCCACCTCACCAGTGGCCGAGGCGCCGTCCCCGCCGCCGCCGCCGCCATCGGAAGCAGGCATGGGTCTCCTGGCCAGAGCAGCCGCTGAACGGGAACAACGGCAGGCGGCGCTGGATGAACAGGCCATCGGCGCAGAGTCTTCCCGCCAGGCGGACGGCGTGGTGACGCCTGAGCCTGGTTTGGGCAGCTTTGACGAGGAGTTCACGTGGTCGGCTGAGGTGCTCGCTGCCCAGGGCCGGCAGGTGGAGGACGTGTCCCTGGAGGAAATTCACTGGCTGGGACGCCTGCGGCGGGGCATGGAAAAAACCCGTCGTGGTTTGGTCACGCAGTTGCTGAACAGCATGGGAGACGACCCCCTTACTCCTGAAACCGTGGATGACCTGGAGGCGGTGCTGCTCCAGGCCGACGTGGGCGTAGAGGCCACCGATGCCGTGCTGGATGCCCTGCGCCGCCGCATCAACGAGGAGGTAGTGCCCCCCAGTGAAGGCCTCCGCCTGCTGAAGGATCAACTGCGGCAGCAACTGGAGCGGCCCATTCGTGCAACAGGTTGCGATCTGCTGGCCCCGCAACGGGAGCGGCTCAATGTTTGGCTGCTGGTGGGGGTCAATGGCGTGGGCAAGACCACAACCCTGGGCAAGCTTGCCAACTTGGCGGTGCGCAGTGGCTATCGCTGTATGGTGGCGGCTGCCGACACGTTTCGGGCGGCGGCAGTGGAGCAGGTGAGCATCTGGGCAGAGCGCAGCCAGGTGGAGGTGGTCGCCAATCCTTCCGCCAACGCGGATCCGGCTGCCGTAGTGTTTGACGCCATTGGCGCGGCCCAGGCCAAGCAGGTCGAGTTGCTGCTGGTGGATACTGCAGGCCGCCTGCAGACCAAACACAACTTGATGGAGGAGTTGGCCAAAATTCGCACCATTATTGACCGTAAAGCTCCCGATGCGGAGGTTGAGTCCTTGCTGGTGCTGGATGCCAGTCAGGGGCAAAACGGCCTGCGTCAGGCCTTGGCGTTTGCCCAAGCTGCTCAGCTCACGGGCGTAGTGATGACCAAGTTGGACGGCAGCGCCAAAGGGGGCGTTGCTCTGGCTGTGGCCAGTGAGGCCAATCTCCCCATCCGCTTTATTGGCGCCGGGGAAGGTCTCCGTGATCTGCGCCCCTTCAGTGGCTTTGAGTTCGTTGAGGCCCTGATGGCCAGTCCCCGCTGAGCAAGGCGAGCCAATGGCCGCTCCAGTTCAGGGATCGACCCAGCGACCATCCTCCTTAATCAGGGCAACGAGAGCCTCCACACCTTCGGACTCCGGGACCACGCGGATTTCTTCACGGCCCCGGTAGAGGCAAATGGTTCCCGCAGCCTTGCCCACATAGCCGTAGTCTGCATCGGCCATCTCTCCGGGGCCGTTGACGATGCACCCCATGACCGCGATATCCAACCCCGTCAGGTGAGCTGTGGCCCTCCGCACTTGCTTGAGGACGTCCTCCAGGTTGAACAAGGTGCGTCCACAGCTGGGGCACGCCACATACTCCACCATGGTTTTCCGCAGCCCGAGGGACTGCAGAATGGAGAAGCACACGGGAATTTCCCGCTCCGGCGCCTCCGTCAGCGATACACGGATGGTGTCCCCCAGGCCCTCCGCCAGCAGGGTGGCAATTCCGGCAGTGCTTTTGATGCGTCCATAGTCTCCATCCCCTGCCTCCGTGACCCCTAAGTGTAGCGGATAGTTGAACCCTTCCGCATCCATGGCATCCGCCACGAGCCGATAGGCCGCCAACATCACCGCTGCCCGGGACGCTTTCATGGACACCACAATGTTGTGGAAGTCCATCTCGGCGCAGATGCGGATGAACTCCATGGCGGACTCCGCCATGCCCTGGGGCGTGTCTCCATGGGTAAAGACCATGCGCTCCGCCAAGGAGCCGTGATTCACGCCGATGCGCAGAGCCTTGTTTTGCTCCTTCAGCAGATGCACCAGGGGGCCAAAGGTGTTGCGGATCCGCTCCCCGGCTGCCGCAAATTCTGCGGCGCTGAAGCTTTGCCGGTTGGGGTCCGGTTGATCAAACACGAACAGGCCGGGATTAATGCGCACCTTGTCCACGTGCTGGGCCACGGCCAGGGCAATGTTGATGCCGTTGTGATGCACGTCGGCCACCAGAGGAACCGTACAGCCCTCGTCCCGCAGTTGCTGGCGGATGCGTCCCATGGCCTTGGCATGAGACAAGGAGGGCGTCGTGACCCGCACAATTTCGCAGCCCGCACCGGCGAGGCGACGGATTCCCGCTACAGCGGCCGGGATGTCCATGGTGTTCTCGTTGATCATGGACTGCACCACCACCGGGTGGTTGCTGCCAATGGGCACGTCGCCCACCCTCACCGTGCGCGTGGGTCGCCGCCGGATTTGGGTGTCATAGCGCAGCAAGCTGCTGTCCACATCGAGGGTGCCATGGTTTTGCTGCGCCTGGGTGAGTGGTCCGGGAAGGGTGGCGGTCATGGGATGGCAAGACTACAGCCGTTACAAACATTACCGTGAATTGGCGCCGTGCCGTCGTTGTCGGGCCTCTACCGCCGCGCTGCAGGGAAGGAAAACGCGAACGATTCCACATCCGGCAGGTGCGCCCGGGATCAGCGCCTCGAGCGGAGAGAGAATCCAAGACGAAATTCCATATTCAGGCCAACAGCCGCTGTTTCACGAATTGAGCCTCTGTTGAAGAGGCCTTGAATATGACAGGCTGGCAGGGGTAATCCTGTAACGATGATGAGATGATAGGAGGTGGGAATGGTATCTCTGGCTGCTCAATACAGGGCACTACGAAAAATTGCTGTCTCCCCTGCCTGGTAACGCCGACTGGCCCATGTAAACCCGCTCCACAACTGACTTTCTCATGGCGCGAGGGTATCCCGTGCAGAAAACTTGTCCGGTTTTTTGCGGTGCCCTAGAGTAGGAGTAAAGTTTCAGTTCATCGCTCCTGATCAATGGCTAAGGCTAAACTCAATGCCGGCCCCCATGCCACTCCCGTAGATCAAGGTAGCAAGACGCCACTCCATGAGGCGGTGTACAAAGGATATCCGGACATCGCCCAAGCTCTCGCCAAAACTGGCGCCCATGCGGATTCCGTGAAGCAAGGCGGCAAGACGCCACTGCACGAGGCCGTATGCAAGGGGAATCCAGAAGAGGTGAAGGCTCTCGTCAATGCTGGCGCCGACCTTCATGCTACAGACATGAATGGCTGGACCCTGCTGCATGTTGTGGCTTCGGAGGCACATGCAGAAGTGGCGAACGTCTTCATCGAAGCTGGCGCCAACCTCCATGCTACAACAAAGAATAACTGGACTCCACTGCACGTTGCGGCTGTGGTTGGATCTTCAGACGTTGCCCAGGTTCTCGTCAATGCTGGCGCCAACCTTCATGCAACTGGCAGAAATGGTGGGACTCCACTGCACGTCGCGGCTTTACAAGGGCACTCAGAAGTCGCTCAGCTTCTGATCAACGCTGGCGCCAACCTTCATGCGGCCGGCAAAAACGGTTGGACCCCATTGCACGTCGCGGCCTTGGAGGGATATTTGGAGATTGCCCGGCTTCTGGTCAATGCTGGCGCCAACCTTCATGCTACAGACAAGCATGGCTGGACTCCGCTGCACTATACGGCCTCGGAAGGGCATTCAGGTGTTGCTCAGGTTCTCATCAATGCTGGGGCCAACCTTCATGCCAAAATTGAAAATGATTGGACCTCGCTACATATTGCGGCCGGGGTGGGACATTCAGAAGTTGTGAACACCCTGATTAATGCTGGGGCCAACCTTCATGCTGTTGGTAAGAATGGTGGGACTCCTCTACACGTTGCGGCTTTGGAAGGGCATTCAGACGTTGCTCAGGTTCTCATCGATGCCGGGGCCGATCTCCATGCTATAGGCAAGAATGGCTGGACTCCCCTGCACATTGCGGCTTTGGAAGGGCATTCAGGCGTTGTTCAGGTTCTGATCAATGCCGGGGCCGATCTTCATGCTGCGGGCAAGAATGGCGGGACTCCACTGGACGTTGCACAAGCAATGCAACGCTGGAGCGTGGTGAACGTGATTCAAGCAGCGCTGGCATGATCTGAAGGGCGCCACGAAATTGCTATCTCCCCCGACTGGTAAAGCCTGCTGGCCCATGCAAACTCTCTCCACAAAAGATAAGAGGGGTGGCTGATGGCAGGTTTGTCCGATGAGGCCAGCGATGGAGCTGATGAGCATCAGCCAGTCTTTTCCCGGCCAATCAAGCGTGTGTCTAGCATCTGGAGGAGAAGCACTGGGGCCAGCAACCCTGTTGTCCCCATTGCGTCCGTCACCGGGTAGGGCAGAAGCAGGAGGGCAGGCGGGTCGGTCGCTGGGTTGTCCGGGATCATCTTCGAGAAAACCATGGCGCCGTTGCTAAAGTGGTTTCTGGCCGTTGGCTTGATGGTGAATGCCAAGAACAGTCTCTCCATCTGCCCGTTGGCCCGTGCTGTAGGACGCAAGACCAAGACAACCTGGTTCAGGCAGCAGCGCATCCGCTCCGGGATGGCCGCCAATGAGGCATCCCTGTGGCAAGGCATT